>JAPLWV010000037.1 GCA_026396385.1 Microcaldota archaeon | reverse complement strand
ATTGTGAACATAAGGAAGCTGGAGCTTGAAGCAAACCGAGTTCTGAGAGATAAAAATAACTGCATTGTTGAGGGGCATCTTGCATGCGAGATGAAGCTGAAATGCGATTTTGCGGTAGTCTGCAGGACAAACCCGGATGTCCTTGAGAGAAGGCTTAGGAAGAGGGGCTATCCCGAGAAAAAGATAAATGAGAATATCATGTGCGAGCTGCTTGATTACTGCACAGTTCTGAGCCTTGAGAATTACAGGAAGGTTTATGAGATTAGGAGCGAGGGTAGCATAGAGAAGAATGTTTCGGAAATTATGAAAATAGTGAATGGAAAGGGGGAGAAGTTCAGGGCGGGCTGGGTGAGCTGGAGCAAAGCCTGCAAAGCCGAAAGGTATATAAGCTTGCAGTAGTTAATCAACAAGCGATATTTCAACCCCACGAGGTGATTGCTTGGACGAGGACGAGGAAGAAGATGAGGACGAAGAGTGGGATGAGGAAGACCTAGAGGACGAGGAAGAAGAGGAGGACTAGTCCTGCTAGTTTCTTGGTTTATTTTTATCCATCTATTTTTCCGCAATCTCTGGTTCTATTAGGACACATTCGCCTTCTACCAGCGGGAGCCGCAGGAATGCGAGTACATGGCAAGCCTCATAGCAGGCGGTGCTGACTATTACAGGAGGGAGGCTGTGAGAACCGCTCTGAGGAACATCGGGCAGTTCCAGTGCATAGTGCTGACATCGATGAAGGCAGAGCCCACGCTTGTCGAGGTGATTCCACTGTGGAAGGACAAGTGATTATTTTTCACTCATTCAAGGAAATGTTTTGAGATGTCTCTCTTCATCTCGTCCAGCTTGGCTAGGACTTCCTTGTGATGCTCCTCAATTATCCGGTCTGCGAATTTCAGCCCTTTCTCTTCGGCGGGATTCTTGCAGAGAGATTTGAAGATGTATGCTTTGGTTTTTATAATGGCGTTTACCTCATTCTCAGCCTCATTGGGAGGTATCTGCTTCCTGAGGGCAACTATGTCAGCAGAGGTCTTCTCCACCTTGCCGTAGAGCGCAAGAACCTCATCCATGTCCTTTTTGAGCAACTTTGCTTCAAGAACAGAGATTTGCCCTTCAGTGACCTTCTTTTGGAAGCTGAGCACTTTCTCCTCAAGAGGGATAAGCTTCTTGCAAGTATCTGCAAGAGATTTGTATAATTCCAAGAACTTCTGTTGCGAGTCCAACCTCTCTCCCGGAGGAACGAGTGTTTGTGAAAGGCTCATTTTTCAGCACCATATGATATATAATTAGATTAAATTTTTGCACATTCCTGAATAAATACCTTTCTGAGTGCTTTGTTTACAATCTTTGCAGAATAAACAGTTCTTTTTTTGCTATGGGAATTCTCTAAAGAGCCTCTGCTTAAAGAACATTTAAATATCAAAAATTTAGTACAGTAATATGCCGAAGTAATTCATTTTAATCCGCCTTTGCTGCTTCTTCTTTAACCTGTTAGCTCCTCCAGCTCGCTCTCCCTCACATCCCGCAGTATCTCAAGCTCCTCGGCTCTGTCATTCATGCCCCTCTGCCTCATGCTTTCCTTAAGCCAGTCAATTAGTCCCACTCCATTCTTCAGCTCATCTGCAAGAGAGGCTTGCAGCGCCTTTCTCTCATCCTCAAGCTTTTTCTTCTCTCCGTCACCCTTGGCTTCTTCAGCAAGAAGGGAGTTTAGCATTAGCTGGAACTTGATTTTTTGTATTTTCAGCTCAGAGACTTCATGGTAGTCCACCAAGTTGCGGGGGATCCTTAGCAAAAGAACATTAGAAGTGCGTATAAGCCTTCTTAATTTTCTTTCAATGACAATCCGCTTTGCCTCTTCGTTTACCATAAAAATCAGCTAATATCCTTTCCCTCCCATCTGCTTTATCCTGTACTGACTCTTGTCTATATCGCTTAACATTCTGTTGAGATTACTTCGGGATGCCATTAATTCTCCACCGGTTCGGGGTCTGTAAGCTTTTTCCTGCTTCCAGTCGAAATGCATTCCAAGGGGGTTGGGAGCATGCTGCCTCCACACCAAAATGTGCTTGGCTTCTTCTTGATACGGCACAGTCAGCACAATATCTTTATACCTTTCCATGTTCCATGCCTGTTGCGGGAATATGGATGGTCCAGATGCACCGAATGGCTTTACATACTGGTACCGTGTCTTTTTCTCTATCTCAGGTATGTACATGGGGTTCTCAGCCATCATTCTTTTCAGTTCAGCTTCACCCAGCCACCGCTCCTGCTTCAATACTTGCCTTCTGGCGAAGATACTTGCTGAACTACCTATATTCTTCATAGGAGCTTTAGCCAAGCGTACGTACCAGGGTAGTCCAACATTAGGCAAATACAAGTTAGACTTATCAGGCTTAATGTTACCGTACTCATCAAGCCTCAGACCTCTAGTCATGTACTCTGTAGTCTGTGTTTGGCTTACCCAACCCTGTTCCCAAGAAGTTGGGTAAGAACCCGAACCTCTGCCTGTAAGGTGGGAACTCCACGCGATAATATTCTTTGCAATCTTATCTGTGTCACTATACGGGCCCTGCTCCTCTTCTCCTGTCCTCAGATACGTCTTAGCACCCCAGATGCCTGCACCACCCGCTGTCACCGCGGCTGCAGCTCCAACTCCAGCAATTGGAAGGACGACGAATGGTGAGGCTATAGTTGCTGCAAGGATGGCGTAGCCACCGTAGTGGGCAGCGAATTTTGATAGATGCTCTACTGCGGATCTACCAGTTCCGAATCTTCTCTCAACATCTGCTTCCTCTGTGTCACGGTATATCTCTTTAAGTTCTCCCTGTTTAGCTTTCCTCTCATCTAGTAAACCTTTCAAGCTCTTAGAATCCTCCTCGCTCATTGGCCGTTTCGGGTTGTTTAGGTATTCGGGCTTATTCTTTATCTTGTCTATATCATCTGATATGCTCTTTATCTCGTTTCTTTTCTCAAGCAGTTCTCTCTGGTGGTCGTTATAGATCAGTTTCTCGAATCTTTTAGCATCATCCTTTTCATTTTTGCCGGCCCATTCTCTGGCATCATCCCAGAAAGCACTATCGCCACCATATTTCAATCTTAGATTGTCTAAGTAGTATCTTGTGTCCTCCTGCATAAGTCCTCCAAATTTTTCTGAGTGTTGCTCTCTCTGCAGTAGTTCAGCAGCTTGGTGCATGTGTGCTGTTCTAATGAGCTCATCTTCTTTCTTCTTAAGCTCCTCGTAGCTGACAGCCGCTTGCGGATTTTTCGAGTATTTGGTGATTGTTTCCTTTAGATTATCCTTTTGAGTTTGGAGTTCTTTGAGGCGTTCAGCGATCCAGCCGGCGGCTCTCTCTCCCTGTTTCCCCTCCTTGTCTGTAATTTGTATCCTGGCGTCAAGTAGTTTTGACTCAACTTTTGCATAGTCTTTGCATGATGCGCGCATGTTTTTGATCTCAGCTACCAACTCACGGTCGTATTTGTAACCTGTTCCCACATCTATAACCCGGCTGAACTCAAGATTCGCCAGGTATAGTATTGACTCAAGAACTTCTGAATCTCTCTGAATCCGCTCCTTCAAAGGAATGCTCGTGAGCTCATATTCTTTTTGAGCAGTTTGGTCTGTTAATGCGGCTAATTCGAATCTGTCTCTGTACAGCCCTGTCTCCTTGCCCCATCTGTAATCCCCAACCTCCTTCATCTTTTCTTGAACCCGGTCTGCAGCATTTACGGTTTTACGGTTATTCCATTGTCTATTGAACTCATTTTTGACTTCCTTGAGATCTTTCCTGTACTCAGGATTTTTGTGGTAATCCCTAAGTTCCTCTAAGCCCTCTATGATCGGACCAAAGCTAGCAACCTCTCCTTTCTTTTTGGCCTCGGACATCTTTTCATCTTTAAGTATTTCTTCAATTTTCGCTTTTTTGAGTGCTATAAGATATTCTATATCTTTTATAGTAGCAGTCCTTCCTGTAGTTTTACGAAACTCGTCCAACTCGGAGGTAACTACGTCTAGTTTTGTCTCATTTCTCCTCTCGGTATCTTTATCTGTCGCTTTATAGTCGTCTATAAGACGCACCAGATAAGGATTCGGTACTATATCTGGCTTAAGTTCCAATGCAAGCAGTTCCCTCTTAATCCTTTCCCTTTTCTTGTATATTTCTTCTCCCCCAATTTTAACCTCTGTTTTCTCCCGCAGGTCATTTAAGAGATTATTTATTTCAGTTCCCTTATCTTCAATTGATTTATTTAATACCCCTTTCTTTTTTAGTTTGTTCTCCTCATCCTTCTTGAACTCCGAAGATTCCTCTTCCAGTTTTTTGTATTCCCTGCTGCCTTTTTCCAGCTTCTCCATCTTCAGGTTAAGCAGTTCCCTCTTTTCCCTGCTCTTTTCAATTTCTTTATCAAGCTTCTCTATTTTTGCCTTTATAGTACCAAGCTTCTCTGTTTTTCCCTTTACATTAATTTCTAGATCGGCTGTGCCCTCCCTCAACGCTTCTCTCTGCCTATATGCCTGCTGTGCCTGGTTTGCTAGGAAGAAAACTGCTGTTTCATCCATCCGTTTTTGTAATTTTTGCAGTTCAACTTCCGCGTTTTTTCTTAAAGCCTTATTTTCCAATCCTGGATGCTTGAAGAGCAAATTCCTAAGCCTTCGTTTAGAACGTTGCTTTTCCTCTTCTTTATCAAGATTACTAAGTTCAATAAGCTTCTTGAGCTTATCCATCTGGGCCTTGTCTTTTTCTATATCGCGAAGCATTGGAGCAAGCTGGTTTTCCCACATGGAAGCCATTTCCCTGACTTTCTGCATTTTCTCCATTCCATCTAGTCCAAAAAGCATGAGGTTGACTGGAGTCGATGTAAGTCCTACCTTGCCCTTGCTATCCTCCGTTAATTTCTTCCACTTATCGTGTAACCTGACATAAGCGATATTGCCTCCTCTTTCGTTAGCGCGTATCACAGGGGTATCAAGCTCCTCCTTAAAATCTTTGCTTAGCATCCAGTTGCGGGCTCGGTCTATGTAGCGCTTGGATAGAGGTCCTTTATCTTCCTTAATCTTCCCAAGGAGTTTTATCTCGTCTTCATTTTTCCTTATCTTGCCGGACTGGTCGAACACCTTATCGCGGTCGAGTTCTTTATTTGTATTTTCAAGTTCGTTAATCCTGCTATTGATGAATTCTGTCGGATTCTTAAAGTAACCCTCACGCCGCTTTATCTCATTTTTAATTTTTTTGAGTTCATCGGAACTGGGATTTTCTTTTTCAAGTTTCTTCTTTTCTGCTTTCAATTTACTAAGCGAGATTTCACCCTCCTTACCCTCATAAATTAGGGCAACCAGCTTCTTTCTAACGTATTCCTTGTTAAGTTTATTATCGATCCTGTTGAACTCTGCCGGCATGCCGAGGACTTTCTCATTAAGTTTCTCTTCAGGAAACAGTTTATTAGACAATAGTTTAAGATTAGCAACCAACTTTTCCTCTTTTTCGGGATTTATTTTACTTCCCTTCTTTTTATAAGATTTGGTAAGTTCGGCAATGTCTTTCTTTATCTGCTTATGCCTCTCATTCAGCTCCTTTTGATCTTTCAGATATCCGAGAGGACCCTGGGAGTCTCTCACACCGCTATCAGTTGTAAGGGCACGCGTGCCATCTATTGTAAGGAGCACCTTCCTTATGCCCGGCATATCACTGATTCGCATAGAGCCTCTGGTCTCTTTCGTAAGCTGCTTCTCTATTCCGGCTGCCTTCTTCAACATCGTTAACTTGTCCTGCCTCGATGTCGATGGGTCTTTAATATCGTTCAATAATTGCTTCATGAGGATTATGCTATCATTCGCATTGCGTGCTTTCAGTGCAAGATCGGGTTTTTCTACATGTTTCTTCCAAAATCCTCTTGCTCGCTGGTAAGGGAGAAATTGGCTCGGAAGGACCCACATGATGTTATACAACCAAATTTTAGCAGATGCCTTTGCAAAACCCTTTATCCCTCTGTCTTTTATATCTTCAAATTCTTTTTTCTTTTTGTCCAGTTCTTTTTGCTTTTGTTCGGTTAATCCCTTAGTTGCAGATTTTTTTTCGAGTTCCAGTTCCTTGATTTCTTTCTTAAGTCGGTTGATATCAGACTGTTTATACCCGACTATTTCGCTGAGACCACTTGGTTTGCTCAGCTGCGAATAGCGTCTATTCAGACGTATGAACTCCGCTGTCTGAATATCGCTTAACCCAGCTTGTTTTGCAAGTCTTTTGAAATCATTTTCTACTTCGGGCTGTGAGATATACCCTTTTTTTGAACTCTTGCCAGTTAAATATGTTTTATTAGCTATATAA
Source organism: Microcaldota archaeon (assembly GCA_026396385.1). Classification (GTDB taxonomy): domain Archaea; phylum Micrarchaeota; class Micrarchaeia; order Burarchaeales; family Fermentimicrarchaeaceae; genus Fermentimicrarchaeum. The sequence goes on along the minus strand of JAPLWV010000037.1, from coordinate 11,269 downwards.
TCTTGAAATTTTTTATTATCTCCCTTTCCTAATTTTGATTTTGATGCTATTTTTTTGAACTCTTCTTCTTGTTTTTTAATCTTTGAACCTACAACCTGTTTTTCCACTTTGCGCTTTGCAGCTTTCGCGGAAAGCGTAAAACCTGTGGCTGTACCACCCAAAGCGAGTGCGATTGGGTATAGCGGCCCCTTTAGAATTGCCTTGACTCCAGCACTGTCGACAAGAGACTTGTGATAAGCCTCCATATTTATTTTTGCACTTTTCAAGATTTGGATCTGAGCAGCTTGCGATTTTTTGTAATCGTTATACTCTTTTTGCGCCTTGGTTAGTTCCTTCTTCAATATCTTTTTATTCGCGTTCTTTGTCTTGCCCTTACCAAGCTTCTCAAGCTGAGTTTTTAGATCGATGACCTTTTTCTGAGAATCCTTCAGCTTCTGCTCCTCGGATTGTATACTCTTTTCAAAATGAGCTATAAAACCTCCTCCCAGTATCCCAGTTTGAGCTGCCAGTTCACCTTTATGCGTAATTTTACCTCTTACAAAACCTTTTTTGACACCAACCCATCTCAGACCGGGAATTGGAACCTTGCTCGTCACTTTTCCCAGCCTTTTTACTACTGCCTGCGCTCTCGAGCCAGGACGCGAAGTAATAGCATACAGGGCGCCTCTCTCTGACATCGTCTTTGCAAATCCTTCCTTATTGCCAGTGGCTTTCGCCGCGGCCCAGCCAATCCCTCTCGTTATTATACTGCCTCCTCCCGCCGCGCTCCTCAACTTTGCTTCAGTATCATAACCTCCTGAAGTGAAGGTTTTGAATTGGTAGGAGGTGGACCTTACTTCTGCAGGCGGCCTTGTTGTGGATATGTCAAAACCGACCAGGGGGCTTTTGCCCTGCGCCAGCATTGCAGCCATGAGAGCTGCGAGGAGCAGGAAGAATGGGAAGCATATGCTTATGTCACCCATGCTGGCAGAGACGGGACTGGCGAGTAGGAATACGGGCAGAAGAATGAATAGGATATGGGCTAAACGTATTCGTTGCTCCATCGCTATATATTCTTCTTTTTTTGCTTATTAAACTTTCGCTCAAAAGTGAGTAGCGCAAGGGATACTGTTATCACCAGTATTGGCTCGAGCATGCTGAAGCTGCCCATGCCTATTGAGACTCCTCCGGCATAGAAGGGTTTTATGTCGATTGAAGGAGCATAGATATTTGTTCCCTGGAATACTGCAAAGGCGAGCCTTCTCCCGAAACCATATATCTGGAAGCTTGTGCTGATCTGCCCACTTGCATTTGTTGTTAGGTTGGCTACCAGCCCATACTGGTTGCAGTTGGGGTTGGCTATGCACTCACCTGGGTGAGCTGGGTCGTCAATCCAGTCTGGGCAGCTGCAGTTGCTTATCTCTGGTGAAATCGGACAATGAGCGGGAACAGCTGGGTCGCATGCGGCGTATGCAGTTGTGCTGGAGTTCTGCACATATATCTCAATCTGCTGGTTTGGCAGAGGTATGCTTGGCTTCTCAGCAGGCTTGTCATACCTCTGGAATAACAGCTGAGCTGTCACGTATACGTTCGTCAGGTTGATATTTGATGGATCTCTGGAAGTCTGGATATCGAGTATTGTTGCCGTGGGTTGCCTAAGCCATATTGTGTAGTTGGTCAGGAATGTGTTGTTGAACCTGTCGTAGAATGGGAAAGTGAAGTTGTGTAGGCCTAGCGATCTGTTGTCGGGTATGTTCACCTCCACTGAGTCGCTCTGTGAGTAGATGTATGTGCCTGAGATATTCTGGTGGAAGCCCAGGACAAAATCGTTAGGGACAACTTGGATTATGCCTATCTGCTCCGGTTTAGAATCCATCCCAGGGAGGAGATAATCACCGGCGAGAGGTATCGTAGTGATGTTGAAGTTCTCATTCACATCTGCGTTTTCTATTTTTATTGAAAGCACATGGGTGAATTTCTGTGTTGTGTTGAACGAAACAATCGATAGGCCTGTGACTGGAAACACGTCGAATTGGTTGCTCGTTCCGCCGTATGCCGTTCCAGGGTTGCTCGCGGATATCGCATCAGGCATCACAGAGGTTGGCACAATAACATCGCCGCTCCAAACTCCATTGATGAACGGGCCAGCTGTATCTGGGCACATGCTATCTGAATCCCAGATTGTGACATTACCTTGGAATTGAGTGCAGGACGAGACCGGCAGAACAGCAGGTGGCCTATGGAATACCGCAACTGAATCAATATGCCAGTTAACTCCGGGATCTGGACTGTCAAATGCCAAGCAACTTACATTCTGGAATAGGCCGATGTTCTTAACCACGTTATACTGCCAGCTGCCTGTCGCTTGAAGAGAAATGGGAATTAACCATGGCCAGTGGGCAGGTGAGGAATCGACAGTCAAGTTTCCTGTGAAGCAGTTGGGGTCGTCTGACATGTAGATATTGAATGGAAGGCTGAGATTTAGCGGGGTGGTGTTCATAGCTGTGATGTTGAACCCGGTAATATTGAGCGGGGTAGTGAGGTCTATTGCTACGAAGCTACCAGGTATGAGTGTAGCCGTGGATACCCATGAATCGTTGATTGCCCCAATTGCATCGATATGATAGCGTTCATGGCAGCCCCCACCTCCGATACATTCCTCTTGTCCTGAGATTCCTACGCAGTATATGTCAGTGTAACCCGGCCCGAGATTCAGGATATAATCATGCCAGTTGCCATCAGTCGATGGCGTGAATGTTCCACTGTATGTAATCATATTGCCCCAGTCCGCCTCGGTATCAGCTGTGAGGCAGCCGGAGTTGTTTGACATTTTGACGTCAAGTGGCTGTGCACCAGCCCCCCAACAAGCAGGCCAGGTGTCCTCATAAAAATAAGCTCTTAGCGTGATGTTGAGCCCACTGGCGTCGAATGGAGTATCCGATTTTACAATAACTCGGCTCGCCTGTTCGCCCCAGAAGTCGCAGTGAGTACTAGTGCAAACGCCATTGTAATCTGGATCTCCGATTATATTTTCCTTAGGTGTTCCGCCGCAAGTCCAGGTAGTTTCAACTCTGTTGCTATCTTGGAAGAAGGGATATGTGAGTTTATCCTCTTCCACATACCCTGAAGATCCAGATGTAGAGTTAAAGCAAGTCCCCGCAGTATCCGGCTCCCCAATTAGGTCTAATGCTGTCCCGCCGCACAAATCTTTGTGCTCTTCTTGGGAGGCAGAAGGATATACGAGAGTATCCACAGGCGGATACCAGTCCCATGGAACGGCAGTTATTTTGATGTTGAACGCGCTCCCTGCAGACTGCGGACTTGATATCGGGTCGAATAGGAACTTACAGTCTTGGAGCAAGATGTCTGGTTTGACTATCGAGGGTCCAGTTAGGGGGCAGACAGCTTCAAAGGTTCCAACTAAGCTCTCCGTCACTAGATTCGTGTTGCCAGTTGTGCCTTTTATTGTGTAGTGTACCGTACTGCCAGCAGTAGAGTTGGCGCCTATCCTAAGCCTCCTTGGATTGGGCAGTATTGTCCCTATGGATGATTTTGTAATATAGTTTTCGGTTGGGATGTACAACCTGGCAACCTCGGTGTGGGTTGTTGCAGTCTGGAATATAAGCGTCTCTCCTTTTACTGCATTCGTGACTTCAACAATGTATACATCGCTGAAAGGTCCACCAAGGCTTTCCGAGCTTCCTGGTCCTGGAGCACCGGTGAGCGTATTAGTACCCTTTATCAAGTTTAAGGCGGGGGTGATACCAGTTCCCACAACAGTCACTTGCGTAGGTTTTGCAGCATGGGACTTATCAAATGGGTATACCTCTAAGGACTCATTCAGAGAAGAGAGCTCTATTCTCGGGCATACGAAAGATTCTTGGCAAGGGGGTCCTGTCGGATGCTCTGCTATCCTGCATTTTGGAACATTGGGGAACTCACATTCGCCACCGTTGCATACCCCGCCAGGGCATTCGGAGTCAGTTGCGCAGCCAGTGCAGTTTCCTGCAGTGAGGTTGTCTATGCTGAGTATGAGTTCGGGGTCAACATAAACTTCAAATGAGTCACCAAGGTAACCCGTCCCGCTTATGAAGCTTATCTCCATGAAGTCTCTGTTCCTTGGGTCAGTAGGGACTACCTGGACTGGTCCCCTACGTGGCATGGAGGTGACTGTGGGATCCTTTATAGATAAATTGCTAGATGCATTGCCATAGGCATAGCCGTTTTTCCAGAGGAAGATTTGGCCTGTAATGTTAGCTCCATTGGACTCGTTTGAGAACTCAAGCAGGCAACCATCCTCGCAACCGGTTATCACACGGACTTTCTCAATGTCACCGGTGATAGTTGGCATACCAGGGCCAGCAATCTGAACCCAGCCATTACTGGCCAGGTAGGGTATCGTTGCACCGAGAGAAAGTGTGGTATCTACTCCTAAGGTAAGATCGCCATCTGCTCTGAAGTAAAGTGCAGTTACATCAAGTCCTCTCAACGGAAGAGGATTGGGGAGCCGCACTCCTGTGAAGTCAGCGGTTCCCCGTATTAGGCTTTGGTTAGTAGGATCAGTATAGTTTATAGTGCTGTTTATTCCGTTGATTGTCAGGGTTGTTGGACCGCTCATATGGACAGGTAAAATAAAGAGAGAGGAAGGATACGGTGAGAATGGCTCTCCTATAAGCGGGTATCTTGTTGGGATTGGTATATCCTTCTCAAGGCTCGAGTGCGGGACTACAGTATTTGGATATATATTATCTCTGAACCAGGCTCTGGTCGATGCGCACAGCGATTTATTTAAACCTGATATGGATTCGAAACATATGCCGTTATACTCCGGCAGGGCCAAGGGCCGTATGAAGACATATGCCTCGGCAGATGCACCCGCTATAGATATTCCGGTTATAGTGCGGCATGAGCCTGAGCCAAGTTGCGTGTAAGGAGTGGCGTTGGTGATAGTGCTTGTGTAGACCTCTTGTGCACCTCCTGATGTGTTGCACACTATGGTGACCTGTACCATGGAAACGTTTGTGGCTGCTGAGTATGCATAATCGACACCAGGGGGAGCATCCTGCGGGGTGAAAGGAAGTGGGTTTGGTTGTAGCGTCACTGGGCTGAAGTTATATTTAAAGGGATAAGTCCAGTTCATAGTGTTGTTGAGTGGCACGGTTCCCTGTGGGAATGGGGGTGAGATTACGGCGGGGTTGAGGTATTGGGGTGCATCAACATCACCGCTCCAAACTCCACCGGTCCAGTTTCCTTGGGGGTTGTATATTGGACCCTGAGGTCCCACGTCAGTGATAGTTGGTGTGGTGGCGATGTACTGGTATAGATAATATCCGTTCTCGATTGTCTGAAATGTCTTTCTGGTGCTTGCGTTGATCATCCAGACTTTATATGCACTACCTCCCATGAGCTCACTAACATTTTGAATAAGCGGGTAGTGCTTGTAGAAGAACCTGTTACTCAAGTAATTATATGTTAGGTACGGAAGAGTGTCGGGGGGATTGGGCGGAGGTTCAGGATAGTCTGGTCTTGTAAGGGCGAAGTACTGTCCACCACCCTCCACGAGTTTGGTCAAATCGTTGCTGTAGGCAGTTACATTGAGTTGCTTGTTTATGCCGAAGTTAGCTGGAGTTCCTCCGGGAGGTCCGCAGCTAGCGTCCGCAACGCTGCTTATTTGGAACGTATAGTCGAATCTCAGGTAGGCGGTTATGTTAGTCGTAAGGAAGTTCTGCCTGTAGATTGGGCTGAGTTGTGATGTGACATGCACTACAGGAGTTCCGGCTGTAATGCTGCCACTTGCCAGCATATCCTGGATGTTGGTGTTCTCGCTGGCGTTTGTTTTCTCAATTTCTCCCTGACATACACTTGGCGTAATAGCACCTGCACGTGAGCATCCCTCGCATGAGACCCCTGCCATCATTGAGTGCTTTACAGGGTCAGGGTAGCCTATCACATCATCTGGTTGGCTGACATCGCTGGGTTTAACTAAATAAGTGAAAGTGCCCACCGTTGGGTTATAACCTTCTATACGTTGAAATGAGGAGGTGCTTGTAACACCTGTGATGGTGAGTGTGGGGTCTGCCACACCTGGCTGGAACACGTAGTGTACTACCCCGTTGTTCTTCCCCTTGAGGGCGATGTATACATTGAAGTATTCATCCACGTCAATTCCATGAGTTAGGTATGATTCATCGGTTATCTGTAGACCAACAGAGGTGGGAATTCCCATGGGCGCTCTGGTTGCGGCATAAATTTCTGGCTCCACCAGTGTCCTTGCTATGTATGGTTTATCTAGATAGTTGTTAAGATCCATCGCAATTATCCTTGTTTTCTGGTTTTCGTCAGTATCGCATCCTCCGCAGAAATTGCAGTGGGTGTCATCTTGACCAAATAGGCAACCACCAAGTAGGTTAGGAATGCAGCAACCAATACAGCAACGACTACAGCAACCACCGCTACAAAGATTACAGAATTTGCAGTTGCTCCGGTGGTCTGGAGCCATGTAATCCAGAATGAACAGATAACCGCTTCTGTATTTCAAGCCGCGCAGATAATGCCATTCACCCTTGTCAACTATCTTAGGGTTTATTACTGGGTTTGGATCACCGTTATCGTTAAGGCAGGGACCCTGAAGCAGATACTCAGTTGGATTAGGGATGTACAGGTCACTTGACATTTCCCCGAAAATACTTATATTCGCTAAGTTCTGTGAGGGGTTGGATGCATTATACTCGCCTATGTAAGGATAGCCTTCCCAGTAGTATATCCCCCAACTAGAGGTTCGGTGTTTGTCCCTCGCGATGTAGAATGCGCCGCCATCCTCCTGAGCAGCTATATCCATCACAGTTCCTTGCCACGTTTGAGAGCAGTCTCCATAGTCGCAGCAGTTATTGCTTGCGTTGAGTTGGAGAACCGAGGTGACTGGGTTCCGTGAATATGTATTGATGCACATCTGGTTGTCATACACGTCTGGGTCAGTATTGCCAACTACGTAAAGGTTTCCCCATGAGTCCGTGTCCAATCCATAGGGGAAGAAGACTTTACCATCTTTAGTTACAACGTCCATCTCCTTGATAAAGTATATTGTCTTCTCGTATGCCTTCACAAGCTGCAGTACAAGTATCTTGGGCTTATTGCTGAGGGCAACATATATGTTGCCGCGGTTGTCATAGGTTATTGCCTGAGCATTGCTTCCTGTTATGGATGCAGTATAGTCCTCAAGCCAATTTGCTGGACTGCTCGTATCGAATTTAGCAAGCCTGCCGTTGGATTTTTCGTCAAGAACGAGCACAGCTGCATAACCCAGCAGCTCATGAGGATTCAGCCTAGTGTCGTTGGTTATATTGTAGGGTGCAAGAACAGTCAGAGGAAGAGCTACAGTTATGTTGAAGTAATCCGTGTACATGGTACCTGGAATGAAATTAACATTATATCTCATACCATTGCCATCCATACTACACGCGCTTACAGTTCCGCTGAAGTTTTTGTAACCCCAGCCCCAAAGAACTTCTGGGCGCTTGAAGGTAGCGTCGAAATCATCGATTCCGTTGTAATTAAGGTGGTCAGATATTCTTTCATCTGCCTGCGGGTTGTATACGAACTCTTTAACGCAAACAGAAACAGGAGCCTTGTCAAACTGTATGTCTGTGCCATTGAAGCAGGCTCTGCCAACATAGTAGCTCTCTAGGCATATGCTGAAGTTGCCCTTCATCTTAGTTCCATCCCAGCCTATCAGATTACCAGCTATGTTATAGTTATGCTTCATCACATCGTTCACTGGGGAGGAATTGGAAGTGTTCACAATATTATCCAGAGGTGGGGCTGTGATCGGATTCGGCTCAATTGAGAAGTTAACGCACCCATAAGGTTCTAGGATATGTATAGTGAAATTTTGTGTTATTAACGTACCGGACACGGGATCTAAGGCGGTTAGATTGCAGTCGAATGCACCAGTCTCATTCGCTATCTGAACGAATTGCGCATTGCTGGTTGAGTTCATAAAGACGCTTTGGGTAGGTGGATTTACTGATGTTGTCGGGCAGCTGATATTCATCTCACCTGAGTAGTTGGTTACAGGATTATTCCCAATATCCTGCACTATTGCAGTTATGGTGAATGGCAAAGTTCTGAATACGGGGTTTGGAATTTGAGTTGCGTTTATATTGTTTATGCCTCCTGCGCTGACGTACAAAGTGCCATTGCCAGTAAATGTACCATCCGATGCATTTATTACGTAGAAACCTGATTTGTTAAAATCATTTAAAGAATTCGGGGATGCCGGGAGCGTAGCGTTGACGAAAGTGGAATTCGTGCCGTTGGTAAGATAAATTGTTGCTATAAGCAGTAGCGTTGGTTGTTCTGGTCTTGGAAGTCTGTATATTGAAACTAGAGTTGTATTTGGGTAATCCGTATTCACGGAACCATTTGACAGTATTGCAGAAACATTTATCGTGAAATTATGGCCAACAGTTATCGTAGTGGGCATCATAGTGACGCTGAACCCTGCCATAGTCGAAAGAAGTGACTGGATGGTGTAGTTATACAAAGCCCATACAGGGTCTGGAGATGGCAGAGTGTTATAGTAAGAGTAATTCATATTTGGATTGGGGGTGACTGTGGTAGAAGTCACTGTTGCCTCTTCGATAGTATTATTAATCCCAGTCCATACTGTCCCGAGAGGAAATGGATAGGAGTATAGTGTAAACTTATGTATCCCCTCTTCACTTGCATTCATGACCGCAAAGCAGGGGGTGGTTCCTGGCACGTGGCTTATCTGTTGACTGCAGGTTATCGCGTTATAGTCCCAAGACCCTCCTGTTGCGTTGAAAATATGCTGCTTTACTGCTATTGTTTGGGTGCATGTACCGGGAATAGCTGTGCAATTGGAAACATACGGCTTGCCATCATAGTCACTGTTGCATATGTTACCATACTTGTCTTGGACTTGAACTGAAAGGGTAAACAGTCTATCTGGTTCACCAGTTATGGTGTAATTTGGTGGCGTGGGTATTGACCCATTTATGGCTGTGAGATTGATATAATTGGAAACATTATGGTAGGCATTAATACGTGTTGGATTCGGCATAGTGGTAGGTGGGTCGTAATTATCTCCCCAACCGCCTTGAGCTTGAGAACACTGCCATGGTAAAAGAGTATTGGGTGTCACAGATAACGTAGGGTATTCACCCGGCGTAGTTAAAGTTGTCAAATAGAATGGGATAAGAGTAATAGCAAGTCCACCGAAGTATACAACTTGTGGAAGGTTGGGACCTCTTTGGTAACTCCCATAAGTTGACGTCCAGTCAAAAATCACTTTCTTACCAGCTGCACACGTACACGGGGCAGTGGACGAACCCGGACCCGTAATATTCACGCCAACACGCACAATTGACCCAGACCCAACCGGAGCCGAGTAATGATCACTATACCAATACGGCTTGGTCAGGGGGGAGCCGCTCCCCAACCAATTTACGTGGCAGTATTGCGGCCATTGGCATTTCCATGGCGGCACGTTGATGCATGACTGGCCTGCTTGGCAGGTGACATCACCCGGGCAGTTGTTGCAGTCCTCTCCACAGTCGGGTATTCCATTTCCGCAACACGGAGGTGTTCCAATGGCGCAGTCCGCTGGGCAACTGCAACAGGTCTCGCCATGGTCGCATGTGCCATCCCCACAACACTGTGCATTTGTACAGGTACAGGGACACCCCTCACAACAACAACCAGGACAACCACATGTGTAGCTAGTGTTCCAAATTAGGTTATATGCTTGGCAACTTAGCCCCCACACCAGCGAGGAGAGGAATGAAGTTATCAATAAAAGTAGCAGGAATTTTTTTAGGTATTTCCGAACTCCATTCATACGATCACTTATTTCTTCGTTATCTTATTATTTAATCTTTATGGTTATACTATTATACTATCTTATCTCCCAAGCATCTCCCCAAAATTACCTGAATGTATGAGCTGGATGTTGCCAGTGTCTATCTCAGACTTTAGGATGAGCGCCAGTTGACTGTAGGATAGGTCAAGTCTTTTTAGAATACCCTCCAGCTCAGCCTTGTTCTCGAAAACTACGAAATTCTTGCCAGTTCCCATAAGCCCAAGTGCTCTCTTGAATGTGTCCTCATCAGTGTATACGTGTATGTATACTGGTTCACCCTTCACACTTACCATCATGTCGCAGTCCTTCCTCGTATTAAGCTCAGTGAATGGTATTGCATTGTTTATGAAGAAGTTCCTTAACAGTCTGAAGATGGCAAGGTACCTCATGCTCCTGCCACTCTTGCTCTCCCAACCCTTCAGACCATAGAAATTGATTGCCTTTGTGACATCACCGGTATCGGTGAGTTCCTCGAGTATTTTATCAAGGTTATAATCGGTTATCAGAATCGGCACTCCTTTGTATGTTATCTTCCTTCTCATCTCATTCTTGAGTTCCTGCGCACTGAGAGGCATGAAACTCCATTTGTACTCCTTGTTAACCGAGTCGAAGAGGCTGAGGAATGAGAACCTGGATACGGGAACCACAACCTTTTCAAGTGGTGGGAAGTCAGGCACATCGATACTATAGACGGGTTTCTCAGGCATTCTCAAAGCAACTGCGAATACACCCACAACTGCTATGAGGATGATTATTCCGATATTGGCTGGGTTATCCAGCCAGTTGGGGGGCTTCTTTCTGTATGTATTCAAGTGTATCATGTTACCGCTAACGTTTATCTTGAAGGTATAGTTTCCAAAAGGCAGCACAGTGGGTGAGGTGTAATTGAATCCGCCATTGTAAGCCGTCATTGTCAGGAAGGTGGTGCTAAGCAAATCCTGGGTTGGAGAGTTGTTCAGGTTTATTAACACCACCCTTCCTATAACTGGCTCAGTTTGGCTAGGGTCTGGTGATATCGGGTCCTGCGGCTGAGTTGCTGAGAAGAAGAATATTGGATTATCCGCATCCCATACGGCAACCTCAAGATTGACATCCACTGGTGGAACACTAAGGAATGATTGGGCGTAGACGTAGTGGTCATCGTCCTCTGCTCTCAGCGTGTAGTTCCCTGGCTCAAAATCGACAGTGAATATGGTTGAACGCGTGTATTCTTTCTGGATATTTATGGTCTGAACAAACTCTTTCCTGACGAACTTGTTGTCCTTGTATGCATACACGCTAAGGTTGGCTTCCTTGGGTCTTGTAAAGTTCTCATTGAGCTTGAAATCTATTATGAGATCCCTGTCGCCGCTGACTGCCTTTGACCTATGGTACATCTCACCGTTGACAGTGTTGGTTAGCCTCTTGCCG
>JAPLWV010000011.1 GCA_026396385.1 Microcaldota archaeon | reverse complement strand
AGTTACACTTGATGGGTTAAGAACTCCCAGGTAGAAAAGCACTGCCAGGACCACCATTATGATCAGAATTGCCCACCCGTAGGTCATAAGGTACTCCATGGCCGTTTGGCCCTTTCGCATTATCATTCAAAACCACCTCTTGGTATTAACATACCTTCAGATATAATGTATTTCCAGCCTTCCTTTTTAAATCTTTCTATTTTTTATCTCTATATAACTATCTCACCAATGTGCCGGGATGTATTTTTCCCTCAATTGCGCTCTGCACTTCTGCAAAATTCTTACCGTAGATAAAATGGGTTTCTATCATCGAGCGGGCAATCAGCTTGCACGCTATCAGATCAAACACGAATCGAGTCCCAGCTTTTCTCTCATCATACTGCGAGGCGAGCTGGGTAAGTTGGCTGAAACTCATCCTCTGCAGCTTCTTGGCGTTTTTATCCTTTTTGGGGTCTCCGCTATAGACTCCGTCGACATTGCTGAGGTTGACTATCCTCTTTGCCCCTATCCCCTCTGCAAGCAGAGCGGCATCGGTATCTGTCGTTATGCCGGGTATAGTCCCACCCATGAGCACAATCTTTCCTGAGTTCATGGCATTCATTGCTTCTTTGAAGCTTTCTGCAACAACTGGATAGGCGTCCTCGCCAAGAGCGGAGAGAAGCATCATGGCATTCATCCTTGTTGATAGGATTGCTACTTCATCTGCAAGAAACTCGCTACCTCCGAGCTTTCGGATATGAGAGGCATTTTCTCTTGCAGGTACTCCGCCTCCGCAGACTACAGCGAGTTGATATTTTGTTTTAAGCTTCTTGAGGAGCGATGCGAGCTGCTTTATGAAAGCAAAATCGGGCTGACCTGGGTTCAGGAGACTTCCGCCTACCGAGAGGACCACTTTCAAGCAATCACCAAGAATAGATATAAAAGGTTTAATAGATATAGCTTCCCTTATGGGAAAACTTGAGAGCAGCATTAGCAGGCTTGTAAAAATTCTTGAGAAGGAGGAGAGGGAGCAGGATGAAATCCTGAAGCTGTCAAGGGAGATTATCAGAGGCTGCTCTGTCTCAATAAAGTGCATACACTCAAAAGAAGTTAATGAATGCGATAAACAAATTAAACTTGTTGAAAAGCTAGTTGAAAAAATGAGGAAAGCCGATGGTTTTGAAAATATAGCACTACAGGCATACCAGGAATACTGCGAGGCGAGAGTTCTGCTTGCGATAATAAAAAGAGAAGAGATACCGACGTATAACGAACTTAAAGTTCCGTACAAGGCACATCTACTCGGACTTCTAGACTGCGTGGGAGAACTGAGGAGGGAGATGCTAGAGGAGTTGAAGAGAGGAGATAGGAAGAAGGCGGACTACTACTTCTCCAAGATGGATGAACTTTATGAGGCTCTGCTTCCGCTGAGATTCTCGAACTCCCTGCTGCCGAATTTCAGGAGGAAACAGGATGTTGCAAGGATGCAGCTTGAGCAGGCGAGGAGCGAGATTCTCAAGTACTGAGGCTAGTCATAAATTGTAGCTTCTCATAGACGTCAATTAAACTAATTTTCTTTAAAAACTTCATGCGGGGGTAACTTTCCGGGTGAAAGGCTTATATAAACGAAAAGTTGTGAATTTATGTGCAAGATGATAGAGGTGTTATGATGTTATTCGAGCTTGAAGCAGTGCTTGAATTCAGCGGTGATATAGGAAGTAAAAAGAGCGAGATAGAGGAAGTTTTGTCTAACACAGATAAGGGGTTATTCAAGAAAGGGGCTCCGAAAGGAAAGGAAGGCGAGGCTTCTCAGTTGAAGGAATGGAGTATTGAAGGGAACAAGCTAAAGGTGAAAATAGTCAGCGGGAGGTATGTGAGAGCACCGGATGCGCTTCTGAGACTGAGGAACCAGCTCAACCTTCTTGGAGCTAAAATAAAAGTTGGTATAAGGAAGATCGAGATAAAGAAGCTGGAAGTGAAAGGAGTTGAGCTTGGAAGGGAGCCAAAAGAGCCAGTAAAAATTGCATTCTACGTTGATAAAATAGAGCTGAAAGGTGACAAGGCGGATATCATATTCGGTCCATCGCTTACTGTCGATGTTATAGAAGGAGGAGGAGTTGACAGGGTGATTGAACTTGTTATTGAGAAAGCTGGGAGGCAGGAATACGAGGGCAAGGCAGAGATAAAGAAGCTGCTGCGGGAGGGCAAGCAGAGGAAAATGTTCACTGATAAGGACCCGAGTGTAGAGCTTGAGAAGATGAAATGGATAAGAAGGACTCATTCTAAAGGGCAGTTCGTATACGGAAGAAATTTCACCTCTCTTGTGAATGCATTGCGAGATATCATGATTGAGAATTTGTACAAACCTCTCGGTTTTATGGAGATGATATTCCCGAAATTCGAGCCATGGGATGTACCGAAGAAATCCGGCCATGCCAAGAGCATCTACCCTGATGCGTACTATGTAATGGTTCCCAAAGTAAGCAGCCCTAAGGAATGGGAAGATGTTATGGATTACTTCAGGATAACTGGTGAGATACACAGGGAGAGCATAATGAAAAAGGTAGAACCTGTGGGCATCCTATCCTACGCCCAATGCCCTCCTTTCTGGCAGTTCCTTGAGGGCAAAATCTTGAGGGCGGATACGTCACTCCCCTTGAAAGTGTATGACTGGAGCGGACCCACCTACAGGAATGAGGCTGGAGGGACGCATGGAATTGCAAGAGTTGAGGAATTCCACAGGGCTGAAACGCTTTTCATAGGCTCGCCAGAGCAGGTTAAAAAAATGGCAGAGGAGGTTGAGGAGAAGCTCACCTTCATATTCGATGAGTTGCTGGAGCTGGAGACAAAGAAATATTCGGTAGTTCCCTGGTGGATGGCCCAGGAGGGTGAGAAGAAGCTGTCTGACAATGAGGTTGAAGGAGTGGGAACGGTGGATTTTGAAGCTTATCTTCCTTACAGAGGGGAGAGAGCCAAAAGCGAATGGCTTGAAATTCAGAACATCAGTATCATCGGTGACAAATACCCAAAAGCGTTCAGCGTTAAATCCAGCAAGGGCGAGCTCTGGAGCGGGTGCGCAGGAGGCAGTTTTGAGAGGTGGATATGCGCGTTCCTAGCGCAGAAGGGATTTGAGAGGGATAAATGGCCCAATGAGATTAAGAGGAGAGTGAAGCTGGTGAATGAGCTTAACGAAGCAAAATTCACAAACGCAGAGGATGAGATAGAGTTTGCATAGAGTTCTTTTTGCGCGTCCTGGGTCTTTGTTGTTTTTAAAGGTTATTGTATGAGCGAGAAAAGCAAAGCAAAATATGAGATGAAGAAGAAGCTCAAGGAGCTGAGCAACATTGCGGGTAGTGGAACCGAGCTCATCTCAGTCTATATCCCTCCTAGATACCCAATAGCTGAAGTGAGCAACAAACTAAAGGCAGAATACGGGCAGGCCAGCAACATAAAATCGAAGAGCACAAGAAAGAATGTGCTTGATGCTCTTGAGAAGATTATAAACTATCTTAAGATATTCAGAGAGCCTCCTGAGAAT
>JAPLWV010000015.1 GCA_026396385.1 Microcaldota archaeon | reverse complement strand
GTTGCGCATTCTTTCAATAAGCTCCTTGCTTCTCCCTTTTTCCAGCGAAAGCCCCAACTGGGCATCATCATATCTGGTTAGTTCATCAAGGGATACCACTCCATCGTCAAGCGCAAATCCAACCGCCCTCCCCAGCATGGCACTGGCAATCCTGACTGCATGATGGTAATAGACGGATGAGAACATGAGGAACCTTGCTATCAGAAGGGACTCCGCGGCTTCTATCCCGCCCCAATCAATTATCGCTTTGCTGCCTCTAAGCCGTATTGTATGAACAATCCTGTCGCAGTCTATCACTCCGTAAGCAACTCCAGTGTAGTGGGAATCCCTCAGGAGGTAATCCATCCTGTCGGAACCGAGGTCAAAATTTATTATACCCCCTTCTTCCTCACCTGAGAGTATTGAACAGATTCTCTTTAGGTCATACCCATTATCCTTTAGTATCTCACCGCTAGCTCCATTCTTCACCAGTTCCGAACCCCTCTCCTCATGGCTGCCCATCTTTCTTCTGATGAGGATTCCCTCGCTCTCATGGGAGAAAGCAGTATGCCCCACATCGTGGAGAAGGGCAGCTGCTCTTATATCTCTTGTCTCTTCTTTAGGAAGCGAGAGGCTCTCGCATATCTCTCCCGTTATATGCATAGTTCCGAGGGAATGCTCGAACCTCGTATGATTGGCGCCTGGGTAGATGAGATAGGCAACAGCCATCTGTTTTATTCCTCTCAGTCTCTGAACTTCTGGGGTATCAATAAGCTTGAGCTCAGCATCGCTGATGTATACGTTTCCATGGATGGCATCCTTTATAACAGGCATCATACCAACCCGTAGGTCCCTCTTCTCTTCTCTATTGCATCCCCTTTGTCCTTCATTATCTCAAGCACTACCATAACGGCTGGCTCGCTTACTTTCAGCTCCCTGCTGATATCGCTTACGTTATCAGCCCCCCTCTTCATGCTCTGTTTAACCTTGTCGAAAAGGGTAACAAACAAGCTCTTCCTTGCGACATAGAACCTTTTATCGAACCCTCTTGTTCCGATTATATCTCCGACTCGTATCTCCTTATCGAACTCGCCGCATATTTTCTCAGCCTCTCTCGCGTCCTCAATTATAAGATATCCATCCATTTCGAACTGCTCTTCGGTACTAAGTTCTTTTGCATCGATTTTGCTGCCTTTAAGCATTTTATAGACTTCATTTTTTATGTCATAAACTCCTGTTTTGGAGTATTTACCTCCCTTGTATATCTTAACAGCCCCTTTGCTGATAAGTTTTGAGAGGACCTCCCTTTCCCGGGGGCTGAGTTTCTTGTGGACATTGTAGGGTATTCTCTCAGAGAACTTTATGCCGTTGAGCTTCCTGAGCAGTTCCATCTCCTCCATTCCAAGTTCTTTGCTCTCTGCAGGCAACTCAACTTCGCCAATCTGGCCTTTTAATATGTTTTCTACCATATCCTTTCTCACAAGAGTGAAGATGCCTGGTTTTATCTCATAGAAATCGACTTCCTCACCCCCATGGAGCTTGAGTTTGTCAGCCATAACCTTTGGAAGAATGCATGCTAGGTTATCACCAACTTTGTAGACCCGGACTATTTGATCACCCACTACTATTAATGTTGAGCCTCTAATTTAAGCTTTGTTCACTCGAAGTATACGAGCGGTGTGCATCTCTTATCAAAAAATGCAAATGCAATAAGCTTCATATCCTCCTTGTCCTTGCTTACCTTCGCCGCATCCTCCATGCACTCTTTCAGTAATTTTACTTGGTATTCCCTGTACCTGCTATATTTCTCCTTTGCAACTTCTGCGTCGCTTATCACAGCTACAGATATTATCTCTCTAGTCAGTTCATCGTATTCGACATTCACCTGGCTGCCTCTCCTGAGCTTTCTGACATCAGGGGGGAACTCCTTTGGATAGGTAAAGAAAACCCTTCCCTCATCAGTGTCAACAGCCACCCAGTTCCTGTTGTTCTTTCTACCGGCTCCGAAAAACTTGCCTGTAATTTCAGCCATATGCCCGCCTCCGTATGTTATACGACATGCATTAATAAGAAATTGACGCTTAGGAACATTCATATGCGGTTTTGCAGGTATAGTCACGGTGATTCCTCAGCATACTAAGCATCCATTATTTGTTTTTCTTTCTGAAAACCAGCCAGCCCATTCTAGTTTTAATCATGACATAGGAACCTCTAAGCTTCTTCCCCTCAAGCTCAAACTCTATTTTGTCATCTGTCCATAGATTAACTTTCGCTTTTCCTTTATCGTAAATTTTAACAGTTCCAGCCCCGTACATTTCCTTGGGTATCGTTCCCTCAAAGTCTGCATATTCGATGGGGTGCTCCTCTGTCTGAACAGCGAGCCTTCTCTCATCTTTCTCAGGGAACCCTTTGGGAACCGCCCAGCTCTTCAGCACGCCATCCTTTTCAAGCCTGAAGTCATGGTGCCAGTGGGAGGCGTTATGCTCCTGAATGACAAATATCCCGCCAACACCACTTGTTCTGCCCCCAGGTTCAGGGCTTTTTGAGAAGTTTCTTCTCTTCCCGTATTCCTCAAGCATCAAAGGAGCCTCTTCTCTCCGGTTATCTTCTGAATTCCTGTTATGTCTTGCGTCACCTCTATGCATCCCCTGTATTCGCCTTTCCTGCTCCTAACTGCAAAGTAGCGTATATATATCTTTTTTCCATTCAAGTCAATCCAGAATTCCGCCGAATCCCTCTTCCCGCTCCTGAACTCATAAAGGATTCTGTTAACTGCAACAAGACTCTTCTCAGGATGGCACTTCTGAACGCTCTTGCCTATGACAGAGGCTGGCCTCTGGAATATTTCCCTCCTTCCTTCCTTGTTGAAGTATCTCACAGTCTCATTCGCATCAATGAAGGAGATTTCAAAAGGCAGAGTGTCTAGTATATCATCGAAGTATTCCTTGGGCACATTCTCAATCATTTATTCACCTCCAACTCAACTTCGATAACCTTCCCCTTGGGCTTCTCCTCCTTGAAAATCTGACTCTGGAACTTGTAAACCCTTACTTTTGGGTTGAGCCACATGTCAGGCGGCAGCCCTGCCTTGTAGCATGTCTGGGACAGAAAATCTTCCTCATCCCATTTCTGTTCCACAGGAACTATCGGAAGAAGCAGGCCTGAGTAGTAGCCGTACTCCATGATCAGACCATCTTTACCAACCTTTATTTTAGTGGGGTATTCCTTCGGGTCGCTCACCTTTATAGCCTCAGGAATTGTCAACACGCTTATCTCAATTGTGCATTTTTCAAGCTCACTCTTGCTCATGGGAGGAAATCTTGGGTCTCCTGTTGCTGAGTTTATTGCGCAATCAACAACTGAGTGCGCCAGCTCTTTAACTGGGTAGGGGTATCCTATGCAGCCCCTCAGTTCCTTACGGGGGTATGTTTCAATTGTGACGAAAACCCCCCTCTTTTCAAGAAGGGAAGAAGGAGGTTTTTCAGGATCAGTTACGGCTCCTTTTTCCAGATACATCTCAACTGCTTTCCTGGCTAGCTTAATAAGGTACGTTCCTTCATCAAGCGATAGCGTGCAATCACCTCATATTCCTGGTGAGATTCTCACCAGCCTCAGAATTATCAGATATTTTGCAAGCGGGAAGAGCAACAGGTAGAACGGAGCCACAAGTGGTATCGCTATCCTAAAACCAGCAAGGATGGAGCCTTGGGAGAGCAGCAACACCATTACCCCTGGGATGATACCGGTCAGAAATATTAGGAGTATTGAGTACTTCGCAGATTCATTAGTGTAGACTGAGATTGAATTTCTTCTTGAGAGCTCTATCTCTCTTATGAAGTTCTCAAGGACACTTACTATGTTCACCCCACTCCCTAAAGCATAACTCAGAGTGGCTACAAACCTCTGGAAAGTTATCGAGGGAGTTTTCATTGAGATTTCCAGGAATGCATTGCTTATCTCTTCCCCCTCTTTTACGCTGACAAGGCTCTCTCTGAAAAGCTCTGATACCACCCCGTAATTCTCCATGGCGATGGATGCTATGGCATCATGGAGTGGGATGCCCGAGCGTAATTCTGAGAGCATGTGCCTGAGTGAATCAAGCAGGTTCAACTCAACATCTCTCGCTCTGCTGTTCACGACGAAATCGAAATAGTGCATCGCAATTATTGTTGAGATAAAAAGCATCAACGTGGAGAGAGTTATGGCAAGGTAGATGGTGAATTGGAAGTATAACGCAAGGATGGTGAAGTAAAGCAGAGAGAGCACAAAGGAGCTCAAACCAACTCCAATGACGAATGACGAATATCCGTGTGGCTGTATGTCAATCCCCGACTGGAGAATCATGAGTTTAGTCGCCTTCGATGTTGGAATTATCTTCTGAGGGTCGATACTTAACTTTGAGAAAAATCTTGACCAGAATCCGGCAAACTCAACTACGAAATCCATATGCTCACTTTATGATTTTTTTAATTGTTGGGATGAATTCATTCTTCATCTTTTTGGGGGTGTTGTAATATTCGTGTATAACCCTTCCAACATCAAAGAAGTGGGTTATGCTATTATCAGCCAGGTAGTCCAGTATGTCAGCCCTTCTTTTGAACTCCTCTCGCAACTCCTGTTCAGTCAGGTTGAACAGCTGGGCATACCGGTTCAGAGTTTTTGAGGGGTATTCCCAAACACTCTCAAGCTCATTCTTCTTTTGGTTAAACTCGAAAAGCTTGTTTAGGAAACATACCTCGTCTTCATCCTTCCAGATCTGGGCTCTTATCTTGGCTGGAATCTGGTCCTTCTGTATTATGTTCTCTACTTCTTCAGGAAGCTCCCCCCTAGAGCGCCAGTTAACCTCGGCACACTGAATTACTTTTCTATTCTTCTCGACATCAGTTGAGAGGGTTATTATGATATCCAGCATGGAGAGCATATCAGTTGGAACATTCATTGGAGGGCTGTGAATCCTCTTCACAACTGCAGTGCCGACCTCCTTTGAATGTAGAGTTGTCATGAATGATATCCCCCAGTTTGCTCCTGAGAAGAGTTCCCTCGCCTCCTTCCCCCTCAGCTCTCCAAGCACAATCCTGTCTGGCCTCATTCTGAGAGAGTTTGTTATCTGGTCAAGCGATGTCCTCAGCCTGGATATCTCCTCTCCCTTCCTCATTGCCTCATCTTTCTTCTCCTTGTATACGCCAATCAGCGGAATCCAGTTTATGAATGCGTCATAGAACCTTAGTTCGTTTATCTCCTCTTCTACGGATATCACCCTCTCTCCGGATGGTATGAAAACTAGAAGGGAGGAGAGCATGGATGTCTTTCCCGTAGCCGGAGCACCCGTAACTATAATCTGGGATTTCTTGAGCTCTATTGCCATCCAAAGGAATGCACCAAGTTCGGCATTTGCAGTTCCCACATTCATTATCTTAGCATACGTCCATGGATCACTTCCGAAAAGTCTTATGCTGGCAGTTGCGCCTGTGAGTGAAGCAGGTGCTATTTGAGCATGAAGCCTTGAGCCATCTGGAAGTTGCGCATCCACAACGGGGTGTATGGGGTCGAGGGATTTTCCAAGAGGCCTCAGAATTACATTCATTACTTTTTTGAATGATCTTTCACTGGTGAACCTCAGGTTACTCACGCATCTTCCGTATTTCCTGTGGTACACTAGAATTTCCCTCAGAGGGTGGTCTATCTCTATCTCCTCGAGGTTATCCTTGTCCTTCATCCAGAAGTATTCTATAGCACCGAACCCAATTGTATCCACAGCAACTATCTCAGCGATCGATTCTTTCTTCTCAGGGTCAATGGTTGGCTCCAGCTTGTTTATTATGTCCCTTGCGACTAACTTCACGCGGTTCAAAGACTTAGCCCTACTGTCCAGATCGAAATATTCCGGAGGAGATAGGAAAACTGAGAGGTATTCATCTGCAATTTTCATTATTGTGAAATGCTTGACATACTCCGCAAGCTTCCATTCATCTGAGAAGAGTTTCGGGAAGCTTATGCAATAAGCCTTGCCGATGTCCTCCAGTTCGTATATCTTCACTCTTCCGTACTCATCGATAAGCTTAGCCTTTTTATCTGGAGGCGGGAATTCGAGAATATCAAATGAGAAGGGTGCCGAAAACCTCTTGTCTATGCTCTCTGAAGATAGAAGTTCCTTATACCGTATAGTTGGAATTTTTTTACCCTCGCCTATATAATGAGGCTCGAATCTCTTCTCGTATAGTTCTTCGGACTCATGCTGTTTCGTAGTTTCGGGTATCTCTTCATCGACTTCGTAGACTTCAAGCGCCCCGTGGGGGCAGAAGGTCACGCATATCGAGTTGGAGAGTTTAAGTGAAGAGCAAAGGTCGCACTTGAATGAAACCTTGGCGCCTTTCTTGTTTCTCTTGAGTTTTATCCCACCAGTTTTGCACTCTGAAACGCATGCTCCACAACCATCGCATTTCTCTGGTATTACCTCTATCACCCCGTTCTTGTTTATTCTGAAGGCGTTGTTCATGCACGCCTTCACACAGACAGCATACTTGGGGTTGCACTGGGTGCAGTACTGCAACTCGCTGCCAGTTATGGAGAGTATACCATGAGGGCATACTCTAGTGCAGTAATCGCATTGTGGAGCCTTGCATTTTTCCTCAATCCATCTGAGCTTCTTCATAAGACTACCAGAGAAGAAAACCTCCCTCTAATGTTTTATCTGTAAAAGGTTTAAAATGGTAGTGGGAATATAAGAAAATGTGATATAGATGGAAGATAAACAAGTCAAAAGGATTGAGAACTTCATTAGAAGAAAGGTGAAGGAGGCTGGTGCAAAGGGTGTAGTCATCGGTCTAAGCGGAGGGGTGGATTCGACACTTGTTGCTACACTCTGCACAAGGGCTCTTGGGAAGGGAAAAGTTAAGGTGCTCGTTATGCCAGAAAGCGATACGTTCAGCACTAGCAACATCAATGATGCGAAGAAAGTTGCAAAGCTCCTTGGAGTGGAGTGCCAAGTCATTGATTTTAGCTCTGTTTACAGGGAATTCAAAAAGACCCTTCCAATTTTCAAGGAGGGCGCGCTCATCCCAAATGGCAATCTTAAGGCCAGGATAAGGATGAGCATTCTCTACTATTTTGCTAATAGGGATAATTTGCTGGTTGCTGGCACCGGGAATAGAAGCGAGCTCATGATGGGTTACTTCACCCGCTATGGGGATGGAGGAGTGGATTTTCTCCCAATTGGGAGGTTATACAAAATTGAAGTGAGAGAGCTGGCAGAAAAGCTAGGAGTTCCAAATGGGATAACAGGGAAGAGACCCTCACCATGCCTTTGGGTTGGGCAGACAGCAGAAGGAGAGCTTGGCATAGGCTATAACAGGCTTGATATAATCCTGAAGGGAGTTGGTAGAAAGAGCGATGCTAGGATTGCTGCTGAGGCAGGTATCAGCAGGAGAGTTGTAAAGAGGGTAAGGAAAAGAATAAAACTGATGGAATTCAAAAGTAAGATGCCCGAGGTTGCATAGGGGTGATTCATTGAACATAGAGGATAAGATGTTCCTTGTGAAGAGAAAGCCGACAGAGGAGATACTAACGGAGGATGAGCTCGTTAAGCTCTTTGAGAGCGAGGAGCATCCGCAGCATTATATAGGATTTGAGATAAGCGGGATGTTGCACATAGGGTCTGGCCTGCTGACAGCCATGAAGATTGATGACTTCATGAAGGCAGGTATAAAACCCACCATATGGCTGGCAGATTACCACTCCTGGATAAACAAGAAACTTGGCGGCGATTTAAGTATGATAAGAGATATAGCAAGGGGATATTTCAAAGCTGGTTTTGTGTCTCTAGGCTTGGATGAGTCCAAAGTGGAATATGAGCTTGCCAGCGAGCATTATGATGAGTGGTACTGGGTGAAGGTTATTGAAGTGATGAAGAACGCCAGCATACAGAGGATGCTGAGGTGCGTTACAATAATGGGAAGGAAGGAGACGGAAGCCACGGAGGCAGCTGCAGTACTCTACCCGGCCATGCAGGCTGCTGACATATTCCACCTCAAAGTGCAACTCATGCATGCAGGAATGGACCAGAGGAAGGTTCATGTGCTTGCGAGGGAAGTTGCTGAAAAGATGAGATGGTCAAAGCCCGTCGCAATTCACACTCATCTTATCATGGGGCTTCAGGGACCCCAGAAAATGGGTTTCGAGAGCAATGAGAAGCTTGACACAGAGGTATCATCAAAGATGAGCAAGAGCATACCGAAAAACTGCATATATATCCACGATTCTGAGAAGGAGATAAAAGATAAAATAGATGGAGCGTACTGCCCCGAGAAACAGGCAGAGAATAATCCGATAATTGAGCTTTGCGAGTACATCATAATGAGGGACAAGCCGATGCACATAGAGAGGAATAAGAAATACGGGGGAGATGTGGATTACATGAAATTCGAGGAGCTGAGAGATGCTTATGTGAAAGGAGAGCTGCATCCCGCAGACTTGAAGAATGCTGTTGCAAAAGAGCTTGCTGATTTGCTAAAACCGAGCAGGGAGTATTTCAAGAAGCACCACGAGCTTTTGGATGTTTTCAAGGAGGGGAAGATAACCAGATAAGCATTGCATTTAAAATTGTTATTCTACAAAATTATTAAATGCTCGAAGCAGTACTGGATACGAACTTCCTGATGCTCGCCTATCAGTTCAAAGTTGACGTATTAGGCGGGCTGAGAGAACTGCTCGGCGAGTACAAAGCTGTCACGTGCAGTGGAGTCATCGGCGAATTGAGAGGGATCGGCTCAGGAAAAGGAAGGGATTCGGCTGCTGCAAGTTACGCTCTCAAGCTTTTGAGATTATGTGGAGTGGAGGTAAAGAGAAGCAGTAAAGATGTTGATGACTGGATGGTGAGCTACTGCGCAGGAAAGGACGCGGTTGCCTGCACAGTTGATAAAGAACTTATACGCAAACTTGAAAAAGAGGGAGTGAAAGTTGTAATATTGAGGGGCAAGTCACGCTTGCAATTCGCATGATATATTAATGTTGCTGAACAAATGGTGATAGAATGTACAACATAATAACCGTGAAGAGCACCGTGAGGATAGAGCCAAAGTACTTCTCAAAAAACCTTAAGGAGGCGTTAATCAGCGTACTAAGAGAGAAGTATGAAAGGAAAGTAGACAGAGACTTTGGTATAGTGCTCTGTATATGGAACCCAAGGGATGTAAGTGAGGGCAAAATAATACCTGGCGATGGTGCCTCTTATCACGATGTCACTTTCGACATACTTGCGTACAAGCCCGACCTTAACGAGGTGTTTGCGGGAGAAGTCACTGAGATTGTTGAGTTCGGAGCGTTTGTAAGGATGGGTCCGATTGATGGGCTTGTGCACCTCTCTCAGATAACGAATGATTTTCTTTCCTACGATAAGAAAATACCTGCTTTCATCGGGAGGGAAAGCAAGAAGATGATCAAAAAGGGTGACGATGTCCTGGCCAAGATATCCACTGTCAGCATGAAGAGCAGCATTCCAGACACTAAGATAGGCCTGACAATGAGACCTGAAGGGCTTGGGAAGCTGGATTGGATAAAGGAGGAGCCGGCACCCAAAAAGAAGTGATGAAAATGACGGAAAAAGCATGCAAGAAGTGTAGGTTCATCGTAACCGAGGGCAATAAATGCCCAAACTGCGGGAATACCGAGCTCACTGACAAGTGGAGCAGCTACTTGATAGTGTTCGACCCCGAGAAATCTGAATTGGCTAAAAAGATAGAGGCAAAGCTCCCTGGGAAATACGCGCTTAGGATAAAAGGGTGACATGCTCCCACCCCCGAAGGATGTGGGATTTCCCGCTCGCTTTGTTAAATTATTCCAGCGTTTTGAGCCTGTTTAGAACTATACGTTTCTCCACGTCCATCTCGCTTATTGTTCCGATTATCTCTCCATCGAAAACAACAGGAAGCAGCGAGAGGTCAGACGACCTCATCCTTTTCCAAGCATCAAGGAGGGGGTCGTTAAGCTCGCATGCCGGGCAGATCTGAGCTACATCGATTGCTCTCACTATGCCCCACTTGCTTTTTTCAATTCCAGAGAGTTGCCTGTAGCTGAGTACTCGGGGGGGATTGGATGAAACAACAACTGCTGGCGAATTTATGGAATACATCAGGGAGAAGCAATCCTTCAGTTTCAGGTTAGCATTCACCAGCACAGGTGAAAAGTTCGTTACATCTCTTACGGATAGATTTCTCCCGGCAGCTGTAAGTATCGCTACATTAAGCTCGCTGTCTGAACCGATGTAGATAACTGCGGCTATTAGTGTGTTCCAAAGCAGCAGGCCAAATGCGTCAAATTCAAATGCTAATAGTGCTGACATTACTATAAGGGTTATGACTATGAACTTGCTGAGTTTGACGGCATCGACTGTTGCCTTTAGATGATCCACTTTCTTTTCCCGAATGCTTCTCCAGACCCTGCCACCATCAAGTGGTATGGCGGGCAAGAGGTTGAAAAGTCCTAGAACCAGGTTTGCCTGTATGGTTATAGAGAGTATTTGACCTACTGCACCATCATTTATTAGTAGTTGCAAAAACAATGCTAGGAATACAACGATGAAGTTGAAAAGTGGACCTGCTATTGAAATCTTGAATTCCACATCAGGCGGTATTGATGTCTCATCTATCATCGCCATCCCACCTATTGGGAAGAGTGTTATCTTCCTAACATCAATACCATTCTTAATTGCAACGTATGAATGAGAGAGTTCATGGAGTATCACAAAAACGAATAATATTGAGATCGTTATGACTGCGTCAATTCCTCCAGAAGCCAGTATCAGCAAGAGCAGGAGCATTAGGCTCCAGTGCAGCTCAATTTCTATACCCATGAGCTTGAAGTTTAATGAAAAAGCCATGATATAATCTGGATAATAATTAATAAAACGTTGTGCGGTCTACCCCAATTCTTTCTTTAGTTCCAGTATCTTCCCAAACATGTATAGCACATCCTTGGTAAAGTCAACCTTGGTAAATCTTCCATGAGCCCAGTCTATTGGTATCTCATCGACCCGCATTCCCTCCCTCTGTGCCCTCACAAGTATCTCCGTATCCCAGAACCAGTATTTATCCTTCACTTTTTTAAGGAGCGGCAAAACGTCTTTTTTCCTAAATGCTTTGAAGCCGCATTGGTGGTCATAAAGCTTTGAGCCTAGAAGCAGGCGCACAAGAGTGTTGAAACCTCTGCTGGCAACATCTCTCTTCACTGGCCTGCTTGCCTTGGAATCCTTCATAAGTCTAGAGCCTGTTGATATTGACGCACCATCCTCGATTCTTTCAACCAGCGGTTTGAGGTACCTCAAATCGGAAGATAGGTCCGCATCCATATAAACCGCAATCTTTCCTTTTGCTGTTCGGATGGCTCTATTCAAAGCTTCCCCCCTGCCAAGCCTGTGGCTGCTGTGCAACACTCTTACCGCGGGATTTGTCTTGGCAAGCTTTTTGGCAATCTCATAGCTTCTGTCCCTGCTCCCATCCTCAGCAATTATTATTTCATAAAACGGAGTTATCTTTGCAGTTGCATCTATAATCTTCGGTATGGAACTTACGAGAACGGCAGCTTCATTGTGTATCGGCACGATGATTGAGAGGTATATCTTCATCCAACCACTACTGATTTATTCTAAACCGTATAATTGTTATCATGGATTATTTAAAATTCGTATGCAACGAACCAGCGCTCTTGTACGGTAGGATGCTAGTCATAGCGGATCTTCATCTTGGTGTAGAAAGAAGCATATTTGGAAACTCCATAGAGCTGGATTTCTTCAGAGGCGTAAGGGAGAGGATATTCAAGCTTATCGAAGAAACTGGCTGTAATGAACTTGTCATGCTGGGGGATATAAAGCATGATATACCGAACATGCCGTTCCGGGAGAGGGATAAACTTGGAATGCTTCTGAGGGAGATAACTGATAGGGTTAAGCTGTCGATAGTTATGGGCAACCATGATGGGGGAATAAGGGAAATTGCTGAGGGCATGGAAGTGCATGGGGCTGCGGGGGTGATGAGGGGAAACATTTCACTTATCCATGGACATGCATGGCCTTCCGAGAGGATGATGAAGGCTGATTGGCTGGTGCTCGCCCATAACCACCCATGCATAGAATTAATAGACAAGCTGGGGTACCGGAACATTGAGAAAGCATGGATCGTGGGTAGGCTGGACGCAAAAAAAACTAGTAAAAAGTACGCTGGTTTCAACAAGAATTTAAGATTTGTAGTCATGCCTGCCTTCAGCGAGCTTGTTGGCGGAATGATTTTCAATGCTGTAAAAGAAAAAGAGCTGCTGGGGCCTTTGTTTAGAAATGAAATGTTTAAATTAGATGCTGCCGAAACATTTCTACTGAATGGAATAAGCCTTGGTATGCTGAAGGATCTGAAGCAGAGGTGAGTTTATGAGAGGAAAGGACCGGACAGTTATATGCGGAGCTTGCGGCAGGAGGATGCCAAGAGGGAAGGCTGTCACTTATGAGAGGTCCATGGTTTTCAGCACTGATTTGAAAACTGCGGATGATGTGAAGCTGATAGAGAGGAGGAAGTTTTACTACTGCCCAAGTTGTGGAAAAAGTCTGGGCATATACGAGAAAAAAAGGAAAAGAGCAATGGCGAAGTATAACAGGTGAGTTAGCTTATGCCGGAGTGTATTAACCACCCAGGTAAGGAGGGAATCTATAAGTGCGCTAGATGCAATAGGCATTTTTGTTTGGTGTGCGTCGAGCTTATAGGTGACAAGGCGTACTGCTTTGATTGCCTAAAGGAGATAGTGAAGGAAAGCAGAGAAGGAACAGTAAAGTCTCTCACCATGAAGGTGATGGTTAGCAGTGTAGTATCTCTCATGATAGCGGTTGTGAGCTTGTATAATGCCCTCCCGCTATTGCTTCTTATATACAAGAATATGATGGGGAGTTATGAACCATTAAGCATCATTGCTCCCAAGGATATGCTGTATTTTGCAATCGGACTGGCATTCCTCGCTCTCAGCGTTGGTCTTGCAGCAACCAAGGGATGGGCGTATGGGTGTGGGATAGTGATAAGCGCTGTCGCCTTTGTTATAGGGATTGTTAACTCAATGAGCTTCCCTGGCGGCGTAGGTACGATCTTAAGCACACCCCAAAGCGATGTAGCTGCCTTATTTATAATCATGGCTTTGGGGCCGCTTATACTTCTACTCGCAATACTCGGAAGCAGAAAGGAGCTTGTTGGCCGGTAATCACTCCAGCATATTCTTCTCGATTATGCTCTTGATCTTTACAGGAGGATAAGCAAGCTTGATCAGCCGCGTATGACCTCTCATTCCTTTTCCTGACTCTACGGTGTTTATCAGCCCCAGCATCTCAAGTTCATTAAGATATTCCCTGTACCAACGAGAGCTTCTTGGATCCTTTTTGAAGTTTTTCGCATCCCTCAGATAATTCTCGTACACCTCCCCAGAGAGCAGATAGTTTTCATTGTTTTCGATGAGCTTTGAGTATCTGCCCCCGTCCATTGAGAGCGATGCGATTGAATAGAGGACTATCTGCTGATGCTGCGGCAGTGTACTGATAGCTTCTATGGAAATATCCTCGTCAACTGATTTTCTGGCTGCGTTTACATGTTTTTCTGATACAACACCCGCCCCCTCCTCATCTACTATCTCTGCAGCCCTCATAATCAGCTTAAGCGCGTAACGGGCATCGCCATTGTCCTGGGCAGACATAGCTGCCGCCAGATTTATAGCTGACTCATCCACAGCCCCTTCGGAGAAGCCCAGCTTCACCCTCTGTTCAAGTATCGATCTAAGCTGGTTGGAGGTATAAGGTGGAAATACCATCTCGGTCTCGTAAAGAGTGCTCTTGCTTCTTGGGTCGAGTCTGTCCTTGAAAGATAGTTTGTTCGATATGCCAACTATTGAGATTCCCCCAGCCTTTAGATCATCATTGGCTCTAGTGAGAGTGTATACCAAGTCATCCAAATCCTTCACCATATCGACCTCATCAAGAACCATTATGATGTTTGCGCCGTTCGAGTTCATTAGGTCAATAATCTTTTCATAGAAGAACGAGAAGCCGTAACCAGTCTTGGCATAGTCGGGAAGGTTGTCCTTCATGAGTTTGTGGAAAACCCTGTAGCGGGTGTTGTATATCCTGCAGTTGACGTAGCACATCTTCGCCGTATCGTTCTTCATTTCCTCGAATCTCTCCATCACATGTTTCACGCATGATGTTTTGCCCGTTCCGGTTTTGCCGTAGATGAATAAGCTTCGGGGCTTCTCTCCCTTGAGTGCAGGTGATATGACAGACATTACTGCACTTATCTCCTTCTCCCTGTGCGGCAATGTTGATGGTATATAATGGGGAGAGAGCACATTCCTGTCTCTAAAGATGCTACTCCGGGAGAGTATCTCCTGGAAAGAGCTTAACAAATAACCACCGATAGCTAAGTTCACCCTCAAAGTATAGTAGTTTTACCTGAAAAGGTTATTAAGGCTTTCGAACTACTTCTCAGTTCAGCTTGATTGGTCTTTTCTTTTTTGCATCATCTGGTAAATTATCGTCTGTTTTTCTTCTTAATTTTTCTTCATATCCCGGGTCTTCATCAACTAAATCCTTTCGGATTCCTTCGGCTCTATCTCTTGTTCTCTCAATGAGTAGAAGTTCGTCTATATAGGCATTTTTAGCAAGCTCATGGACAACCTGCTCCCCCCACCCTTCCTGTGCCGATGACAGCAACGATCATGGGTAATTCGTATCTTTCGCTACTTAAAAGGCTAACGAGTGAGGTGGAGAAGAAAAGTATTTAAACCACTATATCAAAAGTTAAACTGTTGCATTCAAATGGGGTGAAAACATGGGGATACTTCAGAGGTTGTCAAAGGCGCTCGGTATAAGCAGAGATATGGACATTGAGGAGTATATGGATACCGTTGAGCTTGAGAACGTTGATGTGCTGCACGAGGCTGCAGACTTCTACGTGAAGCCTGTCGCCCTTGAGAGCGAAGAGGATACAAAAGTAATAGAGAACGAGCTGAGGCAGAGGAATATAATACTGCTGAATCTTTCCCCAATGTCGCGAAACACTGCGAAGCTTAAGACTATCGTGGCTAACCTGAAGGGCTTCGTTACGAAGATTGACGGGGACATTGCGAGAATAGACAACGATAAGATTCTTCTCACACCTGCAAAGGTGAAGATTGTCAAATCAAGGAAGAAGGCTTGATTTATTTTCTTATTTTTAATTTCTTTCTTATCCTCTGTAATACACACAGTATAGCTGCTGCTTCTACATTAGAAATCAGGGATCTGCCAATCACTCTCTTGAAAGACAACTTTATCTTCCCAGGGCTCCTAAGCTGTGGTGTAAAGTAGTCCACAATGCTGTCAAAGCATCTTATCAACATCTCCTTCTCCTCGCCACCAGCTCGGATTATCATATTCTCCCTTTTGCTTGACGAAATCTCGTATAGTATAATTGCAAGCGCATGGGAGAGGTTGAGCACTGGATAGCCTCCATCGGCCTGGATTGTCACCAAGAAGTCACACTTCCGGATCTCCTCCTGGTTCAAACCCGTGCCCTCCCTACCGAAAAGAAGAGCGAATCTGCCATCAAGCTTCTTCATATCCCTTGCAAATTTAGCCGGGGTGATTGGATTGCGTATTATATTCCTGCCTCTCCCTATTATGCCGGTAGTTCCCACAACAAAATCGCATCCTTTCAACGCATCTTCTAACCTGTGGACTATCTTCGCATTTTTCAGGATGTGAGATGCATGCTTTGCGAACATATTTGCATTAAACCCAATTTCAACCTTAGGGTTGATGATATAAAGCTCCTCAAAACCGAAGTTTGCCATAGCTCTGGCCACATAGCCAAGATTTATTTCGTATTCTGGTTCCACGAGCACTACTCGCACTGCACTTTGCAGTTGTTCAGGTTTTCTCTTTTTCATAACAAACACCCCAAGGAGACCATCCAGTTTAATGGGTTGATGAACTGATTGTGGAATTAATCCTATCGAAATCAGCACCTTTTCTTACTATCTCTGGCTTCTTTTTTGTGAAATCTATTATTGTTGATTCCATCCCGTAACAGCATCTTCCGCCATCAATAACTACCTTGGCAAGGGTTTTAAGTGAATCCGGGACCTCCTCAATGACTTTGGGGGATTTCCCTCCAGAAAGATTGGCACTTGTTGAAGTGATGGGGAAACCTAGCTTTCTAACAAGGCAGAGCACAAAGTGGTGATGAGGTATGCGTATGGCTATGGTGTCCTTTGCTGTTATCTCGCTTGGGAGATCGTAGTTCTTGAAGAATATCCCGGTAACCGGACCTGGAAAAAGCTCCTGGAGTAAGTTGAAAGGCACATCGGCAGTTTTACAGTATTTGCTCATCATGGTGAAATCCGAGACTAGAAGTGAGATAGGCTTGTTCTCCCTTCCTTTTGCTTCATTAACCTTTCGGACAGCATTTGCGTCAGTTGCGTTAGCCCCAATTCCGTAGACTGTGTCCGTCGGGTAGATTACCATATGTCCCGCCGAGATGGCTTTAAGAGATTCTTCAAATGCCTTGTTGTAGCTGCCCCAGCTGTCAAGGTTTAGTTGATTCACATGCATGAGTTATTTATGAAAATCTGCATATAAAAGCCTTTATAACGTTACTCGACGAACGTATGTTCGATAAGCTTAAATAGCTTATTTCTCACAATTCGTAGGTATGGAGAAGTTTGCTGTGAAGATGGCAGGGGAGATAGCCCTCTCGGAGACTCCCGGCAAGACCATGAAGAAGTGGAGGGAGATATTCGAGATAACGCAGGCAGACCTAGGGAAGCATTTGAAAATCTCACCCTCAACTATAAGCGATTACGAGGGGGATAGGAGGGAATCTCCAGGTATAAAGGTGGTAAGGAGGTTCGTTGATGCGCTTATTGATGTAGACTCTAAAAGGGGAGGGCAGATCTCGCAGAGATTCAGGGAGGATGTGGAGGGAGGGGTTTTCTACGAAACCCATGAGTTCGCAACGAGCATAACGGCGGATAGCTTCACAAAGATAATAGAGGGTAAGGTGGTTATCAACGAGGATATTTTGCCTGAGAAGAAGCTCTATGGATTCACCCTGCTGGATAGCATAAAAGTCATAGTGGAGATGCCCTACAGCGAGTTTCCCAAGCTTTTCGGGGCAAGCCCTGAGAGGGCATTCATTTTCACAAAGGTCAGCACGGGCAGGTCACCCATGGTGGTTGTCAGGGTTAGCCAGATGAAGCCCAGCCTTGTTGTGCTTCATAGAATTGACAGCGTTGATAAGCTGGCACTCAAAATAGCGCAGAAGGAAAGAGTGCCAGTCATAACTACTAGGTTAAGCATAAATGAGCTGCTTGATAGGCTTAAGAAACTGTGATTATATGGTTGGTATAGTTGGATACGGAGTGCACATACCGAGGTATAGAATTAAGGTTGAGGAGATAGCAAGGATATGGGGGGACGATGGCGGAGGCATTAAGGATAGCCTTGGGATAATAGAGAAAAGCGTCCCCGGCATGGATGAGGATGCTGCTACTTTTGCTGTTGAGGCAAGCAGGAATGCAGTGCACTACAGCGGAGTTGAACCAAAGAGAATAAACGCAATTTTCGTTGGCTCTGAATCGCATCCGTATGCAGTAAAGCCTACTGCCACCATAGTTGCGGAGGCAATCGGTGCAACTCCCCATCTGACTGCTGTGGATATGCAGTTCGCTTGCAAAGCAGGTACAACAGCAATCCAATGCTGCATGGGAATGTGCAGCTCTGAGATGATTGAGTATGGACTGGGAATCGGCACGGACATATCACAGGGCAGACCTGGGGATGCTTTGGAATACAGCGCAGGTGCTGGCGCTGCTGCTTTCATTATTGGTAGGAAGAATGTAATTGCAGAAATAGAGGGTACCTGTTCGTATACGACAGACACACCCGACTTCTGGAGGAGACCCGGCATGGACTTCCCAAGCCATGGAGGCAGGTTCACAGGGGAGCCAGCGTACTTCAAGCACACGGTGAACGCATCGAAGGAGCTTATGGAGAAGCTTGGGCTGAAGCCAAGTGATTTCGACTACGCAGTATTCCACCAGCCCAATGGCAAGTTCCCACTCCAAGTTGCGAAAATACTTCAGATAGACGTAGGAAAGGTGAAGCAGGGACTTATGACTCCGCTGATAGGCAATACGTATTCTGCTGCATCTCTGATAGGGCTCGCATCTGTGCTGGATGTGGCAAAGCCGGGGAGCAGGATACTTCTAACTTCCTTTGGAAGCGGAGCCGGCAGCGATTCCTTCAGCATTGTTGTCACTGACAAAATTCTTGAGAAAAAGGGGTACAACAGGACTGTCATACAGTTTGTGGGAGATAAAGAGTATCTCGATTACGGCCTTTATGTTAAACAGAAGAGGAAACTCAAAACTCTTTAGGGAGAGATTATATGAGAAGGGTTGCTATAGTTGGAGCGGCAATGACGAAGTTCGGCGAAGAGTGGGAGAGGGGTTTCAGGGATTTGATAGCAGAAGCAGGATTGAAGGCAATAGAGGATGCAAACATGTCAGGTAATGAGCTAGATGCGATATATGGAGGGACAATGGCTGCAGGCAGGCTTATAGGGCAGGAGCACATAACCGCCCTCATCGCCGATTACATGGGCTTGAACCCAATCCCGGCTACCAGAGTGGAAGCCGCCTGCGCGTCAGGAGGAGTTGCGTTGAGGAGCGGTTACCTGGCAGTTGCGAGCGGACATCATGATAATGTGGTGGTAGGCGGAGTAGAGAAGATGACGGATGTTCCAGTCGGGGAAGCAGCAATCGCCCTGGGAGGAGCTGGCGATCAGGAGTGGGAGCTCTTTATGGGTGCTACATTCCCTGCGTTATATGCAATGATGGCTAGGAGGCACATGCACGAGTTCGGCACGACTGAGGAGCAGATGGCAATGGTGGCAGTGAAGAACCATGCGAATGCTGCAAAGAACCCCTATGCGCATTTCCAGAAGGAGATAACGTTGAGAGATGTCATGAAATCAAAGAAGGTTGCGTCACCTCTGAAATTGTATGACTGCAGCCCTATAACTGACGGAGCAGCTGCAATAGTGCTCACACCTCTTGAGAAGGCTAGGAAATACACTGATACGCCGGTTGAGATAGTGGCGAGCAGCCAGGCAAGCGATACGCTTGCGCTTCACCACAGGAAGTCATTGACGACTCTCAATTCAAGCGTTGTGGCTAGCAGAAATGCATTCAACATGGCGAGGATGAAACCCAGTTACATTGATGTGTGCGAGGTTCATGACTGCTTCACAATAGCAGAGATAATTGCATACGAAGATTTGGGCTTTGTCAAGAAGGGTAAAGGTGGTAAAGCTATCGAGGACGGTGAGACAACCCTTGACGGTAAGATACCAGTGAATACGAGCGGAGGGCTGAAGGGATGCGGGCATCCTGTGGGGGCTACCGGAGTTAAGCAGGCTGTTGAGATAACCTGGCAGCTGAGAGGGGAGGCCAAGAAGAGGCAAGTGCGAGGAGCAGAGATCGGCATGACTCATAATGTTGGTGGAAGTGGAGCAACGTGTGTTGTGCACATAATGAAGAGGGTGAATTAGATGTCATCAATGACCGTAGGTCTTCCATTGACCTGGAGAAGGATTCCGGAGAGATATAATCTGATTGGAAGCGAGTGCGAGATTTGCCATACCAAGTATTTTCCCGTGAGAAGGATTTGCCCGCAGTGCAGAAGGAAGGGGAAGATGAAGGAAGTGAAGTTATCAGGTAAGGGAAAGGTTTACTCTTATACTAGAATATACGCACCTCCAAGCGGATTTGAGCTTGATGCTCCTTATATGATAGCGATTATTGAGCTGGAGGAAGGGCCTAGACTTACCGCGCAGGTAGAGGATTGCAATGCCAGAGATGTGAAGATTGGAACGCCGGTTGAGATGATTTTCAGGAAGATACAGGAGGATGGAAAGGAGGGTCTGATTCACTACGGTTTCAAGTTTAAAACCGTGAGCGGGACATCCCACATTCTTCAGGAGTGATGAAAGCGAACCTGGAAAGTTACCCCCCTCCACGAGGTTTATAAAGCCCTTCGCAGTGATTATATCACCGCCAACCCATAAGGCGTAAGGAAGTCGCAACACGAACCATCTGCATGTTTCCCTGTATTGCATAAAACCGCAGGGGAGAAGTGCAGAGGCGGAATACCCCCGGGCAGGGGGGAATGAAAGCCTGGCTGAGAACCCGATGGGTGTTCTTTGAAGCAGGAAGCCAAGCCTTTTGAAGGCAGGGGCATGTCACGGTTGTGAGATGACTAGACTCTTATGCAGTAGGTCCTCCTGTAAACTCTTCTCCCATCTTTAACTCCGTAGAGCTGGTCAGAAACTTTAGACTTCAGCTTGAGGACATCGAGAACTTCCGCAACTGTCTTTTTGGAACCCACATAGAGGTCAACCCCTTCATCCAGCTGTATGTATTTACTGACAAAAGTCCTCCCCCTTAGCTCTCTCACAATCCTCGCGGACCATTTCTCGATGTTTTTTCCTCTTATCTGCACTATAGCTTCATAGTAGCCTGAAGTTTCTCTGGAGCATTCCTCACAGGTTGAATTATTCATCTTCAAAGAGAATTTCCTCCTTACTTCGAAATAATCCGAGCCGTTGCTTACCAGGAATACCGCTTCATACTGGTTATCCCCGCAGCTGAGAACATGAAAGCTTTCGTAATTGCCTTTTGCATTTTTTTTAACAATATTCTCGAGAACATTTTTGTTGAGCCCCTCCCATTTGGCAACTCGAACCTTTCGGCATATTTTGCAAAATTGAACCTCAATTCTCTCTGGGAGCGTTAGGTCTATTTTGCTTAGGTAACAGTCCTCACAGAAATCGCCGAAAAATTTCTTGGTGCCGCTGGAAATACCACACCTTGGGCATATTCGCTCCATACACGAAATTGAGGGTGAGAAGGCTTATATTTCTTAGTCCAACGCAATCTTAGGATAGATTCGAATTTTCCGTATATGCCTTTGGACTAGCAAGGCTTATATTTTTTTGCAGATAAAGAAAAATCATGTATGACGAAGAGGTAGCGTCAATAAACTCTGAGATGAGGTTCATAACGCTAGAGCTGATGAAACTGGCGCATAAGAAAAAGAAGAGCTTCAGAGAGGTTGCGAATGAATTCATCTCAAACGTCTACATGCTCGACAAGCTGATAAAGGAAAGCGGAGTGAGGAATGCGGTAAGAAGCCGTACTATCGCTCATAGAAATGGCAGAGCGAGGAGCAACAGGTGAATCGTTGAAGGGTTCAACCGAGAAGGCTGTAGAGTTAACCCGATTTCTCTCAGGAAACCTTCCGTCATCATTCAGGATATTCATAACTGTAGCAGTTCTATCTTTCTTTGTAGGGATTATAGCGAGCCTTCTTAGTGGAAGTGAATTGGTACAATCTATAGCACATGGGGGTGGGGAAGGAGTATTTATAATTGGCGTGCCAGCAATTCTCTCTTCAGCAATATGCAGT
>JAPLWV010000036.1 GCA_026396385.1 Microcaldota archaeon | reverse complement strand
GAAGGGAGCTAACGCTCTTATCACCTATACTGGATGCCCATCTATCAACTGGGGATAGGGCTAATGCAACTCTGTTTCCGATATCAACTTCAGGGAACACTATCACAATAAGAAGATTCTCAAGAAACCCCTGGACGTTGGTTGATTTTATAGACAAGAAGATGAATACTTTATCTGAAGAGATGGCTGCATTTCTCTGGTTGTGCATGCAGTATGAGATAAACATGCTTGTTGTTGGAGGTACGGCTTCTGGTAAAACAAGCACGCTGAATACCCTGTGCGCTCTTATACCCCCTAGCAATAGAACAGTGACTATAGAGGACACAAGGGAACTCAGCCTTCCGCAGTATCTGAAGTGGAACTGGGTACCTTTGACCACTAGGAACCCCAATCCCGAAGGCCAGGGTGCGGTCAGGATGCTGGACCTCATGGTGACATCGCTGAGAATGAGGCCAGACAGGATAATAGTTGGTGAGATAAGGAGGAGAAGGGAGGCAGAGGTGCTGTTCGAGGCAATGCACACCGGCCATGCTGTATGCTCCACAATGCACGCTGATACAGCTTCGCAGGTTCTTAGAAGACTCACTCATCCGCCAATAGAACTCCCGCTGACGGAGCTGGAGTCCCTGCAGCTTATAGTTGTGCAGTATAGGGATAGAAGAAAGGAGATAAGGAGGGTCTACGAGATAAGCGAGTTGGTCGTATCGCCAGTTGAGGCGGTTGTACTCAATTCTCTGTTCAAGTGGAAACCGAGGACCGACACTTTCGAGAAGGTTAATGAGAGTTCAAGAGTCTTGGAGGATTTGAACCTTCATACGGGAATGAGTGCCGATGAGATAAAGCGGGACATCAAAGATAAACTTAAGATTCTTGAGTGGATGGATGCTTCAGGTATAAGGTCAGTTGACGAAGTTGGAGCTGTTATTGGGCTTTATTACAAGAGTCCGGAGGTTGTGCTCAAGGCTGCTGGGAATAAACTTCCTTTGAAAAAGGTCCTGTGACATGCTCCTGTTTATTGGGTGCTTCCTGCTTCATTGACGTCGCTTCTGCAACATCTCTCTCTAGTAAGGAATCGCAGGCGTTACTTCCCCCTTGCCCAGGGGTAGCTCTTGTAAGTATATTGCGTGCAGCATTGAGGTCTCTGTCGATACTTAGCCCACAATATTGGCAGTTATGCGTTCTGTCCCAGAGCGTCTTTTCAGTCATTGAACCACATCTGCTGCACATCTTTGACGTATTTTCAGGGTTCACAAACACAACTTCACATCCAGCTCCTTCCGCCTTGTATGCAAGCATGTTTGCAAACATATTCCATCCTGCATCGTTTATCTGCTTGCCATAGTGCTGTTCTGCCATCTCCTGCGAGGCAAGCTTTTCTGATGCTATAAATGAGTAATTATTTACCAATTCGATTGATAATTTATGCAAGAAGTCTCTCCTTGTATCTGCTATCTTTTCGTACAGTCTTGCGACTCTTAATTTTGCCCTTTTTCTGTTATTGCATCCTTTCTTCTTCTTTGAAAGCTCTCTTTGTATAAAAGAAAGCCTCTCCTCCCATTTCTTCAGATGCCTTGGGTTTTGGATTATTCTGCCATCTGAGAGAGTAGCAAAGTTTTTCAGCCCTAAGTCAATTCCAACTACCTCTCCTTTGTTTTCTCTTGGAATCTCTTTTGGTATTTCAACAGCAAATATAGCAAACCACTTTCCTGAGGATTCTTTTTTTAGTGTGAGTGTCTTAATTCTGCCTTTTATCTCCCTGTGCTTCTTTATTGCAATCTCTCCAAAAGGTGTGACTTTGAGTTTCTTATCCAGCAAAAAGCCACCATGTGGATAATCTTGTGGATAATGCAAACTTTTCATCCTATCAAAGGATTTGAATCTTGGAAAGCCGCATTTTATTCCTTTCTTCCTAAACTTGAAAACCCTCATTATTGAGTTATGTATTCTGTTAGCAATATCTTGTTGGGCTTGTGCATAAAAACCGTAGTTCTTTGTCATCAGTTGAAGTGTGTTCTTTGTTGGAAAGTAGCCAAAGTCTTCATATGTTTGTTTGCAGTGTTCAAGTAGTTCATTCCAGAGATTCTTAGCTAGCCGGAGATGTTTATTCAGAAGCTCTTCCTGCTTCTTTGATGGATATATCCTGAATTTATAAGTTCTCATAGACGTTATTTACGTCGGTTTTTCCCTTTATAAACCTCGGCAAGGGGGGTAACTTTCCAGGTGAAAGGTATATATAGTGGAAGAACTGAATTGTTCGTCATAGGTTGGCTTTCATACCGCCTATTAAGAGCGCGGGATTTCACGCTCATAGTGTTAGGGTGTTTGCATAAGACTACTGTTCTTCATCCTCCCTGAAAGATTTGCAAAAGGCATAGGAAGAGCTTTTACTGGAATTGGGACTAGGATAAGCTACATCCTCCCGGGCTTGGAGTATGACTTGGAGGTTATTGGAAGCGATGTTGAAAAGGGAGAGTACGTAGCCGTCTCAATTGCAAACGCCCTTGCTTGGGCACTTATAATCTTCCTGCTGTTGTTTGCGCTGAGCTATGCTAAGGGCAGCATTACTTTAACGGAAACTGGAGACAATGGACTGGAGGAGCTCTCATTTTTTGGTAGACTGGAAGGGTTAGTAGACGCAAGTAGGTGGATAATTATTGGGAGTATGCTAGCCTTCTTTGTATTCTTCTCGCTTTTCAGCTACTACCCACGCATTCTGGCGAGAAAGATTGTGGAGGATGTGGATAAGGACTTGGTATATGCTCTGAAAGATTTGCTACTGCAGATAAGCTCCGGCGTTCCCCTGTTTGATGCTATGGTGAACATATCGAAATCCGGCTACGGCGTCATATCAAAGGAGTTCCGCAGGACTGTGCAGGATATAAATGCTGGCGAGATGCAGGAGAGGGCGCTTGAGAAGATGGCGCTGAGAACCGAGTCGGAATTCCTGAGGAGGACAATACGTCAGATACTGACTGCTCTCAAATCCGGAGCGAGCCTCCAAGCAGCATTGAAGAGCGTTATAAAAAACCTCCAGCAGTTCCAGTATTCGCAGGTTAAATCATACACCTACGAGTTGAACCTATGGGTGCTGCTTTTCATAATAATCTCGGTTGCTGTGCCAAGCCTGGGCATAACATTGCTTGTTGTCCTCTCAACATTCGGGGGAGTATCAATCGATGAGGGGTTCATCATGGGTTTGGTTGCTTTCTGTATTTTCTGCGAGGTTGCACTGGTGGAGTTCATAAAATCTAGGAGACCCGCAACACACATGTGATTGTATGAATACTGGAGATTTGAGAAAATTGTATTATGCTTTCGGAAATCTTACACCTAAAGGAATCAACAAGCATATAGAGGAGATGCTGGAATACTCCGGAGCGGATATGGACGCAAGAGTCTGGATGGGGTCAGTTCTGCTGCTCTCCGTCTTATTCGGCATAGCGGTGCTCCTTTTCGGCTGGATTGTACTCGAACTTACCCCGATAAGCATCCTGCTGCTCAGCTCAGTAGCCGCTTTTGCATTCGTAGTGTTCAGCCTTTACCTCATACTGCACTTCAGGGTAGAGGACAGGAAGAGAAGAATTGAAAATGCACTGCCTGATGCTCTCCAGCTGATTGCAGCAAACGTGCGGGCTGGCCTGACACCTCTTGCAGCTCTGAGGACAGCCGCCAGGCCCGAATTCGGACCTCTTGAAGAGGAGGTAAGGTATGTCACAGCAAAATCGCTTGGGATTGGATCCTTCACAGATGCTCTGACGGAGATGTCAAAGAGAATAAAATCGGAGACTCTTGAGAGAACTGTTGCGCTTTTCGTAGTCAGCATGAGGTCGGGTGGGAGTCTGGCGGTTCTGCTTGAGAATGCTGCGGATGATATTATGGAGGGGCAGGAGCTCAGAAGGCAACTTATAACAGGGACGAGCATGTATATCGTCTTTATACTGTTCGCGGTTCTCATAGGAATGCCCGTACTGCTATCAATATCCATTGAATTTGTTAACATGATGAGTTCACTTCAGCAGCAGAGCGCCCAAACATCGCTGAGCGGGGAGGTTGGGCTGACTATGGGAACACCCATATCGGCAGATTTCCTGTTTAATGTTTCGATTTTTGCAATAATCGCAACTTCGATTACCGTGAGCATACTTATCGGAGTAATACATGACGGCAAGGAGCTCAATGGATTGAGATATACCTTGTACCTGTTTGCGGTGGCAATTATTGTTTTCCTGGTGATGCACACCTATATTCTGAAGTCTATACTTCTGACATCGCATTGAACAGATAAGCATCACTTCTCGGCTATTATAAGGCTACTGAAAGTCTGCTGGTATATTCTAAGCTGAATTGGCAGGATAGCTTGCATGCTTGAAACTCCGCTTTCGGTTATTGCCGTAAGAATATTCACCTGTGTATTGTTTGCGTAGGCTCTCAAAGAATAAAAGCCGGCGTATGCTCCTACGGTCATGTTAAGGCTTCCGCCGTTGGTTGTGACGTAGAAAGTGTTGTTGGCGCCTGCATTTACATACCCTGCAGCCGAACCCCTTAGAAGAATGGAGTTATTGATAGAATCGCGCAGGTCGGTAGAGATGTACAACGGATTTGCATCCGCGACTATCTCGGCTGCAGACTTTGCCCTTGAGTAGATTGCGACCTCATCTATTGTTCCGTAGAAGTAGTGTGAGCTGTTTGCCCCAATTGTCAGATTACCGGTATTTGCAGTCAAGGATCCCCCCACAGGTACGGGACTTCCAAGAGCTTGCTCCACTCCATTGACATACAGGATACCAGGGGTACTGTCGCCTCCTATGAAGACTGCTGCTACATGATACCAGGTATTGTTCTGGATGTTTGAGGAGGATGATTTTAGTGTGTTTACGCTGCCACTTATCCACTCAAAATAAAGGTTGCTGCCCTTCAGATAAAGCCCGTAGTTCTCAGCTGTGGAGTTTCCTTTGAAGAGTATTGTTTGGTAGTTTGAGGATAGTATGTTTTGAGATTTAATCCATGCTTCAACAGTGAGATTGCCGGTTACATTTAAAGTTGGGGAATGGCTGACATTTATGTACTGGGAGCCACTGAAGTTTAGGGAATAGTTGTATTTTCCGGAGGCATTCCAGGTTGCCCCGTTGAGGGTGCCTGTGTTGCCATTGCCAGAGCTGTCGGCTGTTGTTGTGTTGGTGACTCCCTCATCAAAATGCCATACCGCGGAGAGGTTGCTATTCATGGCAGTTGGGCTCCAGTCCCAGTGGAAGAGGTTTGCATCGGCAGCTATCTCGGCTGCAGACTTGGCCCTTGAGTAGATTGCAACCTCGTCAATTGTTCCAAGGAAGTACGATCCCCATCCAGCGTCTGGGGCACCTATACTCAGATTGTTGTCATTTGGAAGTGGGCTTACGTCTAGTGATCCGGAGCTGTCCAGAACGCCGTTTACATAAAGCGTTATATTTGTCCCATTTGCAGTTAAGGCCACATGATACCACTTGTTGGTCTGGACTATGGTGCTACTTACAAGATCCGCATAGGCTCTGCTCTCCCCTATAACACCACCTATAATACCATGGATTGCATTATCTGAGTCTATATAAATTCCATAGTTACTAAAGAGAAACCCAGAGCCGTTGGCTGTATCCAGCATGAATTGAGCTGTGCCACCACCGGAGGTGGTGCGGAACCACAGCTCAACGGTTAGGTTGCCACTCATGCCCAAGCTGTCTGAATTGTTAACTGTCACATACGACGAGCCTGTGAAATTCAGCGCCATATTAAACCTACCAGAAACCCACGTTGGAAAGGCACCAGACGTGCCGGTGTTGCCATTCCCTGAACTGTCATATACGTAGTTATCGCTCCCCTCGTCAAAGTGCCAGAGTGCTGCTGTGGTGCTGTCAACATTAGGTGAGCCACCAGCCCAGGTGGCATTTGTGCAGTTGTTGTTCAGGCATGTATCGTTGAAAGTAATCGATATGGAATAGTTCCTTACAAGGCTGGAACCGTTTATTATGAGCTCATTCTTGTTGAGGTTGGTGTAGGAGTAGTTCAAGCTCAGCGAGGAGTTGGAACCTATGAACTGCAGTGAAGGCGCATTCTCAAAAGCGGTAGTATTCAGAGATATTACCGAGAGGTTTGTTGCTGGGTTAAGAAGGTTTGTCTCATTAGAGTATGTTCCATTTATGAATTCTGCATATGCGGTATTGAGCGTGGTCCTTGGGTCGGAGTAGGGCGAGGGCAGCGTGTCAGATATGTTTAGTATCATGTTGGTGGAGTTGCTCTGTATGCTGACCGACAGCTGCAGGTAATCAAGAATATCGCTTGCAATGTCATCCCGCACATAGAGGATGCGGGTTATATTCTTTGTCTGGGCGAAACTTAGCTCATTCATCTGCATCATTCTAAGGTAGAAAACAGAGAGTAGTATCAGAGTGGTGAAAATGAGGATGAATATCACTGAGAAAAGGAATGCTTTTTTCATTTTGGGCACGCCTCCATTTTTGCAAGGTATTCTGAAAGTGTCCCGTTGCTGTTAGGTATAACGAAGCTCCTTACGAGGGTGGTATGACTCGCATCACACTGGCAATCTGGCCTTTGGACTACAAGCAATGGTGCATTGCCCGAAGAGTATATCACCAAATTCGAGCATACATTTGAGGATATGTTTGAGAGAATGGTGCGAATATCTGAAGTGCGGGAGTAGTAAATGGAGTTGCTAAGTGTGTGATTCTTCTCTAGAGAAGTTAGCACATCCGCGCATGTATCAAAGAGGGAAATTTGCCGCACTGTAGAGTACTGGAACTTCGAAAGGATTGAATATGCGGAGAAGAATAGGATGGTGCAGATTAGTATCGAAAGGATGGCATCAAGTGTGAAGATGAATGCTTTACTCAATCCAAACACCCATGACAACTTTAACTAATGAATTGTTCAGCAGTGCAAATCTTTCAACGAATGAAGTAGTGTTAACTGCGGAGTAACTTGCATTGTAGGCGGCTGATGTTGTGGGCGTATTATTGATGCTGTACAGCACAGCTCCATCTAATGAAGAGATTGTGAAATTGAACTTGTAACCCTCCCTGTTCAAACCGAGCAGTTTCTTGATTGTTGTGTAGTTATCAGCCGTATTGGTAAATGCCGTAATCTTATCCGTATCTAGATT
This sequence comes from Microcaldota archaeon, assembly GCA_026396385.1. GTDB lineage: Archaea > Micrarchaeota > Micrarchaeia > Burarchaeales > Fermentimicrarchaeaceae > Fermentimicrarchaeum. The sequence goes on along the minus strand of JAPLWV010000036.1, from coordinate 14,429 downwards.
ATTCCTGTTGCTAACAAGGCCTATGCTATTTATGCTACCGATGGTGGTTTCATTAATGACAGACAACCTCTCCCAGTTGGTTGGCATACCGCTGCTTTCAAGCAACTGACCCATGGCAGACGATGCTGCCTCATCCAGCTGTCTTCTGTCATCGCTCGTCAGCATGACACCCAAAACCCTTTGTCTTAGGGTAAGCCACAGTGAGAATGTTAATAGCACTAGCACTATTGCGAAGATAATATCCTGACTGAAAAGCTGCCCTCTTTTCATGCGATTAATCATTGCTAGCCACCCGAAACATTTATTGATCCGTTTATATTAGATATGGTAAGCACAGACTGGTTCGAGTTCAGGATCTTTGATAGGTTGAACTCGGTTATATTGCTGGTAAGTATCGGAACTCCAACACTCCTGTTCTGGCTTGAAATAGGCCATGATATATCAACTCTCCTGCCGGATGCTTTTATGCTTAAGGAATAATTATCGCTAGTATCCAGACTCTCGGGTATAGTTACCGTCGCGCTAGTCCCATTCTGCTTGCAAACCTCGTTTATCGTCCTTGCAACGCTGCTCGCAATTCTAGTGGCACTCGCCATGCTCTCGCGTATCCTGGCAGAGGAGCTCTCAACTGCATAAACCTCAAACATCTCTAGGAATATCATGAAAGCGAATATTACTATTACCAGAAAATCAAAGCTTACCTGCACCTTGCGCATAGAGTACTTATGTTACAGGAGATTAAAAATATGCTGGTGCCTCATCATCCGGACTGCGGGCACTCAATATAGGGTGGAGGGCCAGGATGGCAAGAGCATTCCCCACAGGAGCAGTCTTCTGGACAGCTGCAGCAATTTTCGCTGCCAGCGCAGATTTTATCACCACAGAATGTACTAACGTAGAAGTTCTTGCCGGAAGTAACTCCACCGCTCTCAAGTACTTTCAAGAGCCATGTGCCAGCAAGGGAGGTATTATTCAGAATGTAATTGCTGGTATAGGTTCCCGTGGCATTATTCGGGTAGAGGGAACTTTGGCTGGAGACCGTTGAGAGAGCGGGGTCAAGTATATTCAACGTGAAATAGGAGTTGATGAGTTTTGAGTTCTGGTCATATAAGCGTATCTTGTAGAAGACTGCACCGCATGCTGTGTAGCTGGTGTTATCACTTGAGACTGCTGCACCCTGAGAGGGTGGTGCGGTCGTCATGTATGTGAATGGATCTGAGCATGAGGTTGTGTTCCAGTTGTTAGTCGTGTCATTGGCATCGACGCACCATGCAATTGTCGCCCCTTCCGATGAATTAACAACCTTTGTTACATTGCTCCAGTTTCCCGTTCCCGTCATTGCTACCCAGGTATCGTTTGCGCAACCACAGCATGCAGCGGGATTGGTCTCTTCGGTTGTATATGTTATAGTAAGTTGCGGTCTTTTTCCCGCTAATAGGTCGTATTCTTTCGAGGCAAATTCTGCGTCCCCAGTATCAAGTTCGCTTGTTGAGAAAATTTGTATGCTCATGTTCTGGTTTTCCTGTGCGAATGAGGATATTGCTGCCTCTGTCACATCAAAATACATCCATTCTTCGGATTTTCCCGTGGGTTGTTCGTCTCCTTGGTAAGTGTCTACGTCTGGGTGGTTTGTCCATGTTATTTCGTAAGGAGTTGAATTAGTAGCTCCGTTTTTAGTTCCCTCAACCCACATATCTTTGGATTTGGGGTCGCTGGTGTATAACGAAGTATTTGCTGCTCGGATATTAATGGACTCAGGTGGTGCGGTTGACATATACAAAGACATAGTCGCCTCTGTTATCGTTGCCCCAGGAGGAATAGCTGACAGATTCCATAAAAGGAAAGCATTATGGGTCGTTTGAAGCGTTATGCCAATATGTAATATAGTTGAAGTTCCGTAATTGTAATCCCAATTTCCGCCGAAGCCTCCCTCTACATAAGCATCTCCGACATTCCCTTGGTTGGTTTCGTCCAGGATTATTTCTACAACTTCTGATTGCTGGCACGAATACCCCGAACATGTACTCCCATTCCAAGTCCCGTTGCAGAACCGGAAGACATAACCACTCAATCCTGAAACGCTGTCTTGCCAGTATAGGTTGTGGGAAATAGAAGCTCCTGCTGTGGTTGAACTGGTTGAGTTTGAGGAGTAAGCTGGTGCAGTTGTGTCTATCTTGATTGTTGAGGAATTTATTGCTCCGGTGTTTCCTGCATTGTCTGTGCTGTTGTACCTGATGTATGAAATTCCTGTTGTGCTTATCTGGACTGGCAAGGAGTAGGTTGTTGTGGGGGTGCAGGTGTCAAGAGCATCTTTGCAGTATTTCGTGATGCTGCATCCGCTTCCAGAGCCGTCATAACAGCTCAGCGTTACTGATACTGTGCTGTTCGTCCAAGTCCCGAAGGTGTATGATCCTGCCGATGCAGTTGTTGTGGGTGCAACTGCGTCTATCTTGATTGTTGAGGATTTTATTGTTTCGGTGTTTCCTGCATTGTCTGTGCTGTTGTACCTGATGTATGAAGTTCCTGTTGTGCTTATCTGGATGGGGCTACCGTAACCTGCGCTTGGGGTGCAGGTGTTGGTTGTGTCTGTGCAGAAGCCTATAGTAGCGCCGCATCCGCTTCCAGAGCCGTCATTACAGGAAAGAGTCACATTTACGTATGTGGAGTTGGTCCAGGTGTTGAATGTATAGGAGGCGCTGTTATTTTTTACTGCAGTTGCAGTTGTTGTGGGTGCAGCCGTGTCTATCTTGATTGTTGAGGAATCTATTGCTTCGATGTTTCGTGCAACATCACTGCTGTTGTACCTGATGTATGAAGTTCCTTCTGTAGAAATTGGAACTGTTGATAGGGGATTATAGATCGTTAACGGAATGCATTTGTTTATTGTATCATTGCAGTATGTTGTTTGGTTGCATCCACTTGCACCTCCATCATTACAAGTTAATGTTACTTGTACTGGAGCGTCTTTTGTCCAAGTTCCAAAAGTGTATGTCCCTGCGGATGCGGTCGTTGTGGGTGCAGCCGTGTCTATCTTGATTGTTGAGGATTTTATTGTTTCGATGTTTCCTGCATTGTCTGTGCTGTTGTACCTGATGTATGAAGTTCCTTCTGTAGAAATTGGAACTGCAGTAGTATAAGTTGTGCTTGGAGGGCAGGCATTCAGTGCATCTGTACAGTATTTTGTGATGTTGCATCCGCTGCCGCTTCCATCACTACAGGTCAGTGTTACTGATACAGTCTTGTTTGTCCAAGTTCCAAAGGTGTATGGACAGTCTATAGGTGGACATGTGCTTGCGGATGCGGTCGTTGTGGGTGCAGTTCCGTCAAGAGTCGGCCAGTCAATAAATTCGTTGTTAGTATTTATCCCGAATGTGACGTTTTGCAGAACTGAGCCCCCCTTTACTGAAACATTTAGCCAATACTCAAATTTCAAGGAGCAGCCATTAACAATTTTAGAAGATTGAGCGGTACGTATTATGATCTTTTGTGAACCGGAACCTAGGGCATCTACGGTAGTATTATAGACAGGACCGAAAAGTAGTGACTGCGCACCAGAACAATTTTTCCAGACAATAACACCCATGTGGCCTAGCCCAGTCGTATTCGAGGATGTTGTGTTGGTTTGGAATATCCAAGTTCCTGCAGGGAAGTTTCCCCCTATGGTGGAGTTGGCCCATCCATACCCCTTTGCAGAATTGCCAAGGAGGAGACAAGAAGTTGTATTATCTGTTGAAGTGCTTAATGGGTCAAAAAAGAAGCACCCTTTATAAAGTGTATTTTTCACGATTGTAGATGTATCTGCTGTTCCAACCGTACCTTGAATAGTCCTGTAATCTTTTCCTCCAATTCCAGTGACTGCGGTAATGAGAAAACACCCGTCATTATTGCACGCTGTGGCGGCTTGGGCTAGGTTTGCGAGGATTATGAAGAGGATGATTGGGATGATGAATTTTTTGCTCATATGACCACATACCTCTTCCCCTGCCAATTTATCATGGACAGGCAGTTATATTGAATGAATATGACGCATTCGTCTCAGATTGACTTGCCAGTATATTGTAAACTCCGATTTGGAGCCCAGCTGGGTTGAATTCATTGTAGATGAAAATGCCGGAAGAGTTGACATTGAGTTGAACTGGATAGCCACTGACCGAACTCCCCGAAGGACCTAGGATGTCTAGAGTCACAATACCCTCGTTCCAGTTAGAGCCGTTTATAGTTGCATAATAAGGCAGTGCGAAGTTGGTCGTAGGTGATGAATAACCACTATCCTTGAACGTATCGATTGTTATATAAGAGACGCCAGTGGGGAGTTGATTCCCGACAACATTTACGTATACATCAATTTGTGCTGTCTCGCTTGAGTTGGTAGCCACATTAATCGTACCAGCATAGGGTTGAAGTGGAGTGTCTTGGTATGTAATAAAGTTGACATTCACATAACTTGTGGATGAATCTCCGGATGTGCTAAGAATAAAATTTGTAGTGTTAAGACTCATGTTAACTACTCCCGCATAAGTCCACTGGGGAGAAAGCGTGACGTTGAGCGGTACACTCCCCATATTGGTGAATGTGACTAGTGTGCTTGTTGAATTGGATGGCGGCATTTCAACTGAGATTGATTGGGGGACTATTGAAAGATACGAAGAGCCTATGAGGACATACCCATTTTTTGCGACTACATCCACCCAGTAGCCGCCGGGAGTTGTTGGGAAGTCGGAGCCCTGCAAAAGCCTCATACTTGTTTGGGTGTTTATGTCACTAGTCTGACCTCCGATTTTCAAACCGATATTTATCATCGTGTTGTTCACATACACCTTGGAGGAATCCACACCTTCAGGTATGGTTATGTAGACCTTTCTTCTCGCACCAACACCCTCTGAATAAACCTCTGAGGCAGCACTTGAGAGGTCATTAACAGTCGCCCTTGCCTGGGAGACTATGAGGGCTTTGCTGGATTCTGCAAGCGTGTTCTGGCTGGTGGAGTATATAACCAACCCCGCTAGAGCAATCATCGCAAGGATTACTAGTAGTTCAATCGCTCCCTGGGCTCTGGGGGACATGCATTAAGATTGAGTTCCACTATTTAAATTAGTTATGCATTTCAAGATACTGTTACATAGGTTGCTATGGGCCCTCATGTGGCTCTCAAGCCGAAGCAATCTTGTTAAGGTTAGGTTCTTTGACAATTAAAAATATGCTGGCAGTTTTGGTATCTTATGGCAGCACCTGCCCGCAGGGATCCGCAGGGCAGTCCGTGTAGCAGGTATTGCAATCTTCGCCGTATTCCGAACTGCAGGTGCCATCACCACAGCTTGCAACCACAGTTATATAAGTTGCAGTGCTCACCCCTCCGATTTCATAGGCGGTTATTCTCCATGAACCCGAAGATGAATAATAACCATACAGCGTGTAATTGCCATTGTAAATTCCGGTTCCCCCATTTGAGGAGTAAGTAGTTTCATTCATCAGATTAGAGGAGGGGTCGTATACCTTAACTGTCACAGTTGAGTCAACCAACTCATCAGTTGAACTATACGACATAACCTGGTAGTAAACCACAGTACCGGAGAGAGGTGCAAAGAAATTTGTAGACGAATTTGTATATCCGCTGTCATTGTAGGTATTAATTGTCAAGTATGAGACATTCTGCAAAGCTGCCGGCTGCCCAACCACGTAGACTAGGATGGGTATCATCTCGTTTTCTGATATATTCGTAGTAATTGATACATATCCGCTATGCAAGCCGCGTGATGCATTTGAGTTTGCAGTTGCATTAATGTTGATATTTTGCGAATTTGCAAGACCGGGAGAGAGTGTGAAACTGCTACTGTTGACTGAGACATCGACTTCAGAGTCCCCCCATGTTAGACTGGAGGTTACGTTTATCGCAGATAGTCCATAGTTCGTCAATGTAATATTTTTATTGCTGGAGCTGGTTGGAAAGAGCTCAAAATAAACATTGGATGGACTTATCTCAACCGCGCTGCCTATCTGAACATAACCCTGCCGGCTTATCACCCACACCCAGTAGCTGCCCGGAGTGGTGGGGAAGTAGCCACCCTGCGCAATTGTGAAGCCAACCGGGGAACTTACATCTGTCGTTCCATCCCCTATATACACCCCAATTGTTATTGTGCCGTTGCCTATCAGTATCCTATTTGGATTCACCCTGTCGGGTATTGTTACGTATATTTTCCTCCTGGCTCCGACACCCTCCGTATTCACTTCAATCGCCGCTTTGGCGAGCCTATCAACAGTATTTCTGGCTTCTGAGACCTGGGTGATGGCTACGTTCTCGTTTATCTTGGTCTGACCGAACTCAAAAAGTATGAACAGGACCAGCATGATGGCGGATGCTATAACCGTAAGCTCAACGGCCATCTGGGCTTTCCTCATGGGGTAGTATTTGGTTGCCCAGATTAAAAGCTTATACATCATAAGGAGTCGCCAGTGAAGACGGGCTGGGAAGGATATATCTCTATTCCGTGAGGGGTTATCTTCATAAGATTCAACTTCATATCGTGAGCAGTTCCTCTCATTTTAACAACGTCTAATGCGAGCTCCTTCACTCCCCCCTTTCTAGTTACGTGAATTGACAGTAATCCATCTGCCAGGAACTCCACACCGAACCTTGTTTTTACCTCTCCGTCCTCAGTGCCCATCCCCTCTGAAGTCAGCAGAGAGGTGCAACCCCACTTGCGGAGTATCTCCATTGTTTTGAGGAAGACCTGCCTCCTCCTGTACTCCTCACTGTAAAGAAGCATGAAGGAAGTTATTGAGTCCATCACAACCCTTTGTATGCCATACTCCCTCACCATGTCCTCAATCACCGCGCCCTCGCTGATGAACCTGTCCACCTCGTGGGGAGGGTATTCAAGGAATACTAGTTTCCTCTGCCTCTCAAGCTCAGCAAAATCCCAGCCGAAACTCAGCATGTGTTTGAATACGCTCTCCTTCTGCTCTTCAAAAGTTATGTATAAACCCGGCTCATCATATTTTGTAGCACCATTGTATAGGAACTGCAGGGAGAGTATTGTCTTCCCCGAGCCTGCCGAACCGCTTACTATCACAACGCTCTTCCTCTCAAAACCACCGCCAATCATCGAATCTAGCCCAGGTATGTCGGTTTTTACTCTCTCGTTGGATGGCTCAGAAGTGGGAATGGGTCTTACAAATGAAGGAGAGGAGTAGTCCACAGCATCTATATCCCCGTCTGTCTCTCCCATCTGATCTACCTTATAGCCTCAATTCCTTTGTTAGTAATCCTCAGCTCAACTTTGCCGCTTGATCTTATCTGGGAGGAACTGATGAACCACCTTCCCTCCTCGAATCTTACTTCCACAATTCCATCCATCATGTGCTCAAGAGTCGCCACGACATCAGGCTTGTGCATTCCCTCCTCAATCATGAAGAGGGTTGTCATTCCAGAAGATTTCAAACGGGCGCCTACCACCTGGCAGAATTTGTACACTATGTTGGGGGTGTTGTATATGAAAAGTGTTGAGAGGCTCTGGAACACCACCCTTCCAAGTGGTGCTATCTTGTTTGCCTCGTACACTACCTGGTTTATGCTGAGTGAGAGGTCATCAAGAGAGGATGGACCTGAAACCCTTACATCCCTCCTCTCAACCGGCTTCTTTTCAAGCGCCCAGGAATAGCAATCAACAAACCAGAGGTTCTTGTTGGTGCACTCGGAGAGGTTCATGCCGAATGCGGCCGCCTTCTCCTCTATTTCGGCCGGAGCAATATCCGTGGTGATATACACCGCAGGCTGTTTTGATTGCACACCCTCGTTTACATAGTGCGCAACGAATATGTTTTTCTCAGGTCTAGGCGGAGTTATGAAGAGTATGTTACTTCTATCCGGCAATTCCCCTACCGCATCGATTAGATTTGGTATTCCGAACTTCATTCCCACACCGAAGTATAGATATTCAACTAACTATTTGTGAACTGCCACTTTATTTAAATATGTAGCTTCGGGACTGTCATCATTCACCAGCCGTTCACATGGTGTAATGCCCCGGGAGACTTGTAAGATTCTAGTGACATGCTCCCACCACTGACGGATGTGGGATTTCCCGCTCATGCTTGCTAAAGCTGCTCAGCGCTCCCTCTTTCCCCTAATGAACTCCTCCAGCATCTCCTTTGCCACATAATCCGGGTATTGCACGGGCGGCATCTTGAAGAAGTAGGCAGACGGGGAAACCAAAGCGCCTTCTATCTTCCTGTCAAGCGCCAGCTTGCAGCATCTTATGGCATCCACCATTATGCCTGCCGAAACCGACTTATCATCTACATCAAGCTTCACGTCAAGATGGACATCTATGTCACCAAAGCTCCTGCCCTCGAACCTCATGCTTGCTATCTTCCTCGTCCCAAGCCAGGGTACGTAATCGCTCGGCCCTATCTTTATGTTTTCATCGGCCAGCCTCTTCTCCTCCAAAACAGACTGCACAGTCTCCGTCTTGCTTATCCTCTTGGACTTGAGCCTTTCCTCCTCAAGCAGGTTTAGGAAATCTGTGTTCCCTCCGAAATTAAGCTGGTACATCCTGTCAAGAGCAGTCCCCCGGTCCTTGAAGAGCCTTGCCAGAGTCCTTGAGAGTATGGAGGCACCTAGCTGTCCCTTTATGTCATCTCCTAGAATGGGGAGCTTCTGCTCCTCAAATTTCTTGGCGAACTCTCCAGAAGCTAGAAATTCGGGTATGGCATTTATGAAACCGCATCTTGCATCAAGTGCTTGCTGGGCGTAATACCTAGAAGCGTCACAGGAACCTACAGGAAGATAGTTTATGACGATCTGGGCTTTCGAGCTCTTGATAACATCAGCAACATCGACTGGCTTCTGATTAGGGTCTATTGAAACTGCCTTCTTTAGGTAATCTCCCACTCCATCAAGCACAGGTCCCTTCTCAACCCTCACGCCTGACCTGGGGACTTCCGCAAGCTTCACTGCGTTATTCGGTTGCTGGAATATCGCCTTGCTCAGATCCTTCCCAACTTTTCTTCTATCTACGTCAAAAGCCGCCACAAACTCTATGTCTGGGATTTTGTATCCGCCAAGGTCCACATGCAGTATGCCGGGTATCTCCTTCTCATTCCTCTCTCGGTAATATTCTATTGCTTGAACAAGGAAGGAGGAACAGTTCCCCACTCCAACCAGAGCTACTCTTATTTTTTTCAATTTACCACCATATTTTATTTTGTTTTATACAATCTTATGAACAGCCCATTGATCATCAATCCATAATCCGATGACCTGAACATGTAAACCCCATGAGTTGATAGTTTCGACGGCGGCCTTTATCTGCTTAATCTGTGTTTCTCTGTGAACAGGATTTCCCGCACAATCATGATGTCCAATCACAGCGACGACTTTTGATGCATGTTTCATGACCGAAATTCCTACTCTCCTTTTTATGGAGATGACGTCAGGGTCGGATGGGTTCTCTGCTAGCATTCTATTCGGGCCCGGTTCTGTGATCATATCAACATAATCCGCGTGGTATTCTCGTTTCATCCATTCAATGATAGGCATTTGCACTCTTCCATCTATACAATTTATTGCAGTGACAAATCTACTACCGCTCATATGAGTATCGATCTCCTCACCGTATTTTAATTTTTTATAAATATTTTATAAAGTTATATATATTTAAAGCTTGCATATATAAGGTATGGAAGAAAGCAGACCGATGCATAGGCTCAGAAAGGCCCTCACAAGAGGCAACCTGTGGCTTTACGTGCTTTCCAAACTGAGAAGAGGGAGGGTGTATGCCTACGGCCTTAGCAAGGATTTGAAGCTGGATTACGGCTGGAGCCATGGGCTTATAACCGGCTACGTGGTTCTCTACAAGCTCGAGGCTGAGGGACTGATATCATCCGAATTCGAAGGGAGGAGAAAGTACTACAAAATCACCAAGAAAGGAATAAAGGAACTGATGAAAGCCAAGAGGTACCTCCATCAGCTATCAACCAGACTCTGATTCTTTTTTTGTGCAATCCAAGCACAGTATCGCGCCATCGCGCCTAACAAATTTTATAGCTTTCAGAAGCTTGCCGCATATCGCACATCTCTCTTCTTTTGGGAATAGCTGACTGTAGCAGACAGCACACAGGACGTTATCAGGAGTTCCGAATGGTTTTTCATAAATCTTGGAGCCACATGATGAGCATACAAGGAAAGGCCTTGTTCTCTCTACGCATACCTCGCAAACCGGTTTGTTATGCACATATCTAACTTCATCTGCGGGCACCTCCTTCTTGCAGGAGGAGCACACCACCATACGTGCGCCAAAAGGTTTAAGATTCTGCTCCCTATAGCATTTTAGGCATACCTTCCTCCCCTTGGGATCTGCCACTGACGGACCGATTATCTCCTTCTTGCACACCACGCATGTCCTGGCAATCCTCTCCTCTATGAAGACTTTGTCGCAGCACTCATTACATAAAATCTTTCCGTTATGCGTGGTGTACTCCCAGCGTGCCACCTGCCTGCCGCACCGCGAGCAGTTTTCAAACTGCCCATACTGTATTGAACAGTCCCGGCAGAACCACCTGTTGTCAAAGAAGACCCCCAGGGTTGGGTCAAACTCCTTCTGGCATATGGAGCACAATTCCATAGATATGATTAGAGCGTAAATAGTATAATAGTGTATAAGTTACTGATAACATACTATACCCATTTTTTCAGTGCAGCTCTCAGCTCTTCGTGAGATTCTGCGTATTTTGCGAGCGATATTCCCTTCAAAGCAGCATCCAGGGATTGCCTTATGGCCCTGGCACCAGCTGCAGGGCTTTGTGGATGGCCCCAGAGGCCTCCACCGAAGTTTATTATGAGGTCATTTCCAAGAGCGTTATATAATTTTGGAACAAGCCCGGGGTGGAGGCCTCCCGAAGCTATTGGCATGACTTTCTTCATTCCATAGAAATCGGATTTTAGGAATTCGTTCAGCTTTGAAACGTCCTCCTTGCCTCCTTCCATCTTGCCGAATACTGTTCCCGTATGCAGAGCGCTCACCCCCACCAGCCTTGAACACTTTGCTATCACCATCATGGATATGCCATGTTTCTTGTTTCGGGTAAGAGCCGCGTGCATCGCCCGGTGACCATGTACTATCCTGCCGAAGTTCTGCTTCCGAATATATTGCAGTGCAGACCATCCCACGGTGAGCACATCGACCATTATGCATCTTCCTCCAAGTTCCTTGACAAGCTCAGCGCGCTCTAGCATTTTATCCAGAGGTCCCGTTATGTTCGGCGCGTAGATAACCCTCCTTCCTTCTTCTGAGTATATTCGGTCAACAACCCCGAGCATTCTTTGGGCTCTTTCCTCAAATTTGTTGAATTTCATTGAAGCCAGATTCTCGTCGTCCTTAGCCCAGTCGATTCCATTTGAGTAGATGACATGCGCCTGAACCTCCATCTCTTTTGGAGTGAGGCCCAGCTTTGGCTTGAATATCGTCCCGAGCAGCGGCCTGTTGTATACGCCAGTTATCTCTCTAACCTCCTCCAAGCCTACCTCCGGGCCTTGGAAAGACCTTACAAGCCCTTCGGTGAACTCAATATCAAGCAGTCTGAGGTTCTTTATTGCCTTCATCCCAAATATGTTGCCAGCAATGGAGCTGAGTATTTGTGATAGATTTCCCTTCTCAAAAAGTTCTTCGGGGTAAGCAACCTTCACGATGTTGTTCCTTATGCTGAACACCTTTGCTCCGAGTTTTCTTATCCTATCCGACATGGTTGCAACTTCAGTCCAGGTGCCTATGGAACTCTCGGCAGCTATATCCTCCGCAGCTTTCGTGAGAGTTACTCCCGGGGATGGTTCAAGATAGAACGAGCATACCACATCATTTTCAGTTGGCTTGTACTTGAGATCGATATAACCCATTACACCACTGTTACATTGTTGTATGGTTGGGTATTTATGATTTGCTTTTTTTAGCGAATGGTAAAGTGAGATATTTAAAGATAACCGAATATATCATAATGGGGTGATAGTGTGGGAGAGGGAGAACAAGTTGCTGCAAGTGAGATTGACGAATCAAAGGACGAGGAAGAGTTGGAGAAGCTTGCGCTTCCATTCCCAAATGCCAGAGTTGTTAGGATTCTTAAGAAGAATTTCCAGAAGGAGCATCAGATACGGAGGGATGTCAAGATAGCCTCAAATGACCTGCTGGGCAAGATTCTTGAGGACATTGCGAAGGCTATGGACAACGAGGAGTTCTACACCCTTTCCATAGAGCATTTCAACAAAGCTTCAAGGAAATACAGGACTGTTGATTTACAGGCTAAGCGATTTGAGAGGATAAAGCAGCTTCTTATGAAACAGAGGGCTGAGCTTGAGGAAGTAATAATGGAGATGGAGAAGTTCAACGAGTATTGATGAGACCCTTAAGTTTCTCATTTTCCACAAGCTCCAGTACTTCTTTTTGTGTTAGAGAGACTACTCTCCTTTCCTTGAAAGGAATTGAGCTTATAAGCTCCTTAAGATTTTTCTTTTCTGTTTTTAATTTGCGCGATGAGCTGAGCAGTGAACTCCTCACAGTCTTGTTCTTATGCTGGAAGAGCAGATTTATCAGCTCTTTGGACGTTTCATCGACTCCATGCTCACGTGGTTTCAGAAGAACTATTGCGGAGTTAACCTTGGGAACTGGCATGAAACAGTTCTTTGGCACTCTCTGCGCGAATTTTAGCTCAAAACTAAGCTGGCTCATCACCGAGAGGCGTGAGTAGTCTGAGGTGCCTGGCTTGGCAAGCATCCTTCTTGCAAACTCCTCCTGGTAGCACAGCACTGCCCTCTCAAATTCCATTTCCGCTATTTTGAATGTCAGCGGGGAAGATATGGAGTAGGGAACGTTGGATACGACCACCTGCGCGCTCTTCACATCATACCTGAGGAAGTCGGCCTCAACAACCTCGACATCCGGGAGTGAGCTTCTCAGTATTTTCACGAGACGGGGATCCTTCTCAACTGCAATTACTTTTTTGGCCCTCTCTGCAAGAGCGCGTGTCAGGAAACCAAGTCCAGCCCCTATTTCAAGAACTTCTTTTCCATCCGCTTCCGCATACTCCACCTCGTTTTGTATGATTCTCTCATCTACAAGAAAGCTCTGGCTAAGCCTCTTGTTTGGCGAGATGGCATACCTCTCAAGGATTGATCGGAGCTCATCCCTGAGCATTGAACTGACCCTCTTCCTTCTGGAATGGCGGCCTGGTTAGAATGTAGTACTTGGATTTCCCTGTCAGCTCCTCGAGTATCCTGTCTGAAATTATCTTTGATGCATCTGGCAGGAGTGCAACTCTCTTGTTCATATCAGCAAGGCCCTCGAAGGGCTTCTTCTCCCTCTCTTCCAGTATGTCCTTCATGTGTTTCTTGCCGACTCCGGGCAATAGCTCAAGCTGGTGCAGCCTTATGTTTATCGGGCCGCATTTGTTGAAGAAACTTACGAAATAGGGCTCCTTCTCCATTATGATTCTCTTTAGGGCCCTCTCCAGCTCAGCCCTAGCCGAAGAAGTCAGATCAAAATAGCTTATCCTGCTCTTTATGTGGTCAACCTTGTCCCTTGGCCCCTTGCCTATGTAAATCCTATCCCCGACAGCCAGGATAATCCCAAGCTTTGGCGTAACTTCCAGTAGCGTGAAGTAATCCTCGCCCACAATCTGAGCGATGGGCTCCCTTCTCACATCTGTCGACTTCCCGTAAGGGAGCGAATCTATCACTACTGCATACTCTTCCATACCTATTCTCATTCACAAGACCTTCACACGTATTTCTTAACAATTTTAAGCACTTCCTCAATCTCTGCCGAGGTCAAAGAATACCTCTCATTTGCAAATATTAAACGAAGTTGGTCAGCATTCTTCGGGAGTATATCGGCAATCTTCACGGCAACAACGGGCTTGATTTTGTCCATTTTCTGAAGTTCCTCTATAAGCTCAGCTGCTTTCTTCTTGCTAAGCTTTGCGTATTTCTGAGCATAGGCTAGAGTGGTCTGCTGCTCGAATCCCAGCTCCCCCTCCCCCTTCCTCTTCTCAAGCACCTCTGCAACCTCTGCGAGCGTTGCAGACCTGTTTGATACAATTGATTTCTCGATCATAAAGATACCTCATTTCTTCAGGTGCAACCCTGGTATTATTATCTTTTTCTTTGAGTTACCAACCTTTACCTCAACCATATAAGCCTTGCCCCTCATGCTCACTATTATACCATGCCGTCCTCTGTAGCGCGGGTGCGGCAGACCTTCCTGGGAAGGTGCCAAGTTTATGCACACCTTGTCTCCAATGCTGAAGCTACTCAGAAGCCTCCTCATCGGGAGCGTTCCTTTTCTGGCTCTCTTCCTAAGGAGCCTAGTCCTTTTTGAAAATTTTCCTTTAGACCGTTTCATGTGTTCCCTCCCTGAACTGCTTATAAACTATTTAAATAT
>JAPLWV010000054.1 GCA_026396385.1 Microcaldota archaeon | reverse complement strand
TGCCATAACCTATGCGTTCTCGTGCGGGAGTCGTGCGAAATGGGCTTTACGGCCGAGTTTGAGAAGTCTGCACATTTATTCCCGAACCTGCACATAAAGGAGGGACCGATTCTTAAAAATGGCTAATTTATGTGCAAAGCCGGAAATTCAGGTATATAAGCTTTCCACGACGGAATAATCATGGTAAGGAAATGCCCGCTGTTGAAATAGCAATCATCATTCTGTTTGCATTGCTGCCTTTCCTATTCGCTTACATCTCATTCAACTTGTGGAATAGGTATACTGCGCTCGGGATATTTTTCCTGCTGTTTTCGCTCGGGTCGGTCATTGCGTCACTTGGAATCATCATCAACCTTGCAGATGCTGGTCAATACAGTGAGTTGTCATATCTATTTGGCAACATGATGTATGCAATAGTCATCATCATGCTGCTCACTATTGCCACTTTGTTGTTTGAAGTGGCTTCGAAGAAACTCAAATTTCCGAATATCAAGCAGGCTCTGAGGAACATGTATGCGAGGGGAAGACAATGATTAGCATGAAACTTGACCGGGACACGGCAGTACTTGCAGGGATGCTCCTGCTTGCAGGGATGCTCCTGCTGTTCCTTACTGCAGCGGTATATTCAATGAGGGTTCCCTGATGTGGAAGATTGATGCGTATAAAGGGGTGATTTTGTCATGAAGGATTTGATGAAAACGTATGGGCTGCTGATGCTGTTCCTGGTAGGGATGGCTTGCGCAGCTGGAGACAGGCCTGCCTTTGTGTCAGGGACGGGCTGGGGCAATACCGGCTGGTTTATCCAGATTGCTCCGCAATCGGCTCCAGGGCCTACTGCATCTTTGGACTGGAACGGCCTGGTCTGCACGGAGATACAGAGGGCAGGCACGGATACATGGATAGACAATGGCTGCAACCACAACCTCATAACGAATACAGGCAAGAACATGTCAGTCTGCGACCTGTTCGGGATAGCGACATACGGGACGACCAACCAATGGACCCAGATTGCGTTGGGGCAGAATGTAACTGCAATGGCGGCAACAGACACGGCGCTGAGCGGGATATACTCTACCTGCAACCTTGGGATAGCAGGAGGCACGGCGGCGCTGGTAGCGACAGGGAACGTCTCAGTTTCAAACATCTGGACGTCAAGCTGCGACGCGCAGACAATAACCGCAGCTGCCCTGTACAATGCAACCAACAGCAAGCTCGCTGCGGAAGCGGTTGTGACATCGGCAACTCTGAATAACGGGGACAAGCTGACACTGACCTACTACGGGGCGCAGACATAGGGGCGGTCTTCCTGTGGGAGCTGGCCGGGTTCGCATAGTGGTATGCCTAATTTCTTTAATCTTTTTAATCTCTTTTGCTAAGGCATCCGATGTCGGCTCAGTCTCATCAACCCAAACCATCCAAATTGTTTCGCAGACATATATAGATTCTTATTTAAACTGGGACTTCAAACAAGTTGATGATAGGACGTGGACTGCCAGCTTCACGATGGACTCAGCATTCTTTTCCAGCACGAAGAATTGCACTGTGATGACTGGTACTTCAAGGACTTCCTGCTTCTCGAACCTTTGTGACAAGTATTCCAAAACATCAAACGGGACGGCGTTCGATTGTACTTCAGACAGGACGAAATTGCAGGCAGACTTGCTCAATATGTCGAACTATCCTCTCAAGAACCTGACAGCAGGGATAAGTTTCAGTAATTTCATTATTGACATGGTGAATGGCAATGGTTCGTTCAAAATCAACTTTTTAGATGGGTTCAAGGAAAATGAGGGAGGTAAATTCGGGTTCGGTTCGACAATAGTCAATTCAGCAACCTTGTTGGATCCGCAGTGGGGCTCCGGAAGGAACATCTGCAGAGACAGTAATAATAATCTTCATGCGGTGTTTTTTTATAGCAGTAGTGTAGTGAAGTATGCGAACTCAACAAATAACGGCTCTGTATGGACAGTCACTACTTTGGATACAGGACTAACAGCACTTTACAGGAATCCACACATAGACTGCAATGGGGATAACATCAGCATAACCTACGCACAGGGAACTACGAGCGGAATACTGCAATACTCAACTAATGCTGGCGGAAGTTGGACTGAAAAGACGTTGATTGGAAACACCATACTATATGATCTGATTTGTGCAAGGAGAGGAAGTTGGTTTTACTGCTTCTATTCAACCTATAATGGCAATTATGGCCTAAATTTCACCAATTCAAGCAACGGAGGCACTACCTGGAGCAAAACCACACTTATAGCCCCGACAACATACTCTCCGACATTTCCATCTATCTGGGTTAATACGACTGGCAATAACCTTTATGTCGCTTATGTCAAAGATACGGTTTCCAGTTCATCTGATGCCGTATGGTTCAATGTATCGAATGACAATGGTGCGACGTGGAACGGAAGTGTAGCGATACCATTGGTCCAGTATAACGGTCCTGTATCAATAAACGTGAACAACACCAGAACGTATGTCGGTATTGTCCATGCAGGATTCCTAAAACTATATTTCACCAATTCAACTGATGGAGGCAAAACATGGTCTGTAAACGAGACCATAAGCACTAATCCACTGACTACCGCCCCAGTCCACTCAAGCGTTTCAATCGGCAACAACAACGTTGGCTATCCGATAGTATTCTGGACTGAAAAGGCAGGTAGTGCAAAGTATAATGTTACTTATAGGAACTTGAGTGCGACTGGCTGGGATGCACCGGCATATTTCACTGCTGATACTACAAATAATACTGCCGTATCAGTCAGTTATGATATTGACCCAATCTCAAATTATTTAGACGTATTAATTGAGAATGGAACTGGCGCAACAAAAAATATCACATACTCATTTCTCGATTACACACCAGTGGGGGGGATACAAGAATATTCCAGGGAAGTATATGATTCACTGACATTCATGGAGTCCTATTCAAAGAACACCACCTTAATCCGCTCTGTTTCTGATTCAATAATATTAATAGATTCTATTTCAAGGAATGCCACCTATTTCCGTTCCCAAATGGATTATCTTGCCTTTATGGATATCACCCAGCGAAACCTGACCTTGTTCCGCTCATCCTGGGATTCGTTCACCTTCTTGGATTTGGCATTGCGAAATTCCACATCATTCCGCTCTGCAGCGGACTATCTGACCTTTTCGGATGTCGGTTCAAGGAACATTACCCTCATAAGGGCAGTCTCGGATTCAAGCCACTTCGTTGATTTCATAGTAACCAATGGATCGTATTCCAGGTTTATATTTGACACCCTGACGTTCAAGGATGCTGCAGCAAGGAACACTTCACTGTACGTCACCGTTTCTGATTTCATAACATTCATAGACCTCGCTCAGCGAGGATTCCAGCTGACCAGGGATGCTTATGACTCCATGGCTTTCTCTGATGCAGCTTTGAGGAACCTGACGTTTGCCAGGAGCGCCTCGGACTACCTGGCATTCAGGGACTTGACCGCAATCAACGGAAGCTATTCCCGCCTCGCTTATGATGCACTGGCATTCCAAAGCAGCACAGCAAGGAATACCTCGCTCTCCCGCTCAGCCTACGATTATGTTATTCTCGTGGACTCGACCGGGAGGATGCTGGAAATGTCCCGGATCGCGTATGATTCCATGACATTCGTAGACTCGCTTTCAAGGATAAGGAATGTGCCAAGGACGGCATCCGACTGCCTCGGTTTCTCCGATTCAACCAACTACACAATAGAAGTCAAGCTTGTCAACGTGACATATAGCAACGGATCGGTAACCCTGGTCTGCAATGGAAGCTCGATGCAAAATCTTACGAATGTGACGCTATATCTGATGCAGGATGGAGTCTGGCAAGCGAATCAGACGCAGAATGCAACCGGGAATGAAAGCAGCGCAAATTTCACATTGTCCTTGCCTGACGGTATATACATCTGGAACTGCCAGTGGTGCACGAATTCAGGATGCAATTTTGCCAATCAGAATCAGACTTTGCAACTGAATGACCCGCCACTGCCATTATTCTTAAGCTCAATAGGAGCTGGCTTGCCAGCTGGAGGAGGATATGATATGATAGGAGTATTTGTAGTAGGGCTGATAACCTTTATTTTTGCGTACCTTAGTGTACACCAGGAAGATTCAGGATGGAAGCTGGGATACCTGCTTTTATCAGTGGTGATGATGATAGTGACGCTGCTGGTCGCAGTGCAGGAAATCTCGACATCAAACAAGGTCCTGGTTAGCGCGACTTACAACATCACAACAAATACAATAACCTATGTCCATGGCAACGTGACAGACACGAGCGGTGAGCAGGCCTTGCTTATTGCATTGGTCAATCCCATGAACTGGATAATCTTTGCCATAATATCAATCACTCTCCTGGCTGTAATTGTAGGAGTGATGAACTACATATCAAAAAAATTCAATAGCGGAAAAAGAGGCTGAGCGTGAGACATAATGGAATAAGGAAATGGGTTGCGCCAGAGTTCTCAGATTACGTGGATAGACTGCATGCTAAGCTGATAAAGGAAGGAGTTGATGTCAGCAAGGAGGATATCACGCGCATAATCCAGGTGATGCAGGAAAACAATGGACGCCATAAGCAGACTATCATAATAATCAAGGAAAGGGAGAACCGGCGTGACAGAGGTATAAGGCACAAGATAGAAGATGAACCTTATGGGATACTTGAAATCCCGGAGTTGAGGTTGAATGAGAGTAGGAAAATATGAGATAAATAATCCATTAAGGCCACTCAAGGAAATGATGATAGACGAGTTCAATGCCAAGACCCCAGGAGAACAGGCCTATCAGATGACATTCCTCTGCATAGCATTGGTTTTCCTGATAGCCGTAATGCTTTTCACTGCCTGGTCTACTTCGCAATATATGAATTATACCGAGAATAGGCTCAATGAAATAAACGAGAATCTCGGAAGGTCATATGCCCTCACCCTACCTGTTCAGAATTGCTCATGCCAGCAGCCGGGAACTTCTTCAGCCAATCCTTCCAGTCCAGCTGGATATAAGTCATAGGCCTGTTCGCGTCCTCCCAGCCAAACCACTTCATGAAGTCATAAGGGTTGTTCCAGCCCCAGTAAACAGCGAAGTGCGTGGCCCTGCAGTGCCTCAGGTAGTGCGGATGGATCTTGAACCCGAGCAGGTCCACGAACTCCTTCTCAGGTGTTACCGCCCGGATGTCGACCCGGAGATGTGAGAACAGGTTCCAGACCCTGGTCCTGGAATAGTGGAATAGCCTGGTGTCCGGCTCCTTGATGTTGTCCCAGTAGGAAAGGATCTCTTTTACCATCTCCCCCTCAATGCCTTCAATGGGAACCGAGAGGCCCCTGGGGGAGGCGTTCCCGCTTTTCTTCTTCAGGGTCATCACTGTGAACCGGCATACCTCCCGCCCATTTTGGATCTCCCTTTGGATATCGCGCTTCGGGATCTGCAGCGCCTCGCTCACCCTGGCACCTGTGACATAAAGCGTGTAGAACAGAGCGCGCTGCTCTTGATTCTGAAGCCTCTTCCCAAGCTCGTATATCTCTTCCCTGCTTATGGCAAAGGGAATAGGCTTCTTGAACAGTGCCATGGGTAATCTATTGCATATGCAATTATATTAATCCGAATTTTTGTCACAGCCTACCCGGTTCGATCCCGGACGGGCCAAAAGAACCCGCAGCAGTAAAGGTATTAGCCCCCTTCCCAGAACGTGACATTTGCCCGTCAATTGTTGCCTCCCCTATGGTATGCGGTGAAATGGTCATTTTACTAACTATAATTATGATATAAGAGAATTTAGTGGTTAGAAGTTAGAATCCCAGGGCTTCTTAGGAGTGGTAGTCTCTATGAAGTTGATTCCCAATCCGCTTCCACAAGTAGCTTGCCGCGCGAGACTTCATGGAAATTCAGGTATATAAAAGTGATCTACATAAATGATATTACATGGTTGATGCATCCGGAGTTCCACAACCAACCCAGAACGTTGTGATCTCAGGACAAATACATGACAAGGAAACTACCAAGTGGATGCTCAGTTATGAAGACCAGCTTGATGCCTTCTATCATGACATGAAGCATGAAGTAAAGGTCACAGATGGTAAGAACTTCAAGTGGGTCACGCTTATTGAAAATGAAAAACCAACTTTGAATACCAAGGGTATACTGTACATCATAAGCATGCTCAGAGATCCCACAAGCAAGAACACGCTCATGGGCAATATCAATGAGAAAGAGGCTTACAGATTCGCACATAGTCTATGTGACGCCATAGCTGAAGGACTCTTTCTGGACCAGGAAGAATTCGGGATGGAAACTACTTCATGGCCTTCCATTATGGAGAAGGTGAGGGGCATAGTTTTCTTCGCGCTCACCAGACCAATCGGGGGAGAGGAGAGGACGAAGCACTATGAAACCAGGAACGTATCTGAGATAATTTCCAACCGACCAGTAACCGACAGCAGGAATTCCGGAGGGGGAGGATGGAACCTTGGACCCTTCCATTTCGGGGGGAAGTAGTATGGAATTGCCTGGGATGGGAAACATTGAGAATCAGATGAAAAAAATCGGGCTGAGCCAGAAGGTAATCTCGGCAATCAAGGTCACGATAGAACGGGAGGATGAGACAATAATCATAACAGGCCCCACGGTCCTCGAGATGAACATGAGGGGCATGATAAGCTACCAAACCGCGGGGACTATAGAGAAAATAAAAAAGGTGAGATGATATGGTTGACTGGATACCTGGGATGTCCGGAATTTCAATTGATCTGCCAGTAGATTTGACTGGCTCTGTCACCACCGGTGCAATCATCATCGCATTGCTGGCAATCGCAGCTGCGGGAATAATCGTATTTGTCCTTTGGAGGAGAGGAGCCTGGATATTCAGGAAGTTCAAGGTTCCAACACTAATCTTCTACATACTCGCAAGCGGACCTGAGATTTCTTTTACAATGTCACGATTCTACAAGGAGAGAAACATCGACATGATGGAGACGAAAAACGGAAATTACAAAGGATCGAAATTTTCAGATAAAGATCTGATGTTCGGAGACTATGCAATATTGGTGGTCCCAGAGCTGGGCGAGGCGCACCCTGCCAAGATAATAATGAACAAAGCCCAATTCAGAGACAAGGATGGAAAAGTTATCGAGAAAGATCTTGTGGAGATACTCCCAGTGATAAAGCATGACTCAAAAATGGGTTTCATAAATGAGACTGAGAAGAACGCGGCAGCATTCAAATTGCCAGACTGGGTTGCAAAGTACGGACCTTATATCATATTGTTTCTTGTGGTGGTATTCTCTTACTTGATTCTGAACAGCGCTTCGAATGCGCTTGCTGCTGCCAATTCGCAGAGCGCGCAGGCCCAGACAACGCTTGCAGGAGCAATGGACAGATTTACGGCTGTCATGAACAAAACCGGCTTCATAGTGCCAGGAGGGACTCCTTGATGGGAGAAGAGCCGCTCAAGAAAGCCGAATACAACATGGGCGCGCTGGATTATGAGCGCTTGAGCATAACCATAAGCACCGCAAACCAGGCGGTCGTCATCCTACTGAACGACACCTATATCCAGAATGACCCGTCATTGATATTGTTCGCGGTGGGAGCGGTTTACGCGGTCTACCGGGAACTCAGGAGATTCTTATACGAGAGTTCGAATTTACAGGACTATTATGATGGAAGATTTCAAGAAGTTTATCCGCTCGCCTTGAATGAAGTCGACAAGAACAAGGCAGTCATAACGAGCATACGAGAGATGCAAAGATCCGAAGCTGATATACGCGTTGTAGACTGCCCGTTCGAGCTCTATAAAAAGATAAGCGACCTGTATGATGAAATACTCGAGCTCAAGCACAAGCTCGGGTTCGATGTCCCAACCAAGGAGAAGAGGGACATAAAGAAGGAACTGCAGGAACTGGAGGATTTCAAATGGCCGTCCAAGAATACCTCGCCCAGCTCATAGGCAAGGAAGATTTCATAGTTCCCTTGAACAATTTTAATAGACATGAGATTATGTCACGGCTGGATTCCGGATTCGATGTCGGGATGGTTATCACTGGTCCAAAGAGGTACGGCAAATCAACCCTGGGCTATTGGGAAGGCTGCATGATCGACAAGAGGTTCAATATACCGAGAAATTTTGTTTTTAAGCCGTATGCCAAACCGATAAAGGAGAGGATCTGGGGCCTCGAGGAAATGAGCGTAGTCATAATTGACGAGGGAATCAAGGCACTTTACAGGCAGAATTGGTATGAGAATGTGCAGAAGTCCCTTTTCGAGGCCCTGAATACGACCGGGATAAAGCGCCAGGTGGTGATTGTCTGCATCCCGAATTTCTGTGACTTGAGGACAAGCTTCACAAAGACGCTGGTGGATTACTGGATTCACTTGCCACAGAGGGGATTTGGGGTAATAATGGGAAAGTCACCGATTCCCTTCAAGGTCGACCCCTGGAACATGAAGCAGAATTTGAAGATATTCGAGGAAGCGACCAAGAAGCTGACCGTATCCGAGCTTGCCAATGATATGGGACTCCAGCTTAACATCTATGAGAAGATACCGAATTACCTCGGATACGTCAAATTTCCGATGATGCCGCCTGAAGAGGAACGGATATATAAGGAGATCTCCGATCCTGCCAAGAAGGAGATGAGCTTCGAGGAGTATTATATGGAGGAAAAGACCACAGATAGGGAGAAGAAGCTGAGGAGCTGGCTCACCAAGGCCCTGTATGCCCTCAATCACAAGGTCAGCCCTGGATGGTCCCAGGCAAGGATATCCAAGGAGTTCGGGATTGACGACGGGACCATTTCGCTGTGGATGAAAAATTATCGCGCTGAAAACGAGGCCGAGAGGCCCAAGGAGGTAGATGCGGATGGAAATGGAATTAGTAGTCAGGCCAGTCCGGTATGTAATGGATAAGGACGGACAGATGAGGATGAAGTATGACGTGTTTACTGGAGAGAGATGCGTCGGCTTCATGGTGGAGCACACAAATTCCGATCTGGCAGGAGAGAAGGCAATTACCTACGCCATGATTGAGAAGGCTCCGGTGGAGGAGAAGGTGCAGGTCAAGCAGTGATGAGATGGGGATGCCAGTAATCGACAGCATAAAGCTCGGAGTCGATATGCTGAAAGGAATGAAGGAAGCCAACCCCCAGGCAAGGGTCGTATACTGGGGGATCTTCGCGCTTGGGGTCCTGGTGTGGGCTGCAGTAATCGGAGGAGGCATATTCATCGCGTTAAAAATCGCGGGGGTGTTGTGAATGAAGGAGGAAACAAAAAAGAAACTGTATGAGAAGCTGGTATTATACCGGGAAGATAGGAAATTCGCCAATTTGTTTGTAGACAGAGTAGTTTCACTGGGATGCGCCGTAATAGCATTGCTGGCATTCTTTGCAGCGGTAGCCAGTTCAAACTCAAAACCGCTGCATATCGAATTGGTTGTTGTCTATATGGGCGTTTCCATTCTATTCGCTATCCTATCTGTCTATAGTACTTTTGAATTTTACAGAGATTCAGATAGGTGGAACGAGGCAATCAAAAATGCAGAAGCGCTCTACAATGAGGTAGTCGAGGCAACTGAAAGCACCAAGAAGTGATGGCTTGCCGCTGGAACTTTCGGAGACTCAGAAATGGCTGCTGGTTCCGATAGCCATATCCATTGTCTGCTCCGTATTCACCATCATTGTCTTCGGCTCCTATGCCCAGAAGCTGGACCAGAAATTCGCAAGCATAAATGACAGGA
The DNA here is from genome assembly GCA_026396385.1 of Microcaldota archaeon. GTDB lineage: Archaea > Micrarchaeota > Micrarchaeia > Burarchaeales > Fermentimicrarchaeaceae > Fermentimicrarchaeum. The sequence goes on along the minus strand of JAPLWV010000054.1, from coordinate 21,597 downwards.
TCGGCGGATTCAACACGACCAATGATACCTACAGGGCTCAGGTTGCCGGGTACCTGAGATATCTCGATTCCAGGATAAATGCCACCTCGCAACAGGCAAGTATCGCATTGGAAGGCTGCCTGTCGAGGATAAACAGCCTCGAAAAAGAGAAGCTGAATCTGCAGCTACGTTTCGAAGCGCTTAACAACTCAATCAAGAATATCAACTGCACAGGCACGAATACGACCATCATATACAACAACTCGGTCCAGCCGGGATTCGAACCCGGGTCGCCGGTACAGAATACCTCAGCAGCCAATAGCACTTCAGATACTCTGAGTGGAGTCCCCCAGTTCCTGCAGTTCCAGTATGACTATCCCTGCATGACCAGCCTGATGGACCAGTATGACATAGGAGGCTATACCTGCCTGAGGGCGGACTGCAACCGGAATGTCGGGTGGCAGCAGGATGCATGCAGCTGCTGGGGAACATTCTCGGAGGCTGACAAGCTCAGGTGCTGATATGGAATTCCAAGATTCCTTTGTCAGGTTCTTGTGGCAGATTCTTGTAATTTGGGCAGCCATATTTTTGATAACTTCGATGATATTTGCAGTGCTGGATGCCCAGAAGCTGGCTGCATTTAACCTTGGATTGGTGGTCTTCATATCCGCAGTGCTTCTCATACTGGAATTGACCATCGAAATACTTCTTGAATCAAAAACAAGGAGGTCGTCTCATGAGCATAAGGGATAGGATAGTTAGATATCGGAAAGCATGGGAAACTCCAGATGGCAGGAGGAAATCCGGCAATATACTCAGGCTGATAAGCGTTGCGTTCCTGGTGTTGATGTTGTTTCTGGCAAACTCGGAACATGGACTTGCTATACTCGCCGCAGTCATGTGGGTCTGTGGAATATTGGCATCTGGTTTGGTCTTGAGGTCAGCAAGAAAGATGGAGAAAGAAGCAGAACCTCCTGAAGCGGATAAGAACAGGTGCTGATAGGGGGGATTAGAACTATTTGTTTTAAGTGCTCCTGGGGCTTTACTGTTCGCATATGGGACATTGACTGTTGGGTGTTGGCACTTCATAGCCGCATCGCGGGCATATATACTTGGTAGTTGTGACAGTCTCGGGCTTGCTTGCTTCCTCTCGTATTAGAAGGAAACCGCAATTCTGGCATACCCTCTGCCCTTTCTCTATTTTCTGCTTGCATTTTGGGCATAGAAAGATGAACATGTCCCATACGGATTTTTTGCAGCTTGGGCAGGACTCCCGGCCAGGAGCTATGGGTGTGCCGCACTCCTTGCACTTCAAAGAGCCTTCCTTCAGCACACAGCCACAATCGCATATTGAAGGAGTCACAAGGTGGAATTCTCCGCACTTGGGGCAGATGTACATATCACCACTTCACGCGATAAGTATCTGCGGTAAATATTAATAATCTGACGATTTAAACTAATTCATGGAAGAATTTGATTTGGTAATAATCGGGGGCGGGCCTGCAGGTCTTGCCGCTGCAATGTATGGAGGGCGGATAGGGCTTAAAACTCTGGTCATCAGCGAGCTCCCAGGTGGCAATATGAATTTCGTCAGCTGGGTTGAGAACTATCCTGCCTTTGAAAACATAGCTGGCGCAGAGCTTGCAGATAAGCTCAGAGCCCATGCCGCTAGATACAAGGTTGAGTTCAAGGATGAGAGAGTTACGACGTTCGAGCGCAAAGATAAAAAATTTGTGGTGCGGACAGGAGAAGGAAGCTACGAGGGAAAGGCCGTGATACTTGCAACAGGGACAGTGGTGAGAAGACTTGACGTTGTTGGTGAGAAGGAGTTCGATGGCAAGGGAGTGCACTACTGCGCGTTGTGCGATGGGCCGGTGTATGCTAACAAAGTAATTGGTGTCGTTGGAGGAAGTGATTCTGCCATAAGGGAGGCACTTCTGCTCGCACAGTATGGAAGCAAAGTCTATGTAATATCAAGAGGAGAAAAGATGAAATGCGAGAACTGCAACTATAACCAAGCGCTCTCCAATCCAAAAATAGAGATGATACACGAAACAAATGTGACCTCAATAAACGGCGATAAGTTGGTGAAAAGTGTAACGCTGGACAGGGAGCACAAGGGAAAGAAGGAGCTGGCTGTTGATGCAGTTTTTATAGAAATAGGCAGAGTTGCCGCGTCTGAACTTGCTAGGGGAGTGGGCGTTGAGGTTAATGAGAAGGGCGAAATAGTTACGGATAAGGATTCAAAAACCAATATCGTGGGAGTTTATGCTGCCGGGGATGTCACTAATTCCTCACTGAAACAGATCATAGTGAGCGTTGCGGATGGAGTTAGGGCTGCATACTCGGCATATCGCTACCTGTCCGGAACGCAGAAGTGACTTTGACCTGAAGTTTTGCAATTATCTGATACTGAGCTTTTGCCATACTCGTATTTATTCTTCGAGCCCTTGGTATCACGAAAGAATCATATGCCCGTCTGCTTTCTGATCTTCTTTACAAAATCCTTGGCATCGTCCTGCCCGCCCAATCCAAAAGCAATTCCGAAAGCAAGCGCTATGCCATAGACTACACCCTGCAGTATCGCTATGAATGAGTTGGTTATTATATTTGTGTTAAATCCGATTGTGGTCAGGCCAACCATCAGCCCCAGGAAGACAACTACAGCCTTCGTTGCATCCCCAAACCATCTAACGCTTTTGGATTTCTCTTCTATCTCTATTACCTTCTCCCTCAGTAGCTCGCCCAGAACTGCCGCAACTGCGACTATAAGCAACGCCCCAATCACCACGGGAGCGTATAGCAGCACTGAGCCCATAAACTGCGTGATTGTCCCCAGGTCCAGCATTGCCACCGATGCCTGTAGGAAGATAAGCAGTATGTAGTACTTGCTCAGCTTGACAAGCAGGTTGCTGACCTTGACTCTCCCAAGCGAATCCTCCAATTTGTGAGTTTTGAGGAACTTCTCTAGACCCAGATACTGGAGTATTTTCTCCACAATCCAGCTGAAAACCGATGCGATAATCCATCCCGCAACAAAAATCAGTATTGCCACAAGAAATCTTGGGATGAATTTTATTAGGTCTATTGTTATATTCCCAATGCTCGCCTTCAGAGCACTATCGAAGTTAACCACTGCTTCTCCCGGTAACCCCATCCAAACCACCTTGTGTAGGTATATATTCTCGCTAGTTTTAAATGTTTCTATTGCTACGGCTTTGCGCATGAATTCACCTTACCCGGAAAGTTACCCCTTACAGAGGTTTATAAGGGGAGATAAATCACATTATTATCGCAAGCTGTGCTTGCGGATGAATACAAAAAATAGAGGTCTCTGGAGCAGGTCTTTGGAGACGGGGCTGCTGCTTTCAGCCCAGAACCGCCGATGACTGAGAAGACGAAGGCGGAAGCACATATTTAATCTATGTGCAAAGCATATTGCCACAGCAAAAATGTATTAATACCGCCTACAATATATTTTGGGGTGTTCGTCTGGAAAATCCTGAAAGCTCATGGTGGAAGAAAGCAGCAGAAAACGTTGTTGGCACAGTTAAGGACAAGCTTGTGAAGAAGGAGCCGGTTATCGAGCCGAACTTTGGGAAGAATCATCCCGAAGTGATGGAGTGTATAAGGGAGAGGTTAAGGGTCGATGTCATCCATGTATGGGAGCTGGGTAAATTCAAGGGTGAGAACGAAGAGCTCTTTTGCTACGGTGTGATATTCAAAGAAGAATCTGCTGTTGAGCTGATGAGTTCTTTCAGGTCAATCTTTGTCGCATACTGCGCGGGTAAGGTTAAGTTTGCGCTATCCTCCTATCCGATTCTGTTCAGAGATGAAATGCTGAGGAATGTTATTTCATCTGAGCTCAAGTGGTTGTCGTCAACTTACACCATTTACAAGGAGTTTGCATCTTCCAAGCCTTGGGTGAAATACGACCCTCGCGCCTTTGAGGAGTTCCGGCTTAGCAAAGTCAAAAAGTGAGCTGTGGTTTGCTGTTTTATACCTACTTTCAGCATGTAAACCTAACTATTTTATACAGCGGATGGCATAGGATATACGGAGGGTGGCTGGGCATGCTAGAAAGACCTTTTAGTGTAAAGGCCCGGGGTTTCAAGACCGTCATTAGTATGAGCTATAATGATGAGAACAAGGAATTCATGCGAAGCTTCACTGAGGAGGTTAAGGACGACAGCAGATTCACATTGCACTACGCGCCGCATCAAGAATACCCGGAGGATGAAATAAACTTCGACTTGCTTTTAGACTACGCATCCCAGGTGAAAGCCAAAATGGTGGTGCGCATAAACTGCCGAGGTCCAAACTACCCGGGGTTTGAAGAGAGTTATATTACCAAACCAGTTGTGAAAGTGCTGAGCCACCAGCTTACTGAAGTGACCACACTATGCAAAGACAAGGCATGTATCAAGAGATTTGACGGAAGTGAGGAGAAGCAGGTAATTGGAGTTTTGGCAGAGCTCCAGAGGAGAAATCTGGGTGAAGTTTCGCTTGATCTGGTATTGCGGCACCTTACTGCCTTGAATGTTGGGGGGGCCGGGCTTGAGAGCAGAATCAAGAAGCTGAAGAGCTACATGAAAAACGGGGTGGTGTTCATTTCAATAGAGATGTTTCAGGATAACCCGAAAGATGTGGAATCAGTTGTGCATGAATGCTCTGCCATAATACGCATACTGCATGACTATTACTCTGGAAAACAGTGACTACTGCAATTATGGATCGTACTTTATTTTGACAGTGCCAAAGTCTGTACCCATAGCTGAAGTAATGCTTGCCTTGACGAATATGCTGCCGTCGGTGCTCATAGTAGCATTCACCCTGGCATTACCACCTGAATCAGTCGAAGCATTCGTATCATTAAGAGTTCCTCCCCAGCTGGTTGAGAAGTTGACTTGAATGCCCACTTGTACCTGGCCGGTGCTGTTCTTAACAGTCGCATTAACCGTGGACCATGCGTTACGGATTGTCTCATCCGGATAAGCTATAACGTTTATGAAGTACTTTCCACCTTGGGCGGGGGTTGTTACATCTACAGATTTAGTCGCCACAATATTATCAGGCATAGCAACGTGCCAGCACATCAAGGACGCTTGAGGAGTTTGATTTGCAGACACATTCATCTTGACATTGCCATTCAAGTCAGTCACTAAGTTGCTAAACGGATAGAAAACTGCATTCTCGCTAATACTGCATACGACGGACACTCCAGGAGTAGGACCAGTGCTGTTCGTGAACTGAGTTGTAAAGAGAGCCCTGTCGACTCCATCACCCAATATGGAAGTGGTGTTTATTGTCATAGTAGCGGATTGAGGTGGTTCTACAAAATTGATGTTAGTCCAGTTTACGAAATAACCCACATAAGTAGCAGCACCAAATGGAATGCTTACTGAGAAATTTGCAGTTCCGCTCTTTGATGAGCAGGCTGTAATGTCAATACGACCCTGCGAATCAGTATACACTCCATTGCAACTTCCATCAGTACCCAGCCAGCCAGGAGGTGGACAACTTATAACTCCAGTATCCGATCCAATTGTAAGTGGGTTGATGTTCACGAGGAGATTACTCATTGGACCGTTACTCACATTTCGAACAGTAATCGTCACATTCGGGCATGTGCTTCCATCACCATATACAAAATCACTAGATTTGTTGAATGTGACCGATCCTATCATAGTGAACTTTATTATCGTGTCGTTGTAAGTGCTATTGTAGAGAATATTTGAACCGCTCTGGTAGTAATAAGTTGAACGGGCTCTCACAGTGAAATTCCCTGCAAAATGACTTTTGACATTATTAAGATAACAATTGCCGTTTGAATCGGTTTTAGGATATGTGTAAGGGTCAAGTTCACTAGGAGATGGCACTACTGCTCCGGTGCCAGTAAAGTATAAACGACACCAGACATTTGGAAGCACACTCCCATTAGAGCCGTATATATTCATTGTTAGATTTACGCTGTCTGTATAATCAGGTTGTATCAATCGTGTCGGAGATTGGCTTACTGTATATGCCATTTGCACTGGGGTGACATTTATCAATGTCGCGTTGGAGAAACTTTTGTGGCAGTTAAGTGGCGAGAAAGGTTCGCCATCGCAGTTATACCATACGCTGACGTTTATTTTATACCACCCTGGCGGGTAAACCGGACCGAAAGTTGTTGAAGTCAACCCGCTGCTGTCTGTTGAGTTGCTGCATGTGTTGTTTGTATCACTAATACTATTGCAGGCAGTCGCAGATTGGATGTATCCTGGCTTCAATTTTGTAATGTTTTGGGATGCAGGACCATATTCATAATACCAATCATACCAGCCAGTGTTATACCACAACAGTGTTCCGGTATACCCTTGGTACGGAACAGTGAAGTAAACATAAGGCACGCCCGCAATTGGGTTAGTTCCATTCTTCAAAGTTGCATTTATCCTAAGCCAACCCGAGGTGCATTTAAAGCATGGAGTCGCTGTCGGATTAGGTGGTGTTATTATGATTGAACTTGGAAGCGGGTAGAAGGTTATATTCTTGTAAAGATACGTGATGAAACTATTTCCATTCCAATTGGTGACATTCAGACTCACATTTGCAGTGCCACCTGTGCCTGACTTAAGATAAGCACACACCTGCCCGTAGGGGTCTGTTGTAAGAGATTGATTGGTCTGGCTGTTGTTGAATGTACCGCGGGTAGTGTTGAAACGCACAGATACATTGCCAAGTGCGCTGTCATTAAAGTTGAAAGTTGAGAGGCATATGGTTGACTCAGTGTAGCTATCGGCTGGAAGCACGGTTGGTGATACCTGTCTCCACCTCGTGGATATCACATTAGAGTCGTTAACTGTAATATTTGTACTGTTGGGTACCGACTGGCCATAAACCGTAGCAGTTGCATTTACATACGCAAGATAATTCGTCAAATGCAAGCTTCCGCTCATGTTTGACTTCACAAATACAACAGCTCTGGGAGAGGTTGGGGTAGGCAGAGCAGAGCTATCACCGCATCCCGCGCCTGTTCTGGCGCAAGGCACAGAAACTATCTCTAATGTATAATCAGGTGCGGAGTATGAGCCAACCTCCCAGGTAACAGGCACATTATCCAGCAGATTTCCGCTCCCATCTAGGACCTGTGCTATGACCTCTATCAGGCTATAGTTGTCATTTGGCAGCCATTTTCCTGTGCCGTTGAATGACTTTACTGTCAGAATCACTGGGCCTGGAGGATCAACGCAACTACCTGAATCCCAGTCGCATTTCTTGCCTGAAGCTGAGATGCAATTCACATCGCATATACCACACCTGTCAATCTTGAAACCATTTATGCAATACATAACGGAAGAACCTTGACTCCTGCATGTGCCATTTTGGAAAATAGTACCGCTATCGTTGCATGGAATTCCAGTGAAACTGACCGTACTGCTGTTTGATACTGAGTAGTATGTTGCAGTAATATTTGCAGTTCCAGTTTGAGTTGAATAAAGGATAGAATTGGAGGTGGTATAATCGAAGCATCCATCCACATATGTTCTCACCAGCACCGACTTATCTGTTCTAACTGGATACACGGGAGTGGCACTTATAGCCCAAGATGTATACGTATCATCCTTCCAGTTTCCGAAAACATAGTCGGGACCATTCCAACCGCAGTAATACAGTTTATTAGGATCCTGTGCAGTAGAATCTACGCCATAATAATATTCTATGTCTCCTGTATGAATCTCAATTCCTCCTCTCTGAAAGAATTTCCTGGGAATCCCCCCCCTCGGATTTGACTCACACTTCCAAATCTCTATTGGGAACATTTCGTTAGCATTGATAAGTATTGTAGTATTTGCCTTGCTGAGCATTATGTAATACAGCTCTCTCCAGTCACTCACAGATTTGAAGCAATCAGTCTGAGCGTCAGAAGTGCATTGTGGTATACCTGCGTTGGCAGGCAAATCAATTGTAAGATTTCCGAACAGCTCCCTGGGGTAGACCCACGACACTAACCCATTACTTAGGTTATAGCTAGAGTTATAGAATATGTAAACCCTCCTCCCGTCAGTCCCCTTAACCCTGAGGTACTCAGCTATGCCTTTAGACTTAGTGCTTGAGTTTGCATAAGTGTCACTGGTCATCATGACTTTAACAAACTTGCCGCCATATTCGTCTATTTCCACAGGATCCGCCGGTATTGAATCGCCATCAGGAGTCCATACACCGGAAGTTGCAAGTGGTTCGATTGGAATTGGGGGGTTATTCGTGGTCCTTGCGCATCTCATGCAAACAGGTCTTCTTGTATAGAATACTGGCAGATTCGGCAGCTTTGGAGTTCCGGTATCAGTAATAAAGTAACCCAAGTCAGTTGTGAGATTCAGAGTTGCATCGCTGATACTCTGGCCGTTTAGGTCATACAGGCAACCGGATATTTGCACATAACCCTCGCTGCCAACCTGCCCAGTTGCTCCTGTAATCCACAAAAGAAGCCTTCCCTGAGGAGGCTCGAACGCTGGGTGAGTCCAGTTCACAATACCCAGAGTATTTGACTTTGCCCTAAGCGTGCCTACATGAAGAACATTTGAAGAGAAATTGGATTGAAGAGTGCCATTAATATCCGTAATGCAATTTGCAGGGGTAGGCAGAGTAGAACATTGTGTTGCATTCGGTGTGACAGTCGAATCAGCGTCTGATATAAGGTATACCGTATCGCCAATTTCTGGACTCCCGCTTGAGTTGTATACAGTGACGTTTATGTTATAGGTACCTCCCACACCGACGGAATCGGGTGATTTGCTGAATATTATCGCACCAATTGGAGCTCCTGGAATGACCATCACGTTAACACTTGCACTAGCACCGCAGGTGGTTGCAGTTAGATTCTTCAAGCCAGTAGCATTAGAGCTGAAATAGGATGTGGCATAGCCGCTAGCATTTGTTATATCACTGAACGGTTCAAGATAATCATCATCTGGGTTAAATTGTGACTTATTAAATAGTATAGTTGCATCAGCAGCAGCAGTCCCATCCGGATAAGTTGCATGCGCAGTAAGAGTTGTTATACCGTTTGTTCCAACTTGCGTTGGATCTACTTCAAGTGTAAGGTTGTAAACAGGGCAGTCACCGCAGCAGTTGTCTGGGTTTTCCCCCAATACATACTCGCATATTTCATCTCCGCAGCCAAAGAGACTTGCCCCCTTTGGCTCCAGCTGCGCCCTTATTGCTCCCCCGATAGTATACTCCGGAGCAGTGCTGCAGTTTCTATTTATCTTATAGCTCTCAGAAGCCTCACAGTTTCTATACTTCATTGACAAACTGAAATCAAGGTTTTTCCCTACAGCGGGTACCACATCAGTATCACTTATCATCACAATGCAGGAAATTGGATTTCCAGGTCTTATGGGGACTGAGTTTGGATAGCAGGTCCCGTTATAAACATTCTTTCCAGCTTTCCCAATGTTATCCACGGTCAGGGAAACTGAGCTATTAGAGAAGTATATGTCATATCCCACCCCATTCACAACTTTGTACAGCAGCGTCATTGTCTTCCCATCCGGCATGAAGCCGAATTTGTAAGTGCTGCAGCTCATGGTTGGTGTTATACTGCAATACTGCGGAAGGACGTTCTTAAAGTCCAGGTACCCGGAGTAGTATGCCACTATAAATACCACAAGAATCAGAAGCACAACCCAGCCGTAAACCGTAAGAAGTTCTATTGCAGTCTGAGCCTTCCTTGCCTTCATGAGATGATTAGAACTAACGCGGTATATAAATTTATTTATTGGTCTCTGGCTATCCTGCCAAATTTTGAGTATGGCTTGCTTGTTTCACTTTTGAGTTCCTCAAATATCACCTGGCTGAGTCTCATGCCCGCCCTCACTAGTACCGTATTTGAAGACAGGTTAACTATCTCAAGGATCTGGTGGTTTCTTGAGCCCGGTTGTATAAAGCCACTTGTTACATGAATTGCCAAGCCCAGTCTTGCGAAACTGCTTCTTCCCTCAAGCCTGCCTGAGATGTTTGATGGAAGTTCTATCTTCTCCACAGTTTTGCCCAACACCATCTGACCCGGTTTCAGCTCAACCTCATCAGCTTTGAAGTACCCCATAACTTCGCTGAAGCCTACTTTGGAAAGGTCAAGCTTGCCCTTCACCTTCCGGGGCTTCCAGAACTCATTGCTCAAGGTCAAGTCAACAGATGCCGGTCCAATCTGCCCCTCTGTTGGGCGTGGAGTTATTTTCACTATTCCTCTCTTCAGGTAATCTACTATATCTTTATCTGATAGTATCATACGCGCACCGCATTATTATTCAAACCCAGTATATAAATCCTTTTTCGCTGTGATAGATTTTAATACAACAAAATGATAAGTGGTATAAGCAGAGTACGTAGAGGCGATGCACCATGAGAAAAGCGCAGGCAGCACTTGAATTTCTCACAACCTATGGATGGATGCTGCTGATACTAATCGTAGTCCTCATAGTCCTCAGCTTTCTCGGATTTTTCAACCCACCACGACCTATAGCATGCACTTTCCCAGCAAACTTCGTTTGCAGAGATTGGAAACTGACAACTGACGGCAACTTCACTCTGGATTTATACCAGAATACTGGCCACTATATAACTATTCTGGGAATGAACTGCACTCGCAATTTGGATCCCGATAACCCCCAGTTCACCCCCGTTAATATCTACCTGATTAATAATGACCATGCTATTGTTGCGAATGGCACAAACATCCAGTGCTCTGATTCTAGTGGCGCTGTCCTATCCGGAAATATCGGAAATTATTACACTGGAAAAATCGCGCTATATTACTTTGAGAATGATACGGGAATGCGGCACGTTATAATAGGGGATATGACAGCTAGATACGAATAACCTCCGCTTGTTCCTTTTCCTTGCTCTTAGCCTGATTTTTTAAGGAACCTAACCCAGCAAACCGTGGTATCAACCTTTTGCAACTCCAAGGGGTGATAGCCTGGCTACTACTCTAGAAATCCCTGCGAGTGCCACTCCCTTCACAACCTCGTCTATATCCTTATACGCGCCGGGAGCCTCCTCCGATATTACATCCCACGCGGTTGCTCTAATGTGTATCCCCCTGCTCTCAAGGTTTTGCTTGACCTCATTACCGGGGTATGTCCTTATTGCTTCATGCCTGCTCATCGTCCTCCCAGCTCCATGGCAAGTTGAGTAGAAGCACTCTTTACCCCCTTCATCTCCTACAAGGATGTAGGAAGCTGTACCCATGCTGCCGGGTATTATGACAGGCTGCCCTACGCTTCTATATATCAATGGAATTTCCTGCCTTCCAGCTGGGAATGCCCTTGTTGCTCCCTTCCTGTGCACGCACAGCTTAGTTTTCTTACCGTTGAGCTCATGCTCCTCAACTTTTGCTATATTGTGGCATACGTCATACACAAGCTTCATGCCAAGCGCATCCGCGCTTTTTTTGAACACATCCTCAAAAGTCTCTCTTATCCAATGCGTCATTACCTGCCTGTTGCAGAATGCATAATTAACCGCGGAATACATTGCGCCAAAGTAATCCTCTGCCTCCTGCGAGTTGAGTGGGGCGCAGCACAGCTCGGGGTCTGGCAGTTTTATCCCGTATTTCTTTGAAGCGTTCAGCATTATTCTTACGTAATCATCGCATACCTGGTGCCCGAATCCCCTAGAGCCGCAGTGAAGCATCACCATGACCTGACCTTTCTCAACAATCCCGAATGCTTTCGCAGTTCTCTCATCAGCTATGCTTTCAACCTTCTGAACCTCTAGAAAGTGATTGCCAGCACCCAGAGTTCCGAACTGGGGAGCACCCCTGCTTTTTGCCTTCTGGCTCACCTTGGATGGGTCAGCTCCCTTCACGCCTCCGTTCTCCTCCTGTCGCTGGGCATCCTCCTCCCAGCCGTATCCCTTCTCGATGGCCCACTGAGCACCTTTCCTCACAGCATCCTCAAGCTCGCCTATGCTGAGCTTTATCTTCCCCTTGCTCCCCACCCCTGAGGGAATATTCGTGAAGAGCTTGTCAATAAGCTCATTAATCCTTGGTTTTACATCTGCCTCGGAGAGGTTTGTGAGTATGAGCCTGACCCCGCAGTTTATGTCGTACCCGACACCGCCGGGTGAAACTACTCCATTCTCGAAATTGAAAGCTGCAACGCCACCTATTGGGAATCCATAACCCTCGTGCCCATCGGGCATCACGAATGAATGGCTCACTATTCCCGGGAGGCATGCCACATTGGTTGCTTGGTCAAAAGTCCTGTCCCTCCTCATTCTTTCAGCGAGCTCCTTGGTGCCGTACACTCTAACGGGAACATTCATGCCTGCTTTCACGCCCTTCTTTATCTCCCATTTTCCATTTGAGACTTCACTAAGCTCGTACATAAATCACCTCTCGAGCTTATATTGCATATTCGGCTTTTAATACTTTATTTGTCAAAGATGCAGATTAGTAAATTATTTAAATTCCAGAGTATAAAGTAAAGTTGAAGGTGAGAATATGTCCGTATTTGGAGCTGGTATGGGGCTGGTTTGTATTGCTGGAGTTCTAGTATTGGCATTACTGGCTATTGCAGCCTATTACTACAACAGGATAGTCGTCCTGAGCAACAGGATTGATAACGCCTGGTCTCAGATTGACGTTCAGCTAAAGAAGAGGAGTGACCTTGTGCCCAACCTGGTTGAAACGGTAAAAGGATACATGAAGCATGAGAAGGATGCTATTAAGATGGTAACCCAAGCTAGGGAAAACATGATGAAAGCGGGTAATGTTGATGAGAAAATGAAGGCGCATGGGCAGTTTAGCGCTGCTTTAAAAACAATCTTTGCTATCGCAGAGAATTACCCACAGCTCAGGGCAAGCGAGAACTTCAAACTTCTTCAAGAGCAGCTGGAGGGAATTGAGAGCAAAATTGCATATGCAAGGCAGTTCTACAATGACTCAGTGCTGAGCTACAACAACATAATTTCCACAATACCAGGAGTCTGGTTCGCAGGATTCATGGGCAAAGCCTCAAGGCAGTACTTCGAAATTGAAGAGAAGGAGAGAGAACCAGTCAAAGTGAGCTTCGGGGCATAGGATGGAGAAGACAAGCTTCTACGACCAGATGGAAAGAAACAAGAGAGATTCCATACTGCTCATACTGGTTGTTTTTGTTTTCCTAATTGCACTTATTTTCACAATAGGTCTTCTGTACTCACCTGAGAGCAGCTTCTTCTTTTTGACAATTGCCTTGATAATAACACTGATTCACATATTTGTCTCGTATAACTACGGTGACAGCATAGTTCTGAGAAGCGTCAATGCAAGGCCTGCAGATGAGAGGAAGGAAATCTACCTGATAAACACCGTCGAGGGGCTTGCCATAGCAGCCGGTCTTTCAGCTCCTAAAGTTTATGTGATTGACTCACCTGAGATGAATGCATTCGCAACAGGCAAGGATCCACAGCACGCCTCAATTGCCGTGACCAGTGGCTTGCTGCAAAAGCTTAACAGAAGCGAGCTTGAGGGAGTGATTGGGCATGAGATGTCCCACATAAGGAACTACGACATACGATTTGCCACTCTCGTGGCGGTGCTTATTGGCTTAGTCGCAATAATAAGCAATATTTTTGTCAGAAGCATGTGGTTGGGTGGAGGGAACAGAGACGAAAGAAAGGGTGGGGGGATAGTGATACTATTAGTAATAGTAGGCATCTTGCTGGCAGTGCTGGCTCCGGTATTCACCAGACTTGCGCAGGCAATGATATCCAGAAGGAGAGAATACCTGGCAGACGCCAGTTCCGCAGAGCTTACCCGAAATCCGGAAGGACTGGCAAGTGCGCTTGAGAAGATAAGGAATGTAAATACTGGGAAGATGCAGGTGAGCGAGGCAGTTTCGCACCTCTTCTTTGTAGACCCGACAAAAAGCGCTCTGGACTCGCTCTTCGCAACTCATCCTCCGATTGAGAAGAGGATAAAGGTACTCAGGTCAATGTAACTACGGGGATTGCGTTATGGCAGCTCCCCACCCTCAACCCTTACTTCTGATGATTTTAGGATTCCATCAAATAGGTTGTAGTGGCTCTGCTCAAACTCCACAAGTCTCTGGAAAAACTTTCTTCCCTTCTCATCCTTTATTCTTCTTGAAAATTCCTCGTAGAACTCCCTTGCCTCCTCTTCAGCCCTGATGGCCCCAAGCAGTATGCCAACATCCCCGGAATCCTCCCGTATCATTGGCGAAACACCCTCACTGTATAATTTTGGTCCTTCCGGCTTACCAAGCTTCTCGGGGCCTATCCATGTTCTATTCTTCATGAGGCTCTGCTTGAGAGTTTCAAGCTGTTTCAAGTGGTTTACCTCCTCCTCAGTTATGAACTTGAGCAGCTTCACCAGCTCTTTGCTCTCAATATTCTTAGACTTCCCAGAATAGTACTCTATGCTCTTCTTTTCAAGCTCAATCCCTATCGCGACACCTTTAACAACATCAATACTTTTAGAACCGAAGAACTCTTCGAACATCCCATCACCCTACTAAGAGTTTCTTTCGTGCTCTTTTTATATAAGTAACGTTCTCCCCTGGGTGACACCGATAGGATACTAAAGTTTTATAATATACTCCAACAAATCTCTAGTGGATAGATATGAGGCTGCTGGCAATACACTCTGACTTCATCGAGTACAAGCCGCTTCAAAAGGCAATTCCGAAAGCGGAGCAAGCAGAACTTGCTGAGAGAAGGATAGACGAATGTCTAGTCATTTTCGTGTCTGTTGAGAAGGAGGACGAGGGCAACCCCAGCTTGATTGCAGAGAGAACATCTGCGGAAATAGAGGATGTCGCTGGCAAGGTCCATGCCGATAATCTAGTTGTATACCCATGGGTTCATCTTACTTCAAATCCAGCTTCACCTGACGCAGCGCTTTCCATACTCCGGGATATTGAAGAAAAACTTAGGGAGAAGGGGAGGTACAAAGTCGCAAGAGCTCCATTTGGATACTACAAGCAGTTCACAATAAAATGCAAAGGACATCCTCTCAGCGAGCTTTCAAAAGAGATTAAAGTTGGAAAGGATGAGAAGGCACCTGCCCCACAGCAGGAAGTCTCAGAATCCCTGAAGCTTGAAGAGAAGACAAAGAGAGAATACTTCATTCTCACAACGGAAGGTGAGCTTATCACTCCTGACAAGTTTGATTATACTGGTTTGGAAGATTTCAAGAGCTTCGTGAAGTATGAGACGGAAAAAGTAAGAGCATATGAGGCAGAGCCTCCGCACATAAAGATAATGAAGGAGCATGGCATAGCGCAGTACGAACCTGGAAGCGATGCAGGAAACTTCAGGTGGCCGCCCAACGGAAGGCTCATAAAGAAGCTGCTCGAGAGGGCAATCAGCGACTTCTGCATAAACTATGGGGCGATGGAAGTTGAGACTCCTATAATGTATGACTACGAGCATCCTGCGCTGAAGAAATACATGAATCGATTCCCAGCCAGACAGTATTCTGTTGAGTCCGATGACAAGAAGTTCTTCCTTCGCTTCGCAGCTTGCTTTGGGCAGTTCCTCATGACCCATGACATGGTTATTTCATACAAAGATTTACCGTTGAAGATGTTTGAACTGACTCGCTACAGCTTCCGGAGGGAGCAGTCTGGGGAGCTTGCAGGGCTTAAGAGGCTGAGGGCGTTCACGATGCCCGATATGCACACACTATGCGGGAATATGGAAGAGGCTAAGCAGGAGTTCGACAGCCAGTACATAAAATGCCATGAATGGATGAAGATGCTGGGTTTGGGGTTTGAGACTAGCTTTAGGGTTCAGCAAGACTTCTTCAATGAGAACAAAGAATGGTACGTGAACATGATAAAGAAAGTTGGCAAACCCGTATTGATAGAGCTGTTTGATATGAGATATGCCTACTTCATCACAAAATTTGAGTTCAATTTTGTGGATTCTGCCAAGAAGGCATCCGCCCTTTCTACTGTGCAGATAGATGTTGAAAATTCAGAGACATACGACTTGAGCTACACCAGCAAGGAAGGGAAGAAGGAGAGGCTCCTGATACTGCATACCTCGATAAGCGGCAGCATAGAGAGAGTAATATACGCACTGCTGGAGAGTGAAGCGGAGAAGATAGCGAACAAGAAGGTCCCGATGCTTCCGCTCTGGCTTTCACCAACGCAGGTTAGAGTAGTCCCAATAACGGACAAGCATGTCGAGTATGCTAATGAGATAGCGCATCAACTCGAGCTTGAGGATGTGCGCCTTGACATAGATGACAGGCAGGAGACGCTTGAGAAGAAAATAAGGGACGCTGAGAAGGAGTGGGTCCCTTACGTACTGGTGGTGGGGGACCGGGAGATGGAGAGCAAGAAATTCAGCGTCAGGGTAAGGGAGAGCGGGGAGAGGAAGACGCTCGCAATGGAGGAGCTTACGGTTATGCTTAGGAGCAAGCTCAAAGGCAAGCCCTTCGAGAAGCTGTCGCTCTCACGCTATCTAAGCAAGAGACCAATAATCTAGGTGGTGGTTCGCATGAAAGCTGAAGCAATATGTATGATACTCCTCTCAATGCTACTTTTGGGTTGCCCATGCCCCTCCCCCTTATGCCAACCGCCAAACAACCAGACTGTATGCCCGCCAGAATGCAATCTGGGGTGCCTTTCCGATAACACTACATGCATAAGCCCGCCGAATGATTTATGTGCAAATGTTACCTGCAAGGATAAATGTACGGATGAAAGCAGATTGGATACAAACGGCGAATGTGATCCCAATACGGGAAATTGCGTTTACAGGACAAACATATGTCCGTTCGGATGCGAGAATGATAGCTGTAGGATAGCGCCAACATGCCAGGCAACATGCCCATTCGGATGCGAGCCAGGAACGAGCGTATGCAGAATTGTCATATGCCCAGCATACTGCAAGTACGGTTGCGTGGCTGGTACAATCCACTGCAGTCCTCAGCCTCCAAGCGGTGGCATAAAGAACGGGGATTTTGAGGATGGATACGCGGGTTGGAATGCAACCGGAAATGCTTTCGGCTCAGCGCCTTCGGATGGTGATCTGGCAAATTCGCAAGGGTTATACCTGAATGTACCCTACTCCGGCTATAGCGGTTCACATTTTGTATCGAGCTACATGCCAACCATGGATAAGGGCGCGATGGGAACCCTACAATCCGAACAATTCTTCATAAACAAGGATTATCTGGAATTCTTGGTTATAGGACAACTTTCCAATCAAATTTATGTGGATTTGGTAATAAATGACACTGCCGTGCGCCATCTTGAACCAGACAACCCATTCTCACCTTTCCGGAGAATAGTGTGGAACGTGTCAGACTACCAAGGTCAGAAGGGAACCATAAATGTTGTGGATACTTCCAACAGAAATTATATAGAACTTGACGGTTTCAGGCTCGTGGACACTCTGCCTCCAAACCCGGGAGAGCCATACGTGGATAAATCCAGAAACTTCTCTATAATACCTCCGTTGAACTGGATTATTGAGGAGAGCTCTGTGGAGGGAGAAATTTTTATATTTGGAGCGACAGAGAATAACTTCACTACGCAGATGATAATCCTGACAGATAATGCCGATGGGGATGAGACCACAGGGATATACTTCGCAAAGAGCAAGACAGGTCTGGGTATGCTGCTTCAGAATTACACCGAGATATCAGAAAACGATACGATGATACAAAACATAAACGCAAAGCAGATAGATTATAGTTACGTTTCAATGAACATAAAGGTGAGAAGCAGGCAGGTATTCTTTGTGTACAATAAGCTAAGGTACAGTATAACAGCAACAGCAGCAGAGCAGGCTTTCTACAAATACCTGAAACAGTTTAATGATTCGATCAACAGCTTCAAGCCTTGATGGAGTTCGCCATATCAAGTAGAACTGCTTTGGGGTTGCTAGCCTTCACAAAAGCAGAAGCAAGCAGCACTCCATCTGCTCCGAGCTCCACAGCCTTCCTGACATCCACCCCAGTTGAGACTCCTGCACCGCAGAGCACGGGGATGTTATTTATCCTCTTTACCTCACTTACAGCATCACTTATAACCTCTGGCTTTGCTTTTGAAACAGATATCCCAGAGCCTATGAGTTCGGGCGGCTCAACCGCTATATAACCCGGGCTGAGCGTAGCAATCTTCTTTGCTTCTTCAACAGAATCCGCGCATAGCAATGTCTCTATCCCTACCTTCCTAGCAAGCTCAATTGCCAGCTGCATCTTCTCAAAAGGTATCTTCCTCTCTGCATGGTTCAGCAGAGTTCCTTTGCAGCCAGCGGACTTGACAGCATCTGCGGTTATGCTTCCCGTGAAAGCTCCTGGCCCGTTTGAGTCAATATGCTGCGCGAAAACAGGTATGCTCACTTCCCTGGCAATTCTGAACAAGTCCACGTTCTGCGGAGCCACGATGATTAATACCCCGGTGCTTCTCGCAACATCCTCGGCAATCCTGCAGAGTGCAAGGCCCTTCTCTCCAGCGGATTCGTTATAAGTTTTGAGATTCAAAACTATGAGTGGATTCATAAAAACTATTTTAAACTCCCGATATATAAAGCTAATTATATGGAAGTATTTGAGAGAGAGCCTGAGGATGGGGTGGACTTCCTAGTGAGCAACGGGCAGGGAATGTTTTTTCTAATTCCTACAAAGCAGTGCAGGAATGAGAGGCATAGGGAGAAGGAGGTGCAGAACCCTTCCAAATGGCATGGGCTTTTCATAAGAAGCAAAAAGCTTCTTGAAGGATGGAACACCGAAGTTGGCTCTGTCCAGCTCTCACCCAAAAACCAGCTCTCATTTGAGACTGACCTGACTACCGTAGTAAGAAGGTTTGAGGTTGACGGTTGTGAAGCTGTTGAAGAAATATTCATCCCAAACGATTTATTCTCAATGAGCTTGAGGTACTCAACCCCGAAACCAGTAGTAATACAGCCCGAGTTTGATATGAGGTTCAAGTATGCGGATAAAGGAGGTCCTTATGAGTACCAGGTACTTGGCGAGGATTTGCTCGTAAGCGGCCCCCTCTATGCAGTTGTGGGGGGCGGGCATGTCGAGATAGACGAGCAGTACAGGTATAAAGCATATCCCGATGACTGGAGAAGGAAGGATACCCACGAGAGATGGGCGTATGCTCCTGCAAAATTTGAAACAAAACAGCTGTTCTTCGGTTTTGGAGAAAGCAAGGAGGAAGCAGTCTCGAATTTCGCTAGGATAAAGAACTACTATCTCCAGCTGAAGCTTGAGAAGGAGAGCGATGAGATATCATTATCAGAAAGGCACAAGCTTGAATTTGGCGATAGGGAGATAAGGACTGCATTCAGGCTTGCGGTTTATAACTTAATCAAGATTCAGTATAACTCTGTGCTCCCGGCATCAGGGGACAGGTGGTTTGCAGGTGACGAGGGATGGGCCAGGGATACCGGAGTTTCCCTTGAGGCGTTCTTTGAATTAGGGCTTTTTGACACAGCCAAAAAAATACTCGATTACTGGATTGATAAGGGAAAGCAGAGGGATGACGGCAAGCTTCCAAACAAGATACAGCCGCTGAGCTACAACTCAAGTGATGGGACGCTGTGGCTTCTGAGAAGGCTTGCGGAGTATGTGGAGCTTACTGGGGACGTAAATTTCTTCGAGATGAAGAAGGGGGTAGTGAAGAGCGCATTTGAGGGGCTTATCGGAGAGTACATGAACCTGGATGGGTTTATACGGAGCAATGCTTTCGAATCATGGATGGACACGCAGTTCACTCCAAGAGAAGGATTCCCTGTTGAGGTTCAGGCACTTTTCATAAAGGACTGCATGTTATACTCAAAGCTATTCCGGGGAGATTTCTCAAGTAAGCTGGCCAGCATTGGGGGGCATGCCCTGAAATCCTTCAACAAGTTCAAACTTAGGAACAATATTGCAGGAATCGAGAAACCTTTCATGCTGGCAGACCTAATAAACTTCGATGGGGAAAGGATAGACAAGTTCACTCCAAATCAGCTCATAGCGGTTGACTGCGGAATTGTTGAAAACGAGCTGGAAAGGAGCATACTGCAGCTTGTGAAGGAGAAGCTTGCAGGCATTGGCATACGCTCCCTCTCACCGGATGAGCTGGATTACTTTGATGAGTTCATAGGTGACCAGAGCTACCACAGGGGAGCGCAGTGGCCCTGGCTGAACTATCTTGCAGTAAAGGCAGAGATACGAAATGGAAATAAAGAGGAAGCATACAACATATATATTGAGCCTTTGATGAAAGTTATACTTGACAAGAATTGGGGGGGGATAAGCGAGGTTTATTCAGGTAACAGCAAAACGTGCCTATGCCCCCAGTACCAGACGTGGAGCCTCGCTTCATTCATAATCTCTGTGAAACAGCTCGGCAAATAACGTTTTTTAATGCCGGGGTGGCGGAATCCGGCAACGCGCCAGACTCGAGATCTGGTTGCCCTTCCGGGCAGTATGGGTTCAAACCGAAAGGTTGCCCAAAAATCCCATCCCCGGCGTTTCTTGCTGGTCACCCATCAAGTCCAAATAGAGTATACCTAGTCAGCGGGTATGTGCGTACCGGCATTATTCAGCGTTACCACCGCTGGGGTTGATGGTGTCATCTGGTTGAATATGCGTATGACATTGCGAGCAGACTACACCGCCGCATCCACTAACTACTTCGCAGTTATTTCCGGTACTTGCTGAAATAATGGTCGATTCGCATATCATATCATCCAAACTTGAGTCGCATGATCCGCTATTGAAAAGCTTGATATCTTGCGAAGACTCCATCCTCATGCCCACAGTGTTAGACTCAGCTGGACTATTACTAAACGTTATATTGGAGGAAGAGACAAGCCAAAACCCAACTTGGTTTTCTAATGCATATGTATAATCGAGTGCGATATCTCTTGAGGAATTTACGATAATTCCAGAGTTGTTATTCCCTTTGCTATCAATGCCGGATATATAAATTCCGGATGATGAATCGACCACGATTCCCGATGAGTAGCTCATAATGATGCAGTTCATCAATGTGATATTCTTCCTGCCTTTGATATAGATTCCGTAGGAACCGGGTTGGGTGCTTCCTATTATAAGATTATTACTGCAGTCAAGTGTTATGCTGTCATTGTTAATTGTAAGGCATGTTTCGTCAGAATAAAGGTTTGAATCAAGTTCGGAAGTTTCATTCACCATGCCGCATGTTGTTATCCTCCCAACTTTGGGTGCTACTGAAACATTTGAGACATTTGACACATTGGAAGGTTTGCACTGAGTTGTCCCGTTGATACAACCGAGGTTACAGTTAGACGGGCATGGCGGCGCCCTGCATGTGGAAGTCTGAGTGATGCATCCATACGTGCATTCCCGGGGGCATTTAAGCACTGGATTCTCAGGTTGATTGGAATTCATCCACCACCATGCAGCTCCCGTTGCAACAATTATTATAAGCACAAGAAGAATCTCTCTTCTCATATACTCACCAACTATATTATTGTGTGGTATATTAATTAATCGCTTGTGATTTTCTTTTTTATTTCTTCGAGGAAGTATATTTATATATTGATGGTGAAATTGTTGTGAGGTGTTTATATGGGTGTGAAAGTTTATTCGACACCTACGTGTCCGTACTGCAGGATGGCGAAGGATTTTCTGAAACA
>JAPLWV010000039.1 GCA_026396385.1 Microcaldota archaeon | reverse complement strand
AAAATTAGTTAAAGTTGAAGAGCCAGCATTCTTGATTGTTATGTTCTTGCATTTAGTAAAAGTAGAGTCCGCCCAATTCCCACTCCCTGCAGCGCCACCACAATTTGTCCCATTCCAGATTCCATTGCAGAACTGGAAGATATAGCCACTCAGAGCAGTTGTAGAAGCCCACCTTAGATTATGCTGGATGTTCGTTCCATTCATAGTTGAATTGGTTGAGTTCTGGGAATAGGTTGGCGGTCCGGCTTGGGCTAGTTTTACGAGGACTACAAACATGACAATGAAGATAATGAATTTCCTGTTCATATTCTCACATCAATCACCGACAGTATAGTTGGTGAGGGGAATGGCAACGAGCACTGGCATTATTTCTGACCTGGATACTGTATCGGATGCCTTGTCGCTCACATTTAGGTATAGGTTGTACCCAATCTGCACGCTCCAGGGGTCTGACTGGAATATCCCTATGTTGTCTCTCGATAGGTTTGCATTGAAATTTGAGCTATTGGCGAGCTGTATCATCTGCTGATCCCAGTTGCGGAAGATAAGAGCCCCCATGTAGCTTGAATTGGAGAAATTCTTCACTATTCCCTTTCTGTCTATAAAGGTCCCGTTACCCTCGATAGATGCATTATACATGAGCTCGTATATGCAGGAGCCTAGCAGGCAATTTGAGTTATTCAGGTATGGCCAGGCCTTGTTATTGTTGGCAACATAATTTGCTGCTGATTTCAGAGCATTTAGGCCGATTATGTGGGTCATTCTTATTGCATCTTCTCTTACCATATTCGAAAACTCATTCATTTTGCTAACCCTCACATCGATTACTATATTCTGGTCCTCCTGCTCTTGGACTCTGTTCCAGGTTGTAACGGATATAAGAACCAAGAAAAAGAATATGAAGACGAGCAGAGTGAAGAAAAATCCTTTTTTCGTGATGCCACACCTCAGTTCCATATTCTTAGCTCAAACTGCAATGGATTTTGAGCGTAGTATATAGTGCTGCCTTCCTGCACTACCCTAGAAATATATTTGCTATCTCGTATTAAAATCCTTTGGTATTTTGTCTTGTTGCAGTCATTTGTGTATACGGAGCTCTCATCCGATGGCGAGCCGCTACAGCTCAGCCCAGGAATGCCGGCGGATTTTATGACGAGCTCTGAGCCGTAATTAGACGGAACCATTGAATCAAGCATCTCCTTCCCCAGAGCCTGGGCGCATAGTGATTCACTGACATTCAATGAATTCTTGCCTATGAGCCAGAAAGCACTAATGGTGTCCATCGCAGACATATTCTCATCCCATAGCGAGCAGTTGCCGAATACGAATAGATTGCCATCCTCCGTAATTACATAGATTCTTCCGTTTACAAGAACAGGAGACGAGAAGACTCTCGAACCCATATTATACGACCAGATGGTACTCCAGTTGCTTTTATATCTCACGGTGAGAAGGCCGTTCATTGTTACCGTTATTACCGAGTCGTTGGCGACAAGCGGTGTGGCTACAATCGTGCTGCCTATATCAGAATATCTAAGAATAAGTCCGTTAGTTGCATTGATCACTACCAGACCATAAGAGGAACCCACGTATACGATGCCGTTGTCGATTACTGGCGATGATGTGTACATATAAACTTCAGCTGCGGGTATGGCCCATATGAGACTCCCATTTGTAGTGTTAATTGCATAAAATAAGTCGGTATATCCGAAGTAAACGGTCTTATTGGCAACTGCAGGGGAGGGATCAAATGGAACATCAGTTCTCAGAGTAGGGTCATAGGATGTGTTGAAAGACCATAGAAGCCCATAGGTGTCCTCATCTAGGGCGTATAATACGGCATTATTTGAAACAACGAACACTTTGTTGTCAGATACCGCCGGAGAGGAGCTTATGTTACCACTAGGAGGAGTGAAGAACCAAGTAATATTGCCAGTGTACTGATCCAGAGCATACACGTTGCCGTTCATCGAGCCAAAGAACACCTTACCGTTATGAACTACTGGGGAGGATATTATCGGGCCCGAGAAAGTCTGGTTCCACACAATGTTGCCTGCCTCATCAATTGAGTAAAAAATATTGTTTGTAGACCCGATGAATAATCTGCCATTGCTCACGGCGGGAGTAGAGATTGCAGGTATTGGAAGGTACCAGAACTGATGCCCAGTGTTCTCATCAATCAGATATGTTCCATTCTTTGAAGTGATTACAACCTTGCCGTTGTAGACTATCGGGGATGAATCAACTGTAAACCCCGATCCACCAAGACCAGGACCGGAATTCCACAATAGACTGGCGTCTCTGGGATATACCGAAACCAGTGAGTTATTATGCTCAGGAGTATGCAGGAACATTGACCAGGAGGATACGGAGTTACGCTTCATGTAGACAAGATTTGCAGAAAACGGGAATCTGGAATCGTTAGCAAGATCACTCATTTTTATGTTATTCATTGCGTTGAGTATGTCCTTTGCGAGTGTTTGAGACTGCTCAGTGTATATTTTTGGGGAATAGCTGAGCAGCAGTAGGACGGAGAGCATAATTGTTATGAGATAGAAAGCGAATATGGCATCTGTAGTGAAAATGAATCCCTTGCTGGTTCTCATGCTATAATGATTCATTCGGGGGGTATAAAATGTTTATGTAAGGAAAGGGGATGCAGGGGGTGCAAGGCAAGACTCATTCTAGAGTCTGACCAAGTCGCTCGGCTGCCAAATTCCGACTCACTTGAACATGAGCAGATAGTTCTTTTCGTACTCCTTATGGTCACCGATAAAGAAAACCGTTCTTGTTTTTGCGCTTTTGTCAATCAGGTATAGGGCACGGTAGTCGCCAATCTCAAGAATCCAAACGTCACCGTGTTTCTTGAGTGTCCTTGCGGGGCGCAGTGTGCTTAACCTTTCCAACTTCTTTTTTACCCTCTCACGCATCGGCTTGTCGAGCCTGTTTAGACTTATGAGTGCTTCATCAGTAAGAAGGACATCGTATTTTTCGTCTTCGGAAGGCATCAGATCAACTCATATATCCTCAATTCTATGCAATTTTGCCCTACCAGTTTTCAGCTTGCGTAATGCCGGCTCTGCATCCTTGTGCATCCTCTCCTCAATAATTTCCTCTTTGGTCTTGACAACTCCATACTTTGCCGCAAGCTCCATCGCGCCAACCCTGAAGATATCTGCCTTGGACTTAAAGACTCCAAGTTGCAGCAGTCTGTCGACTGCCTCCTCAACGCTTCCTTCGTATTGCAGCATGGTGGATTTCATATATTTTCACCCCAGATAGTTATACAATTCCTGTATATATACCTTTCTGCACTCTTAACAACTTGCCTCTTCTAGAAGTACAATCGAGATGGTGCAAGGCAAGAAGGAAGCTTGAGTTGACCGAATTCGGCATACTGTTAGGGTTTTGGCTGGGTGAAACTAAATTTTGCTACTTCTTAAAAATAAGGTTTCTACAAAGTCCAATAACCGAAAGGCTTAAAAGCAACTTGTCTATATACGCATACTGCGACCAGATAAAAAATAACCATTAGCGTAGCGCCCCGGCGAAAGCAAGTTATGTATTGTTTACGGGACCTACCCTATTTAAGCAGTTTATTAAAATCTGGGTGAAAGGTGAGAAAATGACAATGAAGCTCTCTGGGCTGTATGGGATGGGCGTCTATAGTGATTCCGGAAGACATTTGGGGGAAGTTCAAGATTTGATTATTGATTTAGAAAAGGGGGAGGTTATTAGAATAACTATAGAACCGCTATCTACGATTAGCAAAGATGAGGCAGGGAAAATTTTTAAAGATAAAAGCGTGCTTTATAAGAATGTCAAATCTGTTGAGGATGTGATAGTTGCCCACAAGCATGCTTACCGCTACGAACAGAGTAAACATGGGGAGCCTGCAAAGAGGATAATAATCAATGAAACGGTTGGTAGATGATTTGATATGCGCAAAGCAAGATTGACAGGTCAAGGAGAAAAGCATGAAGAGGAGAATGCAGAAAACAGGTTGGGTTTCCTACCCTTACGGGAGGTGGGCGGATGGTTGAAGTGATAAAAAACGGAAGGAGATGCTCCTTCTGCCACTGCGATGTGGGAAACGACGCTCTCACCTCTATGGGAAGAGGGATATACCTGTGCGCCAAGTGCTGCAAGGAGGAAGGGCCTGCCTCGGTGAAGTTCTCCGACGGAAGGCTACTCTGCCTGGCGAAGATGAGTGACAAGAGGGTTGGAGGAGTCCCCCAAGATGTAAGGGCGGGAAAATGAAAAAACAGGAAAAGCCACGCAGGTGCAAAACGTGCGGGGAGCCATGCTACGGCAGGATGTGCAACCCCTGCTTCCATGGCGGAAGCAAATACCAATTGTCCCGCCACTACAATCACGAAAAAAGGAGGGCAAGAGTACATGAAAATGGACAGGTTGGTTGCGGCATAGGATATTATTCACTTTTTGGGGATACACCAAAGGAAGAAATTTTCAAGAAAGTTATTTACTCCAAAGAAGCCAAGCTAGATTAATATGCTGAAATTATCCGTTGTATACAAACGAGGTGAGAAGTATGAGTCCTTTCCGAAAATTGGGCAGGGTATTGGGAATCGGCAGGGATAGTGATAGTGAAGGATACCTGGATACCATAGATACTGCAGAACTTGAGAATGTGGATGCTCTGCATGCGCCTGCCGAAGTCTATATAAAGCCAGTTGCTTTGGAAGACGAAGCAGATATGAAATTAGTCGAGGAGGAACTTAAAAATGGAAATATAATCCTTATGAATATAGCCCCAATGTCGAAGTACACAACCAAGTTGAAGAAGATTATAAACAACCTGAAGGAATTCACAATAAAGATAGACGGGGATATCGCAAGGATGGACAATGAAAAATTCCTGCTCACGCCAAGCAGAGTTAAAATCATCAAAAAGAGGAAATAAATTTTATAAATTAGAAGGATAACTTTTACTTGCTAGCTGCGCAATCCTTTATAAACAACTTTGCGCAGATGATTCTTTGATTCTACAAGGTTCCGGTTTCTGGAACAGGTAATATCTCGCAGCTCCTATGCTATGTATATTTGTTGTCTAGAGCTGCGCAATACTTACAAATGAACTTGCGCAGCTGATTGGTTGATTTTGTAAGGTTCTGGTTGCTGGAACTTACAATATTGCGCAGCTTATGCCTCCAGTAGATTATTGATGAACTGCGCAGTGCTTTATAAATGACTTTGAGCAGCCGATTCATTTATTTTCTTAAGTTCTGCTTTCCATCTCTAACATTCTTGAGCAGCTCAAGCCTCCGGTATATTATTGATTTTAGGCTGATCAATGATTATACAAGTTTCTTATCCAAGCCCATGGCAACGATTTTCTGGGCTAGGAATTCCTTTACCTCTGGATCCTGAAACAGGGCGTTCATCAGCTCGTTGGCTTGCACGTTGTAATCAACCAGAAGCTTCCTTTCGTCTAGCGGGTTGCCGCATCTGCCGCAAAAGGATTGACCGGGGGAATTCCTCTCCTTGCAGCGATGACAGATCTTCACATCCAGCTTAGGCTCCTTCTCAACTGGTGTTTCCTTCAAGGAGTACATCTGCAGGAGCGTGGAATCAACATCCCTGCCGGACAGGTGCACGTAGATTGCAGCCATGTCGCTGCATTGGGTCCAGCCAAAGTATTCCTTCATCTGAGCCTCTGTAAGCTTGCTGGCCAAGGCAGTTGCCCTAGAATGACGGAAAAGATGAGGGTAGATCCGCTTTTTGACTCCGCTTGCCTTCCGGGCTCGGTCTAGCATGGCAAGAACTGAGGGGTAGGAAACCGGGATTGGTTCATATCTGCCTAGCCTGGAGGGCCAGAGAGGGGCATTCGGGTTGTCCTTGTCCGGATGCTCCTGAAGCCATTGGCCCAAAACCTGGACGCTTGCAATAACCCGGACCCGGCGGCTTCCGGTCTTTCCGTTCACCAACAAAACCGCACCGTAATTGTCAAACTGAACGTTCTTCAGTTTAAGGTAAAGCAGTTCGCCTATTCTGCAGCCGGATTCGTATAAAACTAAAATCAGGGCCTTATCGCGTGGGTTTGTCGTTGCGTTTGCCAGTTTTTCAACCTCCTCAACTGTTAGCAGTTCCTCAGGTAGTTTGTGCTTTTCATTCCTCAGTCTTGGTTTTAGCCACTTGATAACTTCCGGGAATTCCTCATCCTCTCCTTTCAGCCATTTGTAGAATGTTTTTAGGACAATCTTGAAATCGTAAACTGTATATTCTGAATAATCTTTTGAATCCATAGAGGAAACGAGCTCAATCAGATCCTCCTTTGTCGCTTCAGAAAAGTCCTTTCCAAGCCATCCCGCAAGGTAGCGGACGCACCACATACATTTAACCACCCTAAGCTTGGTTGAGCCCTTCGCTAGCCTGATATGGGCGAAGTCCTCAATTTGTTTTTTAGTTTTGGCCGGCAGATCTGAAGCTCGCAGGCGTCCTAACTCCT
>JAPLWV010000045.1 GCA_026396385.1 Microcaldota archaeon | reverse complement strand
CCAGTGCATACTTAACTGTCCTGTAGGCGCGATTTCAGAGCGCTCGCATGTGGAGGAAGTGGTTGCGGCGCTCAATGATGGAGACAAGCACGTGGTGGCGCAGGTGGCGCCGTCAATTCGCGCTGCGCTTGGCGAACTTTTCGGCATGCCAGCTGGCACGCTTGTCACAGGCAAAACGGTTGCCGCGCTTCGCAGGTGCGGATTCGAGAAGGTATTTGATGTTGATTTAGGCGCGGATATTACGGTAATGGAAGAAGCATGCGAATTGCTATGGAGGTTTGAGAAGGGCGGAGTGTTACCCATGATAACCACGTGCTGCCCGGCTTGGATACTCATGATGGAGTTCTTCTATCACGACTTGATAGGAAACATGTCCACATGCAAGTCGCCACACGAGATGCTCGGCATTCTCGCTAAGACGTACTATGCGAAAAAGGCGGGCATTGACCCTAAGAGGATAGTTGTTGTGTCTATTATGCCCTGCACTGCGAAGAAGTTCGAGTCCACGCGCCCTGAAATGAAAAGTGGAGTAGATTATGTGCTCACTACGCGAGAGCTTGGCAGGCTCATAAAAATGAAGAATGTGGATTTCGCTTCCCTACCTGACGAGGACTTTGATCCTGCACTGGGCGTCTCAACCGGTGCGGGTGTGATTTTCGGCGCGACAGGTGGTGTGATGGAAGCCGCACTTCGCACTGCGCACAAGTTAGCAACAGGCAAGGAACTGGAGAATATTGAGTTCTCAGGAATACGAGGCATGAAGGGGATAAAGGAAGGCGCCATAAACCTGAAGGGAAAGGAACTCAGGTTCGCATGCGCACACGGAGGCGCAAACGCTCGCAGGCTCATCGAACAGAAGGACAAGTACCACTTCATAGAGATAATGGCGTGCCCTGGAGGCTGCATTGGTGGCGGTGGGCAGCCCATCTACCGTGACCCTGACGTACTCAGAAAGAGGACTGAAGCACTCTACGCTGCAGACCGCAACTCCACTCTTCGTAGGTCACATGAGAATCCTGTTGTGAAGAAGATTTATGAGGAGATGTTGGGTGAGCCGCTTTCCAGGAAGGCGGAGGAGCTTCTGCACACGCATTATGTGAAAAGGAGCAGGTTCTGATATTCTGTTGCTCTCCCTGCAGTTCACCTACCAGCCCAATACGTATGCAAATATGAGCGGAGCCACTATGGCCGCGTCCGACTCGATTATGAATCTTGGAGTGCCCACGCCCAGCTTGCCCCAGGTGATTTTCTCATTGGGCGCTGCACCTGAGTAGGAGCCGTAGCTTGTCGTTGAGTCCGATATCTGGCAGAAGTAAGACCAGAATGGCACGTTCTTTCCCAGGTCCTGGTTGATGAGGGGCACAACGCAGATTGGGAAGTCGCCAGCGATTCCGCCTCCGATTTGGAAGAAGCCTATTTTCTGCTTTGCTGATTCCTTCGTATACCAGTGGATGAGCTCATCCATGTAGTGCAAGCCGCTTTTCATTGATGAGAGGCTCTTCAATCCTCCCTTGATGGTCTGGGAGACGAACATGTTGCCCATTGTGGAATCCTCCCAGCCAGGCACGAAGAGAGGCAGGTTCTTCTTGGAAGCTGCAACCAGCCAGCTATCCTTTGGGTCAATTTCATAGTGCTTCTCAAGCACGCCAGAGCGCAGAAGCTCGTACATGTACTCGTGCGGAAGGAGGGATTTTCCTTCCTTCTCATGCTTCTGCCAGAGAGCAAGCAGGACCTTCTCCACTCTTCTCATAGCTTCATCTTCAGGTATGCATGTGTCTGTGACTCTGTTGAGGCCGGCATCAGCAAGCTCCTTCTCCTGCTGCGGAGTGAGCTGCCTGTAGTATGGCACGCGCTTATAGTGCTTGTTTGCCACCAGGTTGAATATATCCTCCTCGACATTGGCTCCTGTACAGGAAATTGCATGAACTTTATCCCTTCTTATCATCTCAGCAAGGCTGATGCCAAGCTCGGCAGTGCTCATGGCTCCTGCCATGGCGAGGAACATCTTGCCGCCAGAATCGATAAGCTGCTTGTAACCTTCTGCCGCATCCACCACAGTTGCGGCGTTGAAGTGCTTGAAGTTGCGTTTCATGAATTTCGTTATTTTCCCGTCCATTAGTACACCTCAGGAATGAATTACCCGCCACCTTCTATTATATGGATTGGATGTTCATGTTTTTATTATTTCTCATTTAGAATTAGTACTGGTTGTGAGCGCTAACTTAAAATTTAGATTGATTATATCCCGGCCTGAATGAACTATGGAGTTTTGCTGATATGTTTGTTGATTTGCTTTTGGGTGCTTTGACTGTATTCCTGGCTACTTCTTTAGGCTCGCTGGGAATATTCATTTTTAGGGGTAGGGAGATTGGAAAGGCCGATTACTCAAATATCATCTCTTTCTGCGCCGGGGTCATGGCATTCTCCGCAGCAGAGATGTTCGTTGAGTCAAGGAAGCATACTGGAGACATGGTTGCGGTCATAGGCTTTTTGGTGGGTGTTATAGTGCTCTTTGCGGTTGAGAGGTCACTGCCGCACCTGCATTTTGTGCTGAGAAGAACAAAGATGAGCGACTCAAAGAAGAAGGCGGCGTTGATTGCAGGAACCATAACAATACACAACATACCGGAGGGGCTGGCGGTCGCATCTGCGTTCGCACATTCAACTCCTCTGGGATGGCTGGTTACCTCATCAATAGCGGTGCAGGATGCACCTGAGGGCATGATGGTGACAGCCCCTCTGGCCTGCTATGGCATGAACGTGCAAAGCTCATTCAAGTACGGGGTTTTTTCCGGTATCGTTGAGGGAGTGTCTGCACTCTTCGCCTATGCTCTGCTGAGTTCAGTAGTTGTTATTATCCCGCCCGCACTGAGTTTCTCGGCAGGAGCCATGTTATACGTGGTTCTTGTAGAGCTCCTTCCGGATGCATTCAAGGGTAAACCATGGGCAGTTGCGCTGTTCTTTGTGGGGGGGATAATAGTTGCATTTGGCATTGCATCATTTCTGAGATTTTGAATGCCAACGGCAGAAACGCTTTAAACATAGACAGGGATCTCAACGCTGCACGCAACATACTCATAAGAGCTAGCGTCGGGCAGACGGGAAGTAACGCCTGCAATTCCCTGATGGAGAGAGATTAAGCAACAGCTTCGTCTATGGAGCAGGAAGCCCGCACCTTAGGGGTGGGAGCATGTCACTATATCGGTCTTGCAATACCAACAATTCTTAGACCCTTGGCATTGAGGTTGCACAGGGGCATCCTCTCCTCCTGCATGAAGGCAATTGGCTTTTCAGCCCTTATCACTGCTTTCTCTGTTGAGCCTGGTTTTATCTCTACCTGGCTCTCCAACCTGCACGGCTCGAACTGCAAACCTGAACTTATGTGAAGCGCCTCGCCATTGGCAAGCGGTTCCTTTGTGAACTTCAAAGCAGTCACCTCGCATGCGAACTCCCTCTCCACACGCATCCGCTCATTTGAAAGCACGGCTCCGCGGGTTATCTCATCCGACTTCGCATTCTTCAGCGCCAGCCCCACACGATCTCCAGAGACTGCAGATTTCACATCCTCATCATTCTTCTGTATGCTCTTCACCTCAATCTCCTTTCCAGATGGGTAGGCAGTTATTTTGTCATGCACTGCTATCCCCCCGCGCTTGACAACCCCGAGAGCAACAGTTCCAACTCCTTTTACTTCAAAGCAGTGGTCTAGGTGTATAAGTGTACTTCCCAGCACAGGTTGACTTTCCTGCGCAAACAGGAACTCCTTTGCATCCTGCAGTTCTGAGAAAATTCGGCTCTCTTTCAGTGATGTGGATGTAATGAGGGGCTTCAAGTCGAATTTGCTTAAAAAAACAGCTTTCATTCCCAGAAGGTCAAGTGCAACAATTATCTCCCCCAGAACTGGGGAGGGTTTTTCCGCAACAACAAGCACCAAGTCAGAGAGACATAATGTCTGGAGCAGCACTGGAAATTTTGCGGGATACGCCAGAGGATCTATGGCAGTGATTATTTTTCCTTGGAAGACTGTGTGGTAGAATGAGATATCATCAACAGTTCCCTTCTTGCCGAGCGCCTTGGCTGCTGCTGCGCGTATTTCCGCATCCTCTCCCAGCACTGCAATGTTAAGGCTCTGCATACAACCACTAAGGCATAGAATTGGAAAGGTCAGAATTTAAAACCCTGTCGCAGCATAGCGAATTATTAATTAGTATTGATTAATAATATTACAATAGCTGACGCTAATTGTGGAGTTTTTTGAATGAATATTAAATTTAGTGAGCCTATTTCCAAAGCACTTGGGGAATTGGGTTTCGTAGAATTGACAGAAGTGCAGAAGCAGGCCATCCCTTACATCATGCAGGGGGAGGATTTGATAACCCAGTCCAGGACGGGTACTGGTAAAACTGCGGCTTTCGCTATACCGATACTCGAGCTGATTGACTCTAAGCCTTTCGTGCAGGCGATTGTTTTAACGCCTACCAGAGAGCTGGCGATACAGGTTGGAAACGACTTCAAGAAAATAGGAAAGCACACACAGGCGAGAGTGCTTGTTGCCTACGGAGGAGTGGGAATAGGGCCGCAGATTGAGAAGCTCAGGGCAGGTGCGCAGATTGTTGTAGGAACCCCGGGAAGAATCATGGATTTAATGTCCCGAAGAGAACTTGACCTGTCAAAAATAACCTTCTTCGTTCTTGATGAGGCCGATGTCATGCTCGCAATGGGCTTCATCCGCGATATTGATATGATAATTGCTGCAACTCCGCAGAGGAAGCAGGTGATGATGTTCTGCGTTGATTTTCCGGAGGAGATACTCTCTCTGGCGAAGAAGCATATGCGCTATCCTCAGCACGTGAAGCTCGTATCCTCGGAAAAGAGTGCCCAGGGTGTCACCCAGTCTTTCTACATGGTTCAATCAGGCAGGAAGGCTGGCGCACTGCTGTACCTCTTGAAGCAGATCAAGCCTGACAGAGCTTTGATATTCTGCAGGACGAAGAGAAGGGTTGATGAGCTAGCAAGCATACTGAACTACAATGGGATAAAGGCGATGGGGATACAGGGGGACCTGAGCCAGGCGCAGAGAACTAGGACGATGGAGGCATTCAAGGATGGGTCGATGAGGATACTTGTCGCCACAGATGTTGCATCAAGGGGAATCCATGTGGAGAAGATTTCCCATGTGTTCAACTACGAGTTGCCGTATGATATAAATTACTACATACACCGAATCGGCAGGACGGGAAGGATGCACGAGGTTGGAGAGGCAATATCATTATGCTATTCTGATGAGATGGGAACGCTGGGCCAGATAGAGAGGCTTATAGGAACTACGCTGCAGGAGAGGAACCTGCCAGCCAATACTCCAGCACCGAGGTTTCCAGCCCGCACTGAAGAGAGACAGAGATTCACAGGACGCATGGGATTCAGGCGCGGACCGAGGTATTAGCGGTGCAAATAACCGAGTCTGCGTTGGTATAGATTTATACTATCCAACTATTAATTTAGTGCGGTATGAATGAAGGAGCCTTCTGGTAATTCGGTATCGTGGGTATGGAAGTTTGAGATGGTCGGATGGTGGATGTTTTTAGGATAATAACCGAAGCGTATGAGTTGTACAAGCAGAACTGGAGGAGCGTGGTAACTGCTTTCGGGATCTTATTCGTCATAACCTTTGTTTTTGGCCTAATAAACTTCTTTACCCAACTCCCTGGAAATTTCATATGCGACGAGGGCTCTCCTTTTGAAACGCATAACGCTATTCTCATACTGATATTCTGCATCAGCCCTATCATCCTGCAAATGATACTCGGCATTGTTGAGGGACTGCTAAACGTCTTGATAGTTATGGCCGTAATCGCTCCAATG
Source organism: Microcaldota archaeon (assembly GCA_026396385.1). Taxonomy (GTDB): domain Archaea; phylum Micrarchaeota; class Micrarchaeia; order Burarchaeales; family Fermentimicrarchaeaceae; genus Fermentimicrarchaeum. The sequence continues at coordinate 4,008 of JAPLWV010000045.1, read as the reverse complement.
GACGAGATGGCGAAAGGAAAGCAGATTTCAAGCTGGACTGACCACTTCATGAAGCAGATAGTCAATGCGGTGCTCGTCATATTAGCAAGGCTGGTTGTCACGCTGGTTTCATTTGCTCCGCTTATCGCAGTGATTTTGCTGAACCTCTCCGCTCTGATAGCCCTCAGGCAAAGTCAGAACTTCGGGCTTCTTTTGGGAGGCGGATTCATTATAGTTCTTCTCGCATGCGCCATCAGCATCGCTGTCTTTTTTATACTAAACTTCCTCCTGATGTTCTTGGAAATTGAGATGGTGCTGGGAGGCGGCAGCGTTCTGGAGGCGGCAGTAAGATCCGCAAAACTCGTCTATGCCAATCTGGGCGATGCCATAGTCTACTCCCTGCTCTGGTTCGTAATCGGGATAGTGATTGCTATTGCGACGTTTATCTTAGCATGCACCATATGCCTACTGCCAGTTGCATGGCTGATACCACCACTTATGATAATGCCCGTACAAATTCTATCGGGGATAATTCTGTGGAGAAGGCTTGGTGGTTCAAGTGAGGAGGTTGTCAAGAAGAGAGGTAGGTGAGAATTCCTGAAGGTCATCCAGCTCCTGCCCCACTCCGAAATAGATGATGGGCTTGCCAGTTGAATGGAATATAGATAGAGCTGCGCCTCCCTTCTCATCCACATCCGCTTTGGTGAGTATTACCGCATCAACCCCTATGATCTTGTCGAACTCCTTGACCTGCTCGATAATTGCATTTCCAGTCAGAGCCTCCCCAATATATATCTTCAAGTCCGGCTTCACCACCCTGTTCATTTTCTCCAGCTCCTTCATGAGATTCTTGCTTGTCTCCTGCCTCCCAGCCGTGTCTATGAGAACTGCATTGATTCCCTTTGCCTTGGCATGGGCAGATGCATTCCATGCAATTGAGGCTGGGTCTGAACCGTACTGACCTCCAACGGCTTTCACTCCAAGCCTTCCAGCCCAGACTTCTGTCTGCTCCTGCGATGCTGCCCTCCAGGTATCCGCGGCAGCAATAACGCAGGATATGCCGTTTTTCTTCAGAAGATTCGCAACCTTTGCAATTGAGGTCGTCTTGCCCGAGCCATTCGGTCCTAGGAAAAGCAGTACAAAAGGCTCTCCTTTTGATGCCTTCGCCCTCGCCAGCTCAACCAAGTTCGGCTTCTCCTTTTCCATCATCTCGAGCAGCGTTGAGCGTATGATATCATTCGCTGTTCTGCTCACCTCGCTCTTCTTCACGCGAAGGCCTATGAGCTTCTTCTTAAGCTCCGAAGTTATGCTTCGGGCTGTATCATAGGCAACATCAGCCTCAAGCAGGGAGAACTCAAGCTCGTCCAACAGGCTTGAGATATCCTTCTCCTTTATCTCAACCTCGGGTGAGAGCACACTTCTAACCCTTGTTTCAAGGCTGAGCTTCACCTCTGATTTTCTGTCTTCCTTTGGCTTCTGAACAGGCTTCTCCATGAGCTCTGCTGGCGCTTTGGCTGGCTCCTCCGGCTTCTCCTCAAGTTTTTTAGAAAGAGAGCTGACAAACGAGGAGAGCTTATTTTTCAGAAGGTTGAACATCTCTTCTCGCCCGGTTTTGTAATTTGACCCTACCTGTACTCCTGATGGACGTCCTTGTCCTTGGGAGGTTGAGCACTTTTTAACTTCTCCATGAGCTTGTTTGCAGATTCCTCAAGGGACTTCATCCTATTGGAGACTTCCCCGAAATTTTTCTGGAGCTTTTCCCTCATCGAATCCATCTCATTCATTCTTGATTTTAGGAACTTCACTACATCCGGAATGGGCTTCTCGACAACAACTCCTGCACCCACATCCACAAGTGCAACTTCGTTGTTCTCAACCTTGGATTTAATGTATGCACCCGAGCCGATGGGCAGAAGCATCTGATCGCCCTTGCTCAGCTTGGCAACATTCTCAAGAGTCTGTATTGCAAGTTCAACCGAGGCATAATTCAACTGCAGGTTCCCTAACTGCTGCTGCAGCACCTGGGCTTCCTCCCGGTATAGCTGCATCTCATAGGCAATCTTTGCAAGCTCATCCCTACCCGCCATCACCCCACCTCCTTGACAGACTCAATTTTTATCTCCTTTCTGTTCAAACGATGGTTGCTCCCAAGCTCTGCATAAACTTTCTCAAGAGCCCTTTTCTGGTTCTCAGCTTCCACTTCCTTGTGGAACTTCCTCTGCTCCTTTCCCAGGAGCATCCATCCGTCTACCGCGTATTTCATAGTATCACACCACTCTAGTTCCGATTGGGACATCATCCCCCACGAAAATGACCGAAGTACCATCCTCCCAGTCCGCGGCAAGTAGCATGGCCTCGGACTCAAGCCCTTTGAACTTCTTGTGCTCCAGATTCACGAGCACCATGAGTTTCCTGTCGATGAGCTGTTCTGGAGTATAGCTGTTGCCTATTCCTGCTATAACCTGTCTTTTCTCTCCTCCTATATTTATAATCATCCTAATGAGCCTATCGGTATTTGCAACTTTCTCTGCGCTCTCCACCTGCCCAACCCTGAAATCCAGCATCCTGAATTCGTCGAGTTTCACAATTGTCACCAAATCACCTCCCGATAAACCCCAATGCTTCGTCTATTCTATTCAGCTCAAACCCACTTGTTGTCTCACCAACAACAGCCCCGTTGCTGTTCGCAAGCATGCACAGCCCAACGAACGACACGCCCATATTGGCAGTGCCCACAGCACCCTTAACTTTGAAGAGCTCCTCCAGAGAAGAAAGCTCCTCATCAGTAACATTTGTCCTTGTTAGTATTCCTTTGTTTGTCAGCACAGCGGCGAACCCCACCGTATTGTATCTACCGATGGTGCCCTTGACAACCTCCACCCCAAAGCAGTCGCTGATGGACTTGGCGCTCTCTGCACTCACCTCAGGGTTTATCATGCATGCGAAATCGTTCACCAGCACATTATTTCCAAGCGCAGTCCTCTCCTCGTTGATAACCACCACATTCAGGCCCGCTTCTCTCAGGCTTGCCACCTCACTTTCGTACGCCATTGAAGGGAGCACTATTCCATTAGAATTCATCGCAGAAAATATTCCAAGCAGATCGGAGTTTGCAATGCTCGCGGTTATAACCTGGGTCTTAAGAACCTCGGAGCATACTCTCTTGAATTTCTCACTTGTAGCTTTTGGAAGAAGCGTGAGGCAGTCATTGGTTTTTGCAAAGATTCCTATGAAAGGGTTCCCCTCGAAGGCTGCCCGCGCAACATGCATTTACTTACCCCTTCTTCTCCTCGCTCTTCGCCGGCTTCTCCTGCTTGGGCTCTTCTATGAGGTTGACTGTCACCTCACCCTTCGCATCCCTCTTAGCCTTAACCTTTATTCTCCTCGGGGGCTTCTCCATGCCCTTCGACCAAACCAGAGAGTTCACCTCGGCACTGAGCTTCACCCTCTCCTCTTGAGTTCTCATGTGTCTCGCAAGGAAAGATTTGAGAATCTTGACAGCACGCGAAGTCCTCTTCGTCTTCACTGTTTTGTAAGCATCCCGAAGCGGAACAGTATATATCCTCTCTAACTCATCAACCATTGGCTCACCTACTTGATATGCAGATTAAGTTTCTTCTTCCTCCAGTTCCTCTGGTGTGGATTCTCCCTCACGCGCCTGTTTGTCTTAGCCACAACGAAGAGGGGCACTCTCTTGTTCTTCCTTATTGCTGCTCCGAGAGCAATCTTCTTCTCAGTGCTTTTTACGCTTCCCATAGTATTACCTATTTTTTCTTGAACGTTATCTCAGACTCCTTTCTTGCGGTTAATTTCGCAAGGATTTCCTTCAGCTGTTCATCGGTCACTTTTCCCTTGACCTGCTTGTTTTGATACAGATATATCAGCAGACTTACTATCTGGTCATAGAGGGCAGAGTTTGCCAGCCTTACATTCATCAGCCTCTCATATGCCTGTGCATCTACGATGTATTTGAGCGCAAACTTCTTCTGCATCTCAAGCTCCCTTGCCTGCTGGTACTTCTGGAGCCTC
>JAPLWV010000049.1 GCA_026396385.1 Microcaldota archaeon | reverse complement strand
CTATAAATGTTACAAACCCGCCGATATTTCATTTCTCTTTCGCACCACTTAACCAGATAACGCCAGGGCAGAGTTTCACAGTAAATGGGCAGATAACGAATGACGGAGGTAGTGTGTCGAAGATAGCAGTAACTGTGAATTCAGCATCATTCTTTCTAGATGGGGTATCCCAGCTCTCACTGGGCGACCTTACGAGCGGCAGCAACGCATCTTTCACCATCCCAATTGTTGCAAGTGCGTCGGTAAGCTCAGGAGTTCAGTCGATACCCTTGACCGTGGCATATCAGGACCCGCAGGGAGCATTGCAGCAGACAACAATAAACATAAATCCTGTCCAGGTGGCGAAGAGCTCGGTTGACTTCCTAGTTGACGCGCAACCTGACAAAAAACCACTATCACCAGGGGATAAGACGCGGTTCTCAGTTAACATCACAAATAACGGTAACAGCAAGGCATACTCAGCAAAGGTCACTGTCTCAGCAGCCTCCCAGTATTTCACATCGCTTGGCTCTTCCGAAAGATACTTTGATACTATCAGTCCGGGCTCCGAAGAGCAAATGGAGTTCGAAATTGGAGTAAGTGGAAGCACACCAGCAGGCTACTACCCTCTCATTATAACCATCAACTACCTCAACGTCAATGGTGAGACGCAGACCGCAATACCGAAGCAGGTTGGTGTCGAAGTGGGTGCTACCCCCGAGATAACCATAACTCCGAATACAAACCCATCGCCGATATCTTCAGGGAATAAGTACTCGCTTTCGATGCAGTTCTCAAACACTGGCAGTATAAATGTAAGAGCGCTCGAAGTGATGCTAACAAGCGATTCTTTTGAGATTCTTGATCCCCCGACAAGCTATATCGGTAGCCTGAACATAGATGACTACACAAGCGTCCAATACACTATCTATTCCAAGAAAGATTTGAAGCCAGGCATGTATCCACTACATGTTTCAATGCGCTGCAAGGATGCATATAACATCGAGTACAATATAACGCGGGACGTGATGCTGGAAGTCGTGTCATCAGACATCGCAGCCCTGACGCAGACGGCGGCAGGAATGAGTCTAACATTAATAATTCTGATAGTCGTCGTGGTGGGAACGGTCGGATACTTCGTGTACAAGAAGTACCTCAAGAAGAAGGCGAAGTAGATGCAACACTTGGACCTGTTGGATTATTCAGTAAGGAACCTCACAAGCAGGAAGCTGAGGAGCTATCTTACCATCCTTGGTATAGTCATAGGTATAGCCGCGATAGTCACCCTCATATCAGTTGCTCAGGGAGTCAATGATTTCATAATGGACCAGCTTGGAATGCTTGGGGGGAACTGGATAACCATAACTCCTGGAAGCCTGAGACAGAGCATAATGGGGGGCACTACTGGCAAGGTGACCACAGTGGATGGAAGTGCTTTAAGAGCAATCCCCGGAGTTACGGATATTATGTACGAGCTCCAAATTATGAGACTACCGGTTCAGTACAAGAACGAGACTGCAAATGCAATTGGGGGCGGTTGGACCCCAAATGTTTTCTCATTCACCTCACTTATAGAGGTTGGTGAAGGGAGACCATTCAAGGAGAATGAAAGACACGTGGCAGTTATAGGTTACACCCTGGCAAACGATCTGTTTAAAGATAAAATCAACGTTAACCAGCTAATAAAAATCGGAAACACAACTTTTAGAGTTGTCGGCATAACGAAGAAAAGCACTGGACTTTCAGCCACTATGGGGAGCATGGTTGCTATGCCACTCGATGATGCGAGGGAGTTTCTGGGAAACCAAAGGCTCCCTAATCAGGTTGATGAGATTGGTGTATTGGTAGCGGATGGATACGATGTAGATAAAGTTGGTGAGCAGGTAACGGTCAAGATGAGACAGCTACATCACGTGGGTGAGGATAATGAAGATTTTACAGTAATGACCCCCTCTTTTATAGCAGAGAGAGTCAACTTGATAACGGGCACTCTTGAGCTCTTCCTTTCTGGTATCGCGGGAATAGCGCTGCTCGTTGGTGGGATAGGCATTGCCAACACGATGTTCATGTCAGTGATGGAGAGGACAAAGGAGATAGGTGTACTCAAGGCGATAGGAGCTACCGATAATATCGTGCTTGAGATGTTCCTTCTCGAATCGAGTATCATCGGACTCGTGGGTGGAGCTATAGGGCTTGTGCTTGCAGGAATTGCAACCCTTGTGCTCAACTACTTTGGGGTTCCAACTGAAATATCACCGGAACTTGCAATCTTCGGATTGTCCTTCTCAGTAATAGTTGGAGCTGTTTCAGGCTTCTTCCCTGCAAGGAGAGCATCACAGCTCATGCCCGTAGAAGCGCTGAGGTATGAATAACCCTTTATAACCCTGGCCAGAAAAACTACCCCTAATCTCATAACCGCATTGTTTGAAGAGATAATCAGAAAGAATACTTGAAAATAGCTCAAGTATAGCTGACTCCAACTTGCCTAACGTTATTAACACCAACTAGCTCCCTCACAGTATACGTGATGCCATACCCAAGGCTTGAGAAGATATCCCCGATTAGATTGCTGCTTCTCATGTCACACACATCTGGTTCCTGGGTGAATTTAACATTTCCAAATTGAGCTGCAACTCTGATAGCTTCTTTCTTATCGCCCAGTTCATCCACAAGCCCCACATCCTTTGCCTGTCTTCCTGTCAGAACCCTGGCATCAAGAATCTCTTCAAATTTAGTTTTGTTCAGCCTGTCCCCCCTGCCCTCCTCAACAACTCTCCTGAACTCACCGAAAATATCATTTATTATGACCTGCATGATTTCTCTCTCCTTCTCAGTCATAGGTCTACTAGGGCTTCCCATATCTTTCAGCTCACCAGACTTCATTATTGTGTAGTTCACCCCAAGCTTGCTGAACAGGCTGCTCATGTCCTCAAAAGTTGCAATAACCCCTATGCTGCCAGTCAGCGCATCAGGCTCTGAAACGATATAATCTGCAGGTGCGGATATGTAATAACCGCCAGAAGCCGCTACCTCCCTGAAATATGCTACTTTGGGTTTCTTCATGCTCCTTACAGCTTCGTATATCTCCTTGCTTGCAACAACCGAGCCACCTGGAGAGTTCACTTCAAAGACTACTGCCTTCACATCACTCCTGCTCTCAGCATCCTCTATCTGCTTCACAATGTCCTCTGAGCCAATTGTGGGGGTTCCGAAAAGCCCGCCGCTCTGGCTCTTTGTGCTTATTTCACCATCAACGCTAATCAAACCAACGCATTCACGCGGGGTTGCTAGAACATACACCGCGTATATTGCAAGAAGCACGGCTATAAACATCATAGCTCCGATAAGAACCAGCGCAAATACCACTAAGATCTCATTGCTCTTCATACTCTAATAAATACCTTTCTCACCTTATAAATATTGTGGTATAATGAATATTCTTCAGATACTGCTTTTCATACTCCCAGCATACGTTGCAAATTCCACACCTGTCATATTCGGCGGTGGCCTGCCTGTTGACTTCAAGATGAAATTCAGAGGTGGTGGAAGGATACTTGGAGACGGGAAAACATGGAGGGGTCTCCTTGCAGGGCTCTGTTTTGGAAGCCTAACCGGTTTGCTGGAGGCTCAGCTGTGCTACTCCGCGGTTATACCGCCCTCCCTTTTCATGAACTTCACCGCTCTAGGCTTTGCCCTCTCTATCGGAACAATGCTTGGAGACTTGGCTGGGAGCTTTATTAAGAGAAGAATGGGAATTAAAAGGGGGCATCCTTCACTCATTCTTGATCAGCTCTCATTCCTCCTCTTTGCAATGCTGCTATCCCTCCCTTACCTGCCTGATGGTCTTCTGGCAGTGGATTCCGTAGTTTTCCTAGTCGTGCTGACCTATCTGCTCCATGTTCTCAGCAATATAGTTGCAAATAGACTTGGTCTAAAAAAAGTTCCATGGTGAGCATCAGCTGCATCCGCTGCAGCCGTCGCAGTTATTCCCATTCTCGCTAATATCGTTCCCAAGGAATGTGGGGTTGGAATTATAGCAGTAAACCCCAAACTGCGTATGGCCGCTTATCTTGTTCCTGCTGACGGTGTTTCCATCTGAGGATTCAATATATACGCCGTTTATCCCATTTTTTTTTATCACGTTATTTATGAACTCATTGGAACCGGAGTTGCTTATCTTCAAACCACCACCGCTATTTGATTCTATGTCATTGCCTGAAATGGTGTTGTAGGTGGAGTTGTATACATCCATTCCATTACCATTTTCAGTTATGGTGTTGTTTGCAATGGTGTTTTCGATGGATGAACTGAGCGAAATGCTTGCGTTGTTCTT
>JAPLWV010000017.1 GCA_026396385.1 Microcaldota archaeon | reverse complement strand
ACCTGCTTTCCTCAGCTTCTCTGCAGTTGCCTCCCCCACTCCAGGCAGGTCTTCAAGATTTTTGACTTTCTTCTCTTCTTTTGCCATAAAAACACCTCATACCCCATTATAAAAACCATTGTCGAGCCTGAATTTTGGAAGAGTCTTTTTGATTCTAGCGTAGAAAGAAATGAACTCCTCCGCCTCCCTCCTCACATACTCCGATATTTTTTCGTATTCTTTATTTAAATACCACGCTGGAACTTTCTCCCCATCCCTTGGCTTGTTACAGAATTTGTCAAGCCCGCTTCCAGCAAACTTGAACCCGTTCATCCCAAGGCAGATATCCTTTAGATCTATCCTCGGGAGCTGGGTGAAGAGGAACCATCCATCATAAATTACTCCATACCTTGCAGCTCGTGCCTTCAGCATGCCCAAGTCAAAGGTGAGATTCTGCCCGACTGGAATGAACTGCCATACCCTCTTTGGGTTGAGGAGTTTTGAAAACCCTCTTATCATCTCCTCCTCCCCAATCTCCCACTCCTTCAGCACCTGCAGTGGTCCTGCAGGATTTCCTGAATCATCAAGCTTCTGGAACTGGATTGTAATGAGCTTGTATCTCTCCGGATGCAGCTCGCTCTCTCCTCTTATAAAAAGCTCATACTCCTCCCCCTCGCATGCAACTTCTGTGTCAAAGTAATATTCGGGCATCGATTAGTTCAAGTTAGCTGCCTTTTTAAAGGCTCTGAGGGGGTAACTTTCCAGCTCTCATCATACAACTCTGCTCACAGACAGCTCCAGCTTTCCAGTATTCCTGTTCCGCCTTGCAGTTCCGCTCATAACGATTCTTTTACCGATCAGCTCGCTCCCTTTCAGCTCAAGAACACTCTCTGCCCTGACGTCTCTTGGAATCTCCTTGACCCCAAGAAAATTCTTCCCATATCTGCCAGAAAGCACGCACCATATCTCACCGCTATCGTCCTTGAGCAATGCATTCACAACAACTTTCAAGCTACTCTCTTTTGAACCGCATGCTACGCACGAGTCGTCGTATAAAATCCCCTTGCACTTGCTGCAGGTTTCATCGTAGCGGGCTGCGGCGCTTGCAATGCTGCCCTCAACTTCAGCAAGCATCCCCTCCTTGAGCTCGGCTATTTTCACTCGGGCAACTACGCCTCCAACCGGAGGCAGCTTCACATTGCGCGGGTTTAGAATCACTCTGCTTCTCCAATCCGCATGCAGCTCCTTACCCGAAAGGCCTTTTTTCGCATATGCATTCTCCACCTTTATAACATCACCGCTCCCTGCCCTGTCAACCAGCTCTGCATTGCTATCCCATAGCGTGAGCCTTGCCTTCCCGCTTTCATCTGCAATAAGCATTGATGATACCTGCTTCATCCTACCTTCTTTCTCGAAGGAGTTAACCACTCCCACTTCAAGGATTTCTGCAACGAAATCCACTCCATTCATCCCCTCCTGCATCTCGCTTATTTTCATGAGTTTGCTTGCAACTTCAGGTAGCTTCTTCCTCTGGCTGACCTTCAGCACTTGCCCCCCCATAGGAAGTTGCACCTCTCCTATATCCTCCTTGACATACCCTCCAAGCACATCAACTATATCCCCCTTCTCTATCACACCTTTCTCAACAAGCTCCACATCCTTGTTCCAGAGGACCAGTTTCGCTTCACCAGTCTCATCTGCCACACTAATATTGCAGACCCTCCCTTCCTTGCCATTCCTCTCGAACTTTCTGGGAGCAAGAATTCCCATCACCCTGACATGAAGGTTTACATTCTCCATACCTGGCGACAGTTCAGAAATATTTGTGAATACCAGCTCTCCCTTCTCAACTCTGACTTCCACCCCAAGCTCCTGAGCTATTGAGTAGAGCGCAGCAGTCTCATTTATCAGTCCATTGAACTGCTCCTGCCTATTCCTCACCATTTCGGAAAGCTCCTTCTCGCTTATTTTTTTCTCTTTTATTATAGTCTTCCTTATCTTTGCCGGCTCCTTCAAGAATTCGAGCATAATGCATTATTAACCGAAAACTAATAAATCTCTTTATGAAAAGGATTGCGGAGAACCTGCTGATGATTGAAGGGGCGGATTTATGCTCTAATATCTACCTGCTTGTCGAAGGGAGAAAAGCATTGATGATAGATTCCGGCGATGGAAGCACCTTGGATGAGATAGAGAGAGCCCTCAGAGGAGTGGAGTTGAGCAGAGTTGTACTCACCCATGGACATTTCGACCATATTGGCGGAATGCGTTATGTTGACAGGACCGGTTTACTGCATAGAGCCGACCTCTCCATGGTGGATGAGCTAAACTCCCCCTTCCCAGATTATTCGAGACCGCCTAAGCTTGCTGAGCTAAATCTCAAATCCTTGAAGTTTGGGATGTTTGATTTGCAGGTGATCCACACTCCAGGCCACACCCCTGGCTCCATATCCCTCTTTGACAGAAACAGCAAAACCCTCTTTTCAGGAGACACAATGTTTGCAGATGGATTTTTTGGCAGGACAGACCTTGTGGGTGGTAACGAACGTGAGCTTATGAAATCTCTTGAAAGGCTGAGGAAGCTGGACTACAAAATGCTGTGCCCAGGCCATAATCGGATAGAGTGCACTATCTGATCACACGCTAAGCGGCGCAGATTTAAATATCCGGATAAGTTGAATATGAACGCATGAAGAAAAAATTAGAGGTCAGAAAGAAGCCCCTCTCGCATAAGCCACTCGTGCTGGTTACCGGAGCTGGCGGAAGGCTGGGCAGACACCTGCTGAAGCTGCTGCTCGATGGCAAATACAGAGTGAGAGCGCTTGCAAGGGCCGGGGCAGAAATCTCCTTCCCAGAAGGAGTTGAGATTTTCCCAGGAGACATCACACATATACAAACAATACGCCATGCCGTTGAAGGCGTAGATATAGTACTCCATCTAGCTGCTTTGGTCGATTATGCAAGCTCAGAGGAAAAATTATTTGAGGTGAACGTTGAGGGGACAAGGAATCTCCTGAAAACATGCGTTGAGGTTGCCCCCAACCTAAAAAGGTTCGTATACTGCAGCTCAACTTCTGTCATGGGCAAGGAGCTTGCTGAGATACCGGCAGATGAGAAGACAAAGTGCATACCAACTGATGATTATGGACTTTCCAAACTGATGGCAGAGAAAGTCGTGATGGAGTACAGCAAAAAGCTGCCAGTTGTGATAGTGCGCCCCGCAGTCATATACGGGGAGGGGTTTGATGAGGGATATTTCCCAGTTCTTAAACTTCTCAAGCATCATAGGATGAGGGTAATTGATTCTGGTAACAATGTCATACCATTCGTCCACGCGGAGGATGTTGCAAGGGCGTTCCTGCTTGCTGCAGAGAGCAAAAAGGCAGTTGGGCAGACTTACATAATGACCGGCGGGGAGCAGATGACGCAGAAGGAAATTTTTGAAATTGCGGCAAAGGAGCTTGGTGTTAAACCACCCCACAGGAATATACCGCGCTTCTTCCTTGAGCTGGAAGCGCAGCTCTCATCCTTGAGGAGTTTCCTGGGAGGGAAAAAGCCCAGTTTCACGATGGAGGATATAGCAGTCCTCTCCTCCCATAGGGTTTTTGATATTTCAAAGGCAAAGAAGGAGCTAGGGTATACCCCCCAGGTCAGGCTTGAGGAGGGTATAAAAGAGATGGTGGAGTATTACAGAAGAGGTGCTTTCTATGAGGAGCATGGGAAAGGTGGAAAAATACATACATGATGGTATCGAGAGGGATGGCGCCCTGCTCTTTGTGCTGATAGACCCGCTGGACTATCCAAGCCTTGGGAGGGCAGTTGATACTGCGAGCGAAGCATGCGAGGCAGGCGCTGATATCATACTCATTGGTGGCAGCATAGGTGTCCAAGGTGATATACTCGATGAAGTGACAAAGAGGATAAAGGAGAAAGTAAATGTGCCCATAGTGCTCTTCCCCGGGAATACCGGTACTCTGACAAAGGCAGCTGATGCAGTTTATTTCATGCAGCTCCTTAATTCAAGAAACCCATACTGGATATCCCAGGCTCAGGCTCTTGCAGCCCCGATAGTCAAGCAGCTTGGCATAGAAGCACTGCCAGTTGGTTACATTGTTGTTGAGCCCGGCGGAACTGTCGGCTGGGTTGGGGATGCAAACAAGGTTCCGAGAAGCAAATCTCACATAGCAGCACTGCTTGCTCTTGCAGGCGAGTACGCAGGTAGCAGGTTCATAGTGACGGATGTTGGCAGTGCATCAGAGCTGGGCCCTGTGCCGCTTGACATGGTTAGGGCTGTGAGGAAAGCCATTTCTGTCCCTTACATAGTCGCCGGTGGAATAAAAACAAAGCAGCAGGCAGGCGATATAGTTAAAGCAGGGGCGGATGCAATACATATTGGAACAGCCGCGCAGAATTCCAGGAATGTTGGCAAGACCATAAAGGAGTTTGTTAAGGTTGTCAAAGCCGAGGGAAGGAAAAAATGAGCGGAAATCTGATATTCCTGCAAGAGATACTCCTCTCCATAGCTGTTGGGGCACTCATAGGAGTCGAGAGGGAGCATACCAAACATCAAAGAATAGCAGGTGTCAGGACAATAGCGCTTATTTCACTGCTAGGAACCCTTAGCGTGATGATATCAAAACTATCCAACAACCTAGTCTATGTGCCCTACCTATGCCTGCTTGCAGTGATAGGTTACACCTTTTTGCTCTACTACTTTAGGGCAAAGAAGCTTGAAGCGCTAGGCATGACCACAGTGTTGACTCTTCCCCTTGCATTCATACTTGGAGTATTCATAGGGTTTGACCTCTACATTGAAGCAATAAGCGGAGCAATACTGGCGACAATACTCCTCATCAGCAGGGATTACTCGCATCTTTTTGTGAAGAAGCTCAGAGACAACGAAATTGCAGATGCGCTTGAGTTTGGTATAGTCTGCTTTATAGTATACCCCATACTACCATCAAACGCCGTGAATATATACGGCAATTTCTCGATAAACCTGCAATCTTTCCTTCTCATCGTCATAATAGTATCGCTGATCTCTTTCCTCTCCTTCATTCTTTTGCGTTTCTGGGGGCATAAGGCGCTGCCACTGACAGGCTTTCTGGGAGGGTTGATAAACTCGGTTGCAACCGTTGCTTCGCTTGCATCGAAATCAAAAGAAAAACCCTCGCCGCTTTATCTTACAAGCCTTGCAACAGCCAGCAGTGCAATGCTGCTGAGAAATCTCCTCCTGGTTGCTCTTTTCTCCTCCCAGATATTCTCGCTGGTTGCGATTCCCATTATTGCAATGGTGCTGGTTTTCCTTGTGCAGGGTTTCATTAACACTGGTCCGAAAGGTTCCAAGACTGAGCTCCTTTTCGAGCAGCCCTTCTCCGTCACTGCAGGGTTGAAATTCGGCGCAGTTCTCTTTGGGGTTATGCTCCTCGTCTACGCAGTCTCGCAGTTCAGCCCAAGGAGCATAGGGATAGCGGCATTCATAGGTGGGCTCGTGAGCAGCGCGTCAGTAGTTGCGTCAGTCTCATCAAACCAAGCGATATGGGGAATAAACAACATAACCGGCGCATACGTGATAATGATTGGGTGCTTCGCAAGCCTGCTGGCAAAGATTTTCACCCTCCTGACTACTGCGTCAAAGGAGTTCAGCGGTAGAGGTATACCTATAATAGTTACATCAATGCTGGCAGGGGTAATCGCACTTCTTCTCACGGTTCGCTGAATTCACTCCAGCTCCTTCATTATTTTTATAGCGCAGTAGTCACCGCACATGCTGCACGCCTTGCTCCTGCTGCCTCTTCTTCTCCTGTATTCTTTGGCTCTCTTGTCATATATCGCATACTGGAACTGCTTCTTCCAGTCAAGCGCTGCCCTTGCTTTGCTCATCTCCAGATCATCAGCGTTATCCATCCTCTTGGCAATATCCGCCGCATGCGCGGCTATCTTCATTGCAACAACTCCATCAACCACATCCTCAACTGTTGGCAGTGCGACATGCTCGCTGGGAGTGACAACGCACAGGAAGTCAGCCCCTTCTGCTGCAGCAATAGCCCCCCCAATTGCAGAGCTTATATGGTCATAGCCAACTGCTATATCTGTAACCAGAGGACCGAGCACATAGAAGGGGGCTCCTGAGCAGATGCTCTTCTGAAGCCTTATGTTCGCCTTGACTTTGTCCATGGGAACATGACCAGGCCCCTCGCATATAACAGATACATTGCTTTGATGAGCCCTTTTCACAAGCTCTCCCTGCGTTATGAGCTCATGCATCTGCGCCTTGTCTGTTGAATCGTTCAGAGAGCCAGGCCTGAGAGCATCCCCCAAGCTTATAACAACATCCTTCTCGGCAGCAAGCTCCAGCAGATAATCAAAATTTGTGTAAAGCGGATTCTCCTTGTCATTCTTTATCATCCATGCAGCAAGCATGCATCCTCCCCTACTAACAATTCTCATCAACCTGCTTTTTGTGAGCTCAACACCCTTTCTTCTCATAGCTGCATGCACAGTTATAAAATTCACGCCCAACTTAATGTGCCTCTCAATAGCCTTGAACAGATCCTCCTCACTTGGCAGCTCACCTTTTCTGAAAGATCTTACAAAGGCAGAATAAACAGGGACAGTCCCAACAGGCACAGCGGAGCTTCTGATTATCTTCTTAAGAATGTACTCCAAATTTCCCCCAGTGCTCAAATCCATAACTGTGTCAGTACCAGCCTCAACAGCTGCCTTTACCTTCTTAATCTCATCATCAACCTTTGCAAAATCGGTGGAAGTGCCGACATTCGCATTTATCTTTGTTCTCAGACCAGCCCCAATTCCGCAAACCTTATCCCTTTTCTCAAGGATGACTATCCTTCCCTTTGCAACTCCACTCCTTACTCTTTCTGCGTCGACTTTCTCATCCCTTGCAATTCTCTTCATTGCGGAAGTTACAACTCCCCTCTTGGCTAGCTTCATTTGAGTCAAAGAAACACCCAAGAGGTTTTAAAATGAAAAGATATATACAACTTACTGCGCAGGTTTTTCGCATGAGGGAAATAGCAAACCTAGAACTTTTCTGCATATGCAAGGAGCTGCAGATACTTGTTGGGGCAAGGCTCACTAAAATATACGAGGTTGGAAATGACGAGTTCCGCTTGCGCTTCCACTCGCCCCAGTGCGGAGATGTTGATGTTTTCTGCAAACTCAAGGAGAGAATCAACATAACGCAGTATATAAAGGAAGCACCACAGAAGCCCTCAAACTTTGTCATGGCGCTGAGGAAGTATGTTGAAGGGGCAAGGGTCAAGAGCATAATGCAGTATGGGCTGGACAGGGTTCTCGTATTCGAGCTGGAGAAAGCGGAAAGGTTCCTGCTCATCTTTGAAATGTTCTCCCACGGCAACCTCATCCTTACGGACTGCAACTACAAGGTGCTGCACCCATACCGAAGCGAGGAATGGAAGGACAGGGAGGTAAGGAGGGGAAGCAAATACGACTTCCCCAAATCTGAGCGGGCAGACCCATTCCAGCTGAATGAACCCAAGTTAATGGGCCTGCTTGGTCCGATGAAGATTGTTCCTTGTCTATCCTCCAAGATAAACCTCGGTCCTGCATACATAGAGGAAGCCTGCAGGAGGGCAAAGCTTGACCTGGAAAGAAATGCAAACTCCCTGAGTGAATCCGAGGTGGCTGAGCTCTTCGCCGGCTTCATAGAGGTTGTGGAATACGTGAACAAGCCGGAGCCGACAATATACATCAAGGATGGCAAGTACATTGATTACTCCATTCTACCTATGAAGAAATATGAAGGTCTTGAAACTATCCAGATCAAATCCCTCTCAGCCCTGCTTGACGAGTTCTACATGCATTTCAGTGGGGAAGAGAAGAAACCGAATGAGAAGAGAGTGAAGATAGAGATGAAGATAAAGGAGCAGGAAAAAGCTTTGAATGAATTCAGGGAAATGGCAAAGGAAAGCAAGGAATCTGGTGATGCGATATACGCAAACTTCGACAAGGTGGAGGCAATACTTCGCTTCATAAATGAGAGAAGAAAGATGCCGTCTGATAAAATAATGAGTGAACTGAAGGAGAAGATGCCTGAGGAATCCAAGCTTGTTGAGAATCTAGACCTGAAAAAGGGGGAAATTATCCTAAACCTGTAGAAGCTCTTTCAAATCAGCTATGGAGTCCAGAACAAGATTGGGTT
>JAPLWV010000005.1 GCA_026396385.1 Microcaldota archaeon | reverse complement strand
AACTAAAAATGTTTCATCAATGTGGTTTTTGCATGGGAGGATAGAACCCGCTGTGTTCATCTCCTTCTCCTCCGTGAAATATTTTATCTTAACTCCGAATTTGCTCCCATCACCAAAGTAGTTCATTATCTGCTCCTTCAGATAACCTACCGTGAGGTATATCTCCCTGAACCCATGGCGCTTCAAGTTACTTATCGCGAACTCCAGGATGGGCTTCTTGCCCAAAGGAAGCATGGGTTTTGGTATTGAATAGGTATAAGGTCTGAGCCTCGTTCCCTTTCCCCCGCATAATACAATGGCTTTCATTTCACCACCACTAAGTTAATGATTTGACAATTCTTTTATACTTTCGCAATATCTCATCAGCTTTCTTCTGGCTTTTTGATTCTGCAAAAATCCTCATGAGGTTCTCAGTCCCAGAAGCTCTGACTATCACCCATGAGTCGTCAAAATCAATCCTCACTCCATCAATATCGTTTATCTTACCCTCTCCTTTCACTTTTTCCTTGAACTTCTTTAGGATGGAGAGCTTCTTTTCAGCCGAGCACTCCACTTTCGTCTTGGAATTATAGTATTCTGGAATGTCTGCCATGAGGGATGAGAGCGGCCTGCCATCTCTGCATATCCTCTCTATAATCTTCAAAGCCGTGAGGAAGCCGTCCTTTCCAAGATGAATCTCGGGCCATAACACGCCCCCTGCCTCCTCCCCTGCTATGACTGCGTTCAGCTCCTTCGCCCTTCTTGATAGGTAAGGACCGCCTACCTTGACGTATTCTACGGATCCACCTCGCTCCTTTGCGATCTCAGCAATTGCATTGCTCGTGGCGACAGTTGTGACAACAGTACCTTTCCTCTCTCTCAAAGCTATATCGGCAGAGAGGGCGAAGCTTTTATCTCCGTAGATGTAACCGCCTTTCTCATCTATGAATATCACCCGGTCGGCATCCCCATCCCAGGCAATTCCAAGGTCTGCCTTAAGCGCAACCACGGTCTTCATAAGCTCCTGCAGGTTCTGGGGTGTGGGTTCGGAGTTCCTGCCTGGGAAGGAGCCGTCTATCTGCCCATTCAGCGTTGTAACCCTGCAACCGAACTCCTTGAGGAGCTTGGGCGCTATCAGGCTTGCAGTCCCATTGCCGCAGTCCAGCACTACTTTGGGGGACTCCTTTAGTATGTGCCTCTTCTCAACAGCTTTCCTCAATGCATCGGTATACTCCTCCAAAGCAAAGGGGCATTGCTCAACCTTTCCAAGCCTGTTCCACTCAGCAGTTTTGGAATTCCCGTTTTCAAAAATCTTCTCAATCCTCTCCCCCTCTTCCCGTGATATGCCTATCCCATCTGCATCGGCAAATTTCAGGCCGTTCCACTCCGGAGGATTATGTGAGGCCGTTATCATCACCCCTCCTGCTGCAGAGAGCTTCCTTACCCCAAACTCAACTGCAGGGAGCGGCACCACTCCGAGCTGAAGAACACTGCAGCCAGAGCTGACCAGCCCTGCAATGACTGCATGCTCTAGCATCTCTCCGCTGAGCCTTGCGTCCCTGCCCACTAATACCCTGCCCCCCTTCAGGTACGTCCCGAAGGCAGAGCACATGCGCAGGGCAAATTCGGGGTTCATCGTATCCAGCTTACCCCGTATCCCATAGGTTCCAAAATATTTTACCATTGGATCACTTCTATACTTGAATCTGCCAGAGGCGACGCGCTCCCAGCTGCACTGACTGAGGACACGATAAAGCTAGCCAGCTTTATCTCTGGGAATAGGGCGAAGAATACCACTTGCATCGCCATCAGTAGTGGAATTATCAAGAGAATCGATAATCCTCCTAGGTACATTGCAAGTCTTAGACTCATCTCATCAATTCCGGCAAAGCCGGGTTGGGGTGGAGCAGAGATGAGCGCATTCATTACGAAGACTATGACTGAAAAAAGCACCTGCACGAACAAGAAGAAGAGTATAAATGACCGTATGAGTTTGCCGTATTTTTTCAAAGGTGAGAAGAAGTACATGAATATGCCAATTGGGAACAGCAGTACTCCGGCGGCTATGATATAAAGCCGCATCAGCAGGAACAATATCAGCAGTGCAGCAACAATCAGTATCATCCCTAGAAGGAAGGAGACGCTAAAACCTGTGGCTTCTACTGCCGCGAGACTATTGTAGATTGTCGGTTTGAAGTTGATTGATATAAGGTAGCTGGAGACGGACTGGGAGGTTTTGAGTAGTATGTTATAGATTGGGAGGGACAATGAAACAAGGAGCATACTTATGACTGAATTCTGTATTGTTATGCGGGCGCTGGCCTGATGTGATAGCACTTCGCTAGTCATTATCTGAATTGCATTCCATGAAAGGACAAGCAGGTATAGCGGCACCAGCATCTTGATAATCTCGGTATGAACTAAGAATAGCTTGCCAGGTACTTCGGGAGTGAGCAGCAATAATGCATTTATGAGTTGCAGGGCTAGATTGACTGAGCCTAGCAACTGTGAATTGAACCAGTCGCTAAGCGCATTCCCAATCTCATTGCGCAGCCATGTCATATTTTCTGTTAATCCAACAGTTTGTTGCAGTGTCGCATTTTCTGTCACATTTTGCGACAATGCCCCGTATATGGGAAGGCATATGATGAGAATGGAAATTATTAAGGCCTTCGATTTCATCGTCCACCCCTCGCTATCAACTAAAGGCAATATAACTCAGGACTAGAATAAAAAGGAATGCCAAAATAGATAGAAATTAATTCGGAAGAATCTCATACCCTGGGGATGTCTACTGCACTTACTTCTGCATATCTGCCCCCGATTCTAGTAGATTACGCTCTCAAGCTTGTTCAGCTTCACAGCCCTCTTTATCTCACGGGCTATTCTCCTTCCTGTGCTCATTGGTTCCCTGTAGGAATAGCATGTGTAAGGAGAGCCCAGAGGGTAGAGGTTTGTCCCAGCAACTATTCTGGCCGAAATCTCAAAAGCATAGAACTTCATATCCTCCGTGCATATCATTTCTACGCAGAAGGGCCCTGGAAGTCCATTGAAAAGCCTGTAGGATGACTTCACGACATTTGCGCCCATCTCCATAATTTCCCTTACAAGTGATTCCCGCAGTATGACTGGCTCGTTGCCTATCACCGTGAAGCTTGGCTCGACCCTAACTCCCGCAAGCGTTGCCCTGTAGCTCTCGTCTATGTTGGTCTCAAGTCTTCGGTCTATGCTCATGAGCTCCAGGGAGCCCCCATTCACATCATAACCTCCTTTTGAGATTGGTGAGTAGAAGTAGTGTGGGTAGACTCTAACACCGGATATGTATTCCTGGATTATGAACTTCTCTTCCTTCACCTTCCTCTTGAATTCTGCTGGGGAACTGACAATTGTATAGCCTTTGCCTCCCTTCGCACCTGGCAGTTTCACTATGCAGGGTCTGTCTATTGTCTCTGGGGTGAAAAGTCGTGGTATCTGTAATCCTGAATCCTTCATCCATTCAAAGAGCTTATTCCTGTCGCCCTCCCACATGAGGCTCATCCTGTTGCCGAACATGGGAACAGCAAGGTTCTCAAGCTTCTTTCCAACGTATTCAACAAAAGAGCCGTGAGGTATGACTATCGCATTCTCCTCAACAAGTTCTTTAGCCGGTATGTCGCTGTAGCTGTTAACTATGATATACTCGTGCGGCTTTCCATATGGGAAGGAGTCGTAGGTTTTCTTGTATTTCTCCAGGCATATGCCGATTGTTTTCACTCCCTCCTGCCTCGCGCCATGGAAGAGCTGCAGGGAGGTATGTGAGCATATGCTCGCTATCTTTATCTTCTTCTTGTCATACCCTTTGAGAATTGAGTGAATCTTCTCTTTGGTAATCACGTAACTACCTCTCCGAGCTTTTTGCTCTTGAATGCATTCTTTATTTCGATTGCAGTCCTCCTGCCCATGCTCAGACTCTCGCCATAGAGGTATCCTGTGTATGGAGTGAACCTCACACCAGGAGAGCCAGGAAGCCTGAAGCTCACGTCAAATATGACTATTTCCTCTCCTTTTTCTTCTGGAATGATTGCCCCCTGCAGGGCGAATGGACCTATAAGGCCTGGGGGGTATTCCCGTCTGCATGTCTCAACAAACTTCTCCCCGATGTCAAATACCTTCTCAAGCATGCTCTCCCTTAGAGTGCAGGCTATGTGACCTATCTCAATATTATTCATTCGGATATGCTTGAGAACTTCAAGCTGCTCAGTTGCAGGTAGCTTAAGAAGGCCATCAAGGTTTGTCTGCCTCCTCGTATCCGTTCCTATTAATTCTAGTTCTTCATTCAGCGGAGAGTAGAAGAAATTGAAGTTGTACTGAGCGCCTAGAACAAACTCTTCAATTGGGGCGTTTTTCAAGCCTTCCTCAGTGATTATACCCTTCTTGAGCATTTCTCTGCTCCTCTGCCTGTACTCCTCCTCTGAATTTGCAAAGAAGAAAGCCCTCTCGTAGCTCCTCCTTGCCTCGCTTGCCTTTACTAGAACCAATCTGTCTATCTGGGAAGGCTTGCTGAAACTCTTCGGAACTCGTATGCCTGCCTTCCTCAACAGATAAAGTTGGTTCCTCTCAGCTGTTCTCTCCTCTGCTCGGAGAAGGAACCTATTGCCGAAAATTGGAACTTCAAACTTCTTCTCAATTGCATCGTAACCCACATAGACTGAGAATGAACGGTGGGGTATGAAAATAATGTTCTTTTTTTGGAGCTGCTTAACAACGTTCGGGGTTGCTACTTCTGAAAATTTGTTCAGGAGCAGTATCTCGTCTATGCAGCCCATACTCCTGCCGAATCTTTTTCTTACAGAGTAGTACTTCTGGTAAGTCCTTTCTCTTCCCTTCTGGCATACCACGAGGGTTCTTATGCCCTCCCTATTCGCTCCCTCGCATATATCAAGAGCAGAGTGGGAGCCAAGGGTAGCAATGCTGAAAGTTCTGTAAGAACTAGCCAGTTTTCGGATATCTGACATCTCCATTAATAGTATTTACGAAATGACATTTTTAATGTTTTGCTTGGCTTTGCGTTCAGTATCCCGGATACTGTGACTTTTGAGAATTTATGTGCAAAGCCGACGAGGGCGGAAGCATATTAAATGTGCAAAGCAAAAACTTCTCAGAACATGTTATAAGTGGTGTTTTTGTGCTCAGATATGCGAAGGGGGCAAGGGGAGAGAGGGAACTCATCGCACTGTTCTCAGAGAAGGGCTTCTCGGTGATAAGGGCTGCAGGAAGCGGTGTTAATTCCCTTTCGCCAGACATGCTTGTTTTTAGGAAGGGCGTCCAGTACGCATTCGAGTGCAAGGCATGGGATTCGGGCAGCCTGGGGATAGAGAGGGAGAAGTTCAAAGCACTGAAGGAATGGGAGGAGAATACAGGCATAACGACATTCATAGCATGGAGGATCAGCAGGGTTGGATGGAAGTTCATCTATCTCAGTGAGCTTGAGGAGAACCCCAAGAGCTACACAGTGACACTGACTAAGGCACTGGCCATAGACCGATCTCTGGATAGGCTGCTCTAAGCATATGTTTTTTTAATGAAAGCTTTCAATACTTAACTGGGGTCTGAATGAAGGAACTTCTCGTACTCGCAAAGGATAGGATAGGGTTGCTTGCAGACCTATCAGGTGCTCTGGGGCTTGCGGATATAAACGTAGAGTCGATCTCGGCAGATACCATGGGGGACAGAGCGGTTATACATCTTGTTGTATCTGATGACAAGAGAGGCAAGGAGATACTTGAGAAGAAGGGCTTTATAGTGATGAGTTCTGATGCTATAGTTGTTAAAGTGATTGACAGGCCAGGTGAGCTTGCAAAAGTTGCCAAAATACTTGCAGATGCAAAAGTGAGTGTAAAGAATGTTCAGCTGCTGACAAAGGAGGGGGGGCTTGCCCTATTCGTATTCAGAGTGGATAATGCGGATAAAGCTACAAAACTGCTCAAGGATTACGTGTGATGGAATGAGAAAGCTAAAATCCTTCCGCTCAGAAAAAGCCAACTCGCTTATGAGCTGGTACAAGACGAAGAACCCGCTCAGGGTAATTTTCAACTTCATACTCATATTCGCCGCAAGGTACATGCCCTCCCTCACCCTGAAGAATTTCCTTTACAGGCTTACGGGAATGAAAGTTGGCAGAAATGTTGCGGTTGGCTTAAGTGCCGTTTTTGACATCTTCTTTCCGGAGCTCATCGAACTTTGTGACAATTGCATAATAGGGTACGGAACAACTGTGCTTGCGCATGAGTTCCTTCAGAAGGAGTGGAGGACGGGTAATGTCAGAATTGGCAGAAATGTCCTGATTGGGGCTAATTCCACTATACTTGCTGGGGTCAGCATAGGGAATAACTCAGTAGTGGGAGCATGCTCGCTTGTCAATGAGGATATACCAGCAAACTCGTTCTATGCAGGTGTTCCTGCAAGAAAGATTAAGGCGATTTGATGAAAAGAAGCTGGGCTGTTCTCTATCTATTGGTTGCAATAAACGTCTTGGGAATTATCGGCGGGTACTATTTCTACTACGACCAGCTCGCCTCCTCTCCGCTTTATCTCTGGCCATTTATACCGGACTGCCCCGTCTATGTGATGGTGTTCACATTCGCCCTCCTGCTCACCCTTTGTGGATACGAGCTCAAGCTCCTTAATTATATAGCTGCAGTGGGCATGATGAAATACGGTGCATGGACTCTAATGGCGCTGTTGCTTTTTTCTGACCGCTTCTTTTCAGGACCGGTATGGGTGATTTCATCAGTACTGTTCATACTGCATATCGGAATGTTTTCGGAAGGTCTGCTGCTTATACCCAAGAGGCTGAATATATTCCATTTCAGTGCGGGATTCTTATGGTTCATCATAAACGACTATTTCGACTACTTCTATGGTTATTTGAATGCTGCTGGCAGATATGTTCTAGGCACCCATCCGGTTTTACCATCAGATGACAGGATTCAGATTGTGATGGTGCTGACATTCATGCTCAGCATAGCGATGTGTATTACTGCCTACAGGCTCTCATCGGCAGATATGCCCTGGCCTCTAAAGAAGGAGATTGCTGAAGCTCGGAAGCTCAGAAAACCGCGAAAACCATGAGGGGAAGCAGGAATAGCAGCACATAATCTATCTTGCTGAGTTGAAGCTCCATTGCAATATTTATGTGTTCTGAATCGAAGCCACGTGACTCAAGGGATATGGCAAGTTGCATTGCCCGCTTTAGGGAGGAGTGCATCAGGGGGACTATGAGGGGGATCGGCAGGGAGAATGGCTTCGTCTCATAGCCCCTCAGAGCCTGGGATACTCGTATCTTTGTAAGTTGCTCCTGCATGAGAGGAAGAAACCTGAGGGATATGACTAGCATGAAGGCAAGCTCGCTTGGCACTTTCAGGAAAACAAGAGCTTGCAGGAGAGATTTTATTTCGGTCGTGTATACATTCAACAGTGAAAGTAGGATTACATTAAGCAAGAAAAGCGAGCTTACTACTCCGTAGTATAACCCTAAAGAGGGATTGACAAGAAGATGAAGTAGGATGGGAACCAGGAGGAGTAGCCAACTGCTCCCCAAATCCCTCACTGGCCGCAGGAGGGATATCCCACTCGTATAGTAGAGGAGCAGGGTTACTAGGGAGAAGGGTAGGATCACCCCGAGAGTGTCTTTTGTAAATAGGATTAGAAGGAAAAACACAAGATACAAAATCTTCACCCTTGCATCCGCCTTGTGAACCGGAGAGTTTCCAGGTATATACAGTATCATCAGCTCACCTTGAACTCCTAGCTGTGCTTTTGAACATGCACGGAACTTTCAAGCCGTATTTCTCAATTTTTGGGCTTGAGAGGATTTTTTCTGGAGGGCCGTCTAGCTTTATAGTGCTGTCCTTGAGCACAAGCACTCTCTTAACGTTTTCAACAAGCAGCTCGGTATCATGCTCCACAACTATGACGGTGATGCCTTTCCTGTTCAGCGCCCTAAGAATTTTGTATAGCTTTATAGCACTACTAGAATCCAGACTTGAGGATGGTTCGTCAAACAGGATGACCTCTGGCTCCATTGCAAGAGTTGAGGCAATAGCCAGCTTCTGCTTCTGACCCTCTGAAAGATTATTGGGGTTCTCATCCTTCATTGAGTGGAGGCCAAAGAGCTTCAGGTATTTGTCAACCTTCTTCTCTATCTGATCCTTTGGAAGCTTGCGATTTTCCAGCGCGAAAGCAACTTCATCTCTCACCCTCAAGGAGAATATCTGTGAGTTGGGGTCCTGCAGTACTATTCCGACTTTCCTGGAGATTTCACTGACCTTTGAGGTCTTTACGTCCATCCCGCATGTAGTGACCGCCCCTTTGAAATTCCCGCGTATCATGTTGGGTATCACTCCATTCATTACGAGGAGAAGGGTACTCTTGCCACTCCCCACCGGACCGGCTATCCCCACGAACTCCCCCCGGTCTATGGAAAGGTTTATTCCTTTCAGCACATCCCTTTTCCCGTAGGAGAAGCTGAGGTTGCATATGTTTATTACATCTACCATGTTGCATACCTCTCCATGAAACCGAACTTGAATGCAAGAGTCCACGCCAGCACCACTTCAACTACTCCCTGAAAAACATTCCAAGCAGATATGATATACCAGGGCGCAATTGCCATGAATTGTTCTGGCGATGTATGGAAGAATAGCGGCCCTGCGAAATAGTAGTTGGATATGACAGTGGCAATCGTTCTTACTATTACGCTCAGAGCAAGCATTATTGCAAGTGCTTTTGCATCAGCGAAAATCAGCGGAGTGGTGTCCTTGGAATATCTGCCCCAGAAGTGCAATAGAATCAGCGAGAATATCGCTATTGCAGCTATGGGAAGAAGGCCGAGAAGCAGGTCCGATGCAGTGACTTTTGACTCTGCGGCATTGAGGTAATCAATTTGCGGTATAGCGTAGATAGTTGAATTGGGGATGGATGGCGCATAACTCCTCCCTACGAGGTTTGCATTTATGGAGACTAGGAATAGCATGAGGGATACGAAAAGCGCAAAAAACATGTTTATCAGAATTTTTCCAGTATCGAAGTTCTTCTTCACGGATAGCATGTAGAATGCTGGTATGAGGAACATGGGGACAGTTGCTGTGAACTTCATAACCGCGCCAATCCATGAGGTGGGTGCTACGAGAGTTATAATGAAAGCTGTCAGAAGTGAGATATAGACCGCAGCATCAAGTCCGAAGAGGAAGAAGCCGAGCATTATGGGAACTGCAACCAGATCCATCGTCATGCCAAAGCCGGTGGGTATGCCTATAACTCCATTGGAAATCTGCAGGATAGCTGCCACGCAAGAGAGCATTGCTATTGCGGTGAGTTTGTAGGTTTTCATGAAAAGAATTATTTTTTTTTACTCTTTTAAATGTATTTACTCAAAAACGATTAGCTTGCAAACCATGAGTTCTTCTCGCTGATGACGTATTCAGGAATGTTTTTAAATCGCGGAACGAAAATCCGTAAGTATGATGCAGAGAAGAGGGCAGAGCGCAGTTGAATACCTATCGGTTTATGCAATTGCATTCATGATTGTACTGGTAGTGATTGCTGCAGTGTATTACATGTGGACTTCGCACAGCCCAGTTACACCATCCTGTGATATCTCCACAGACATTATATGTACTGATTTTTACATAAATCAGACCGGCAACCTAACTGTCATGGTAAGACAGACAACCGGCCACAGCATAAATATAATTGGTATCAACTGCACAGCGCAGGAGAACGCCGCTCAAATCACGAGACCCGTAAATGTGCAGATTAGTGATGGTGAGCAGGGTCTGGCAGTTAATGGTCAGCCATGCTACCTAGCGAGTGGTTCTGCTGCTTCAGGTACTACCGGAAACTTCTACAAGGGAAAGCTTTTTGTGAAGTATACTGAAACGGATACTCTAATGAATCATTCAGTGATAGGAAGGATAGTTGTTCGATATGAGTAATACGGCTGCATCTAAAGTCGAGTTTCGAGGGCAGTTTGAGTAATACAATAAATTTATAAAGAGTCAGGCATCAAGATAGATTGGTGAATAGGATGAGGAGAGCACAGGCAGCAATGGAATATTTGATAACATACGGATGGGCAGTCTTGATAATGCTCGTAGTTGTTGGAGTCCTTTTTTACCTTGGTATATTCAACCCTAAACCTATAGCTGCATGCACCTTCCAAACTCCGGGCTTCACATGCTACGCATACAAGTTGGCATCAAACACTTCAAATAGCGAGAGTGGCCTTATACTGGACTTAGGTCAGGCTACGGGACATGACATAAAGGTTACTGGAGTAAACTGCACAGCTACAGGAACTTGGTTTGTTACTGAATTTACTGCAGGTCAACGCAACGTAACAATATCTTCAGGAAGCCATAACATG
Organism: Microcaldota archaeon; assembly: GCA_026396385.1. GTDB lineage: Archaea > Micrarchaeota > Micrarchaeia > Burarchaeales > Fermentimicrarchaeaceae > Fermentimicrarchaeum. The sequence goes on along the minus strand of JAPLWV010000005.1, from coordinate 16,822 downwards.
CTGAATGGGACATCCACCAACCCGGGTGTAATGAAGTGCTATAAAGCAGATGGCACTGCAATTTCGCCTAGTGATGTTTCGTTATACTACGCTGGTAAGATATACATCCACTATTATGACACAGAAACGAATCTGGACCACAAGGTAATAGGTGATATATCCGGAAAAGTGGAGTAGCTGGAAGAGAGTATGTTGTTATGCTAAAATCTAGGTTTCCTGAATTCTCAAACAGGGCGAGCATACGGATGGGTATGCTCTTTTCAAAAATACCACTCTCTGCTAATGGCTGGACTGTGTTGTCCGTCGTCCCAGCAATCCTCGGCTTTGTATTGCTTTTGTACAAACAGATGGACTATGCGCTGATTCTATTCATCATATCTTCTGTGATGGATGCGATAGATGGAGGGGTCGCAAGGGTAACTGGCACTGTAAGCAATCTTGGGGCGTACCTCGATGGAATGATGGATAGGGTTGTTGAGGGGCTGCTTTTCATAGGTATAATGCTGTATGGGATACCAGACTTGGTGGTAGGCACCTATGCTACTCCTTCTTACATGTGGATTGCACTTCTGCTGTTTTTTGGCTCTGCAATGGTGAGCTACTCCCAGGCGTATGCCACCCACAGGAGGGTTCTGAGAAGCGAAAAGAGAATATCCAAGATGCCTGGCATTTTGGAGAGGGCGGAGAGGCTCGTACTTGTTTTTCTTGGGATGCTTCTCTACAGGTTCAACCCGGTGTATCTGACATATGCAATAGCTCTGGCAGCCGTGCTCTCAATGATAACCATGATGCAGAGGGTTCTTTTTACCATAAGGAATGCGGAGTACTGAGAAAATGAAAGTGGATATGCACATCCACACAATCTACTCTGGCGATTCAACCGGCAAGCCTTCGGGGATAATCAAAGCAGCCGCTAGGAGAGGGCTTGATGGAGTGGCAGTGACGGACCACAACACCACAAAAGGATGGAAGGAAATGCTTGCGGAGGGCAGGAAGAGGGGCATTTCGGTCATCCTTGGAGAGGAGGTCAATGTCGAATTCGAGGGAAGAGTAGTAGGCGAGGTGCTGGGGTACTTTATGAACGAAGAGGTGAAGAGAGGGGAGGTTCATGAGGTGTTGGACGCGATTGCAGGTCAGGGAGCATTGGTAGCTCTGCCGCATCCCTTCTGTTTCTGGAGAGGCATGAAGATGGATGTCGAGGAGATTATAGATAAAGTGCAGGCAGTTGAGGTGTTCAACTCGGGGGTGTATTTTAACTACCATAATCGGAAAGCCTTGATGTTTGCCAGAAAGCATAAACTTGCAGAAATTGGGGGAAGCGATGCACATACCGAACAGGAAGTAGGCAATGCGTATACCTATGCAGAAGCGGATGGAATCAAAAAGTTCAGAGATGCAATATTAAAAAGAAAAACAAATGCGGAGGGAAAACTTACAAGCCACGCACTGAGATTCATTTCAAAGCTGCTTGGCTCGAGGTAGTTCATCCTCCCTTCTTTATAACTGATTTTCCTCTGGGCGTGAGTTTGTAGAAAACCCACTTCTTACCATCGACTTCTATCTTCTCAACCAAGTTTGCTTCCCTTAGTTTGTCAAGATGCTCCACTATTGTGGCTTTGCTCTTGTTGAGCTTCGTGCTTATGTCTGTGGGGGTTCTCTCACCCTCCAGAAGTGTATTCAGTATTCCAACGCGCGTATCTGACGACAGGGCTCTGTATACTTCTATATCGTCAACTTCAGCCTGCGGGGAATATCTCTTCATTATGTTGAGAGCTGTGAACAGCGCCAGAAAGGCGAGTATCACACCTGCGGGTATTATGGCAAGCGCTGATAGGTCCTGTGGGGATGAACTTGGCGGAACAGTCTCGTTCTGTGAGGGAACTCCAACGGTGTTTGCAACGAAAACTGAAGGTGTGATCTTTATGACTTCCCCAGAGCTGCATAGCAATGCACTGTTCCCAACAGACAGGTAGTTCACCAGCTGCACATTATCCAGCAAGCCCATATACTCCGCTGAGCCAAATGATATTGTTTTGGTCGGCTGCTTATCTCCGCATTCGGTATCCTTCCATATGCCGCCAACAGACACGAATGTCTTGGCCCCAATTACTTTCGTCTCCGGAGTTTGTGAGGCAACCTGTACCGTGTTCTCGGCAGCCTTGTAGGCACTGGCGGTTCCGAATATCCCCCCAGCCGTTGGTAGCACTTCAATACCCAAGTCTCTTCTTACTTCATTTCCTTCCGAGGATATAACAAGATAGGAAGTATAGGGCGTTGGTATGCCATACTTCGTGGCAAGCTCTGTTACCTGTTGCTTGAGCTCTTCGGTTTCACCTTCAAGGGTTATCTGGTCAAGCAGATAGCCCACTTTCCTGAGAGCCCATGTCCTCTCAACGAAGTTGTTTGTGAAGGTTTGCGGGAAGTTTACATTATAATTTATTTCCTTCTCAGTCCCATTTATGGTGCCTTTCAGGCTGACAGTTGCATTGCCATAACTGCTGTATCTGCCAGCAACTACTATCTGTGTTCCAAGGAATACGTCCGGTATCCGCCTTGGAAGGATATCATATGCCGAAACTCTGGTTATCACGCACCCTCCCGTGCTACCCGTCTCGCATACTACTGGAGCTGAGGAGGGGGTTATAGTGAGCTGCACATTTGAAAGCAGCGGGGTTGCAATTCTGTCGTAGAATGATTTGAGCGTCATCTCAAGGTCGGCTTCACTCTTTATGTATGTGGGTATCCCATCTCCAAATTCATTTGAAAGCTTGTCCAGAAGCTCAAAGTCGACATCCTCCCCAACTCCGAACACGAACAATTTGAAATCAATGGGAGCTCTGTAAGTTGCCGTCTCCTTAAGGGTCCAGATTATGCCTGCATCCGAGTGCCCAGTTGTATCTCTGCCATCTGTTAGAAGCACTACTATGTGCACTCTGCTGTCGTTCTGAAACCAAGTGATGGAATCTACAAGCGGATCTTGCAGGTCCGTTGAACCACCTGCGAATATGTCATCAACAAACTCCTTTGCAGTGGGAATTGAGCTAACTCCGTTCAATGCATTTGAGTATCGGTTCGTTACAGTTGAGAAAGCTATGATGTTGAACCTGTCGCTGCCATTAAGCTTGTCCAACCCATATTTAAGCGCTCTTTTTGCCTGCTCTATTTTTGTGCCTTCCATGCTTCCGGAAGTGTCAATGACAAAAACTACATCCTTAGGGATTGGTGATTGGTTCACAAATGAGGGGTAGACGAAGAGGAGGAAGTAACCGATATCATCGCTCTTATGTGTGAGGAGCTGAACGTCATACTCCCTGCCAGTCACGCCATAATAAAGCTGGAAATCCTTATCGGGCAGAACTTTTTCTTCATAATAGGTTGCAACAGCCTCCCCCTTCCCGCCTCTCTGCACGGTTATGCTATGGGTTGGTGAGTAGATGAAGCCAATATTTCCTGGCGCGTTTATGTTGACCGTTATGTTCACTGGGTCAATGGGCTTGGTTGAATACCTCTCAGGGCTGAGAGGATACGTATAGGAGTAAAGTCCTCCGCTGGATGGTATTATCTGCTCGTATGTTATCACTACCTTTACTGTTTTGCCTCTTGGGAGCACCAGGCTTGATGAGAAAGCATCCCTTCCTACATACTCCAGAAGGGAGGCATCCTTTCTCTGTAGCACATACTGCTCGTAAGTCTGCTTAGCTTCATCGCTTCCAAGCAGTCTTCCCTCCAGAGTTTGCCCATCCACTATAAGCTTGACATCCCTTATTCCACCTCCTGGAACTGGAAATATATAGGTTCCTTCCAGATCTCTGTAACCGTCATTTCTGAACTCCTGCTCCACGCGGGTTTTTGCATATGTATCGTTTATTGTGACAGTGACGTAGTGATTGAGAATAAGCGGATATGGGTCTTCCTCATGATGTGGGATTATCATTCCATCAGAACGAACAAGGCTAAGAAACAGCAGAACTGTGATGAATGCAAACTTCATTTTCACGAATATCACCAGATAATTAGGTGAGGATGATATTTATAGCCTATTTGTTTTCGTTAGGCGCTCACCGAACAATATGCTTTACCTCGGTAACAATACATATATCGAACTGGAAATGCTGGCACCACTAATGTTAAATAGAATGCAACGCAAATGTTTCCGCGAGAGGAGGTTGAAGTGGAAGGCAGTTATTTCAGACATGATAAACTGCAGCCTAGGGAGTACCAGCTCGGAATAGCTGGGAAAGTGCTGGAAAAGGGCAATTCACTAGTTATACTGCCAACCGGATTGGGAAAAACTGCCATTGCTCTGCTCATTGCTGATAGATACCTCCAGCAAGGGAAAAGGGTGCTCTTCCTTGCCCCTACAAGACCATTGTGCGAGCAGCACAGGAAGAGTTTTGAGGAGCTTATGAAGCTTGAGAGCGAGGATATTCTACTCATCACTGGGAAACTCGGAGCCAGCAAGCGAAAGGGCCTGTGGGATACCGCAAAGGTGATTGTTGCAACACCGCAGTGCGTGAAGAATGACTTGAAAAAAGGCAGGATGAGCCTGGACTTCGGGCTTGTTGTGCTTGATGAGGTGCACAGGGCAGTTGGCAATTATGCTTATACCTTTGTTGCCGAGGAGTGCAGGAAGAGGGGACTTCACCTGCTTGGCCTGACAGCATCCCCAGGCAGTTCAAGGGAAAAAATCGAGGCTATGAGCGATCTCATAGGAGTGAAAAACATTGAGATAAGGGATGAAACTGATGAGGATGTGAAAGAGTACGTCCAGCCAGTTGACATTCACTGGGAGACTGTTGAATTCCCAGCTGAGATGGATGAGGTTAGGAAGCTTCTTGAGCTGGCAATAGAGGAAAAGATGGAGGTTTTGAGGAAGTTCGGTTGGATAATGGCGAAAAGCTTCAAATCTCTAAGCAAGAGGGTGCTCATGCAGATAAGGGAGAGAATCGAGAGAAGTTCGGGTGGAGCCAAGTGGATGGGGCTCTCGCAGCACGCGGCATTGATGAACCTTCTGCATGCTCACGAGCTGCTTGAGACAGAGGGTGCTTCTACTTTTCTGGAGTTCTTCAAAAGAATGGAAGCCCGCGAGCAGAAGAGCAGGGCAGTAATCAGAATACTGAAGGATGGGAGGATAACGCTCGCATTGGAGAAGGCAGCACAATTGAAGGTAGATCATCCCAAACTCGATAAGCTGCGCCAGCTCATAGAGACAAGGAAGGACAGGGTGTATATTGTTTTCGTGCAATACCGCGACCAGGTTAAAAAAGTGGTTGAGGAGCTTAACAAGATTCCCGGAGTTAAAGCTGAGAGATTTGTTGGAAAAAAGGAGGGGGTTACGGAGGATGAACAGAAGAGTACAATAGAACGCTTCAGAAACAGGGAGTTCAATATACTTGTTGCAAGCTCCATAGGTGAGGAGGGATTGGATATCCCTTCCGTGGACTGTGTTATTTTCTATGAACCCATACCAAGCGAGATAAGGAACATTCAGAGAAGGGGGAGGGCGGGTAGGACGAGGGCTGGGGAGGTGATAATACTCGTCACAAAGGATACGAGGGATGAGGCTTATTACTGGGTTTCAAGGAGCAGGGAGAGGAAGATGAGGAGGATAGTGAAGGGGATGCAGAGTAAACTTGGTGGGGAAGTTAGGAAAGTGAAGGGACAGAGCAGGCTCTCTGATTTTAGCTGAGTTCAAGTACTAACTGATTTTCACTCCTAAAAGCATTAGGATGAGTATAGTCGCCAGCCCCGGAAGGCCAAATAACGCTACAGGCACGATGGTGGGCCATATGGGGATAGCTTGTAGGGATTGTATGTGCAAAGACGTACCAATTATGTTGAGTAGGAATAGGCATACGATTCCTACTATAGAATTGAGTATTATTGTTAAGAGCCACTTGAATCCCACTCTTGCAAGCTTGAAGAAGAGTACTATGCCAATTACTAAAAAGAGTATGAATACCAGAGATGTGCAGATTAGTGCAATTTGGTCAAATTCCATGATACCACCTAGGAGTTATCTCAGGGGGGGTTTAAAAGTTTGACGCATCTCTACTCAGTTGTTCTGCCGTCAAACTCCTCTTCGCTTGCCATTGCCTCTGCCTTGGTTCTGCGCACTACGCCATCCTGGTGCTCAGGGGGCGAGTAGATTGTATACAGTCTAAGCTCCAATTTTTTGGAGGTATTGATTACATTGTGCCTAGCGCCCGCAGGAACGATTACTCCGTCCCCATCCTTGACAGGATATTCATTTCCATCAATAACCACCTTTCCCTCTCCTGCTTCAAATCTGAAGAACTGGTCTATGTGCGGGTGCACTTCCATGCCTATTTCTTCCATGGGTTTGAGGCTCATCAAGACCAGCTGGCTATTCTTCCCAGTATACAAAACTCTGCGGAAGTCTGAGTTTTTCCTGGTCTCTTTTTCAAGAGCTGTTGTATACCCCTTCGTATCTATCACCTCATTGATGGTTTCGGTTTCAGGATATATTAAGATTGACTTTACTAGAGTAAAGTTACCAGTCGAGTATTTAAACTACAGAACGCATAAAATAATCTGAGTGATGAGCCGGCAGCTTTCCCGCAAGGGAGGAAGTTCCGCCCATCGTGAAGGCTTGAGAACTTAAGGTTCAGACGGGAACAGAAACGAGACTGGCCAATTCAAATGAGAATGAAGAAATGAGATGGACTGGCTCAGGTGAAACGCGCCCGTTGCAAAAGCGAAATGTGCGATGCAAGGCCTTTGAGCCGCTTAGTCAAATGCTGTCTAAAACAAAAGGTGGACTATGGCTCATCACTCACTTCAATTTAAGATTGCTTCTGCCGATTTCCACTCACTCTTTTAAATTTGTTATTCCATAACTAATACGCCAAGGGCCAAGGTAGCTCAGACGTTAGAAATGCGAATTTCAACGGAGCAACTTGGTTAGAGCACCAGACTCATAGGCTCAGCTTGATGAGTGATGAGCGCTTCAGCGCAATGATATAACTGAGTAATCTGGGTGTCGCGAGTTCAAATCTCGCCCTTGGCACTCTGTGACATGCTCCACCTATGAATAGGTGTGGGCTTCTTCTTTCATAGACGTTATTTACGTCTATTTTTCCCTTTATAAACTCTGGAAGGGGTAACTTTCCAGGTGAAAAGTTTATATGAATAGAGGCTGTGAATTTATAGGTTGGTATATGTTCGGTTATACATTCGCTCTCATCCCACCGCTAAAGCATGTGGGATTTCCCGCTCATGCTGTTAAAAAAGCTACTTCTTCTTTTGCGTTGATCCCAGCCAGTCGTTGAACTCCTTCTCCAATTCGACATGCATATCGGGCTTCTGCACCGGGGGTTGAGGTGGGGCAGGAGGCGCTTTCTTGGAAGGCCGACGTCTCATAAAGAACATTGCGGAGAATACAATTGCAATGAGCAAAACAAGCACTACCAGCCCGCCTATGATAAGAGTTGAATTGTTGCTAGAAGAGCTCTCCTGAGATGTTTGGTTGGTGGTATTGTGGGATGAAGGAGGGATAACAACTACTCCATTAGGCTGTTCCTTGGGGCATTTTCCTATTGAGCCAACAGCTGAAACTATTGAATTGTTAGCATCAGACAGCTTTGAGAATAACGCAGGGTAATCGTCATAGACAACCATGCTTTTTGCTTCCTTCAGGGAGTTATTGGCATCATCCAGAAGGGATTCGGAAGTGGTGACATCTGCACCGCATTTCCTGCTCTGCTCCATTGTGCTGGCAACATTTGAGATTCTAGACTGAGTGGTGCTTATAAGAGAGAGTGCTGCAGTGCAGTTTCCAGAGAGGTAGGTGAACTGGTCACTCGCGCTGTTTAATGAATTTATTGCATCACTCATGTAACTCCATGCTGAGGACAATGCACAAATTCTCAGGGATGAGTTTGCCTGGTAGAGGTTGCTCAATGCAAGGCTCATGTATTGATTAACTCTCAGCATGCCGCAGCATACGCCACCATAGCACTGCCCGGTAAGCTTGCCACTGATCTGCTCAAACTGCCCCTGCGCAGTATCCATCCTTGAACGTACATTCTCTTCGTAGGGAGATGCATGATGGGCTATCTCAACGGAGAATGTTTTCGTATACATGTCAACTCCATTATCTCCTGTAAGCTTCACCAGTATGCTGGAGGTGCCATTCAAGCCTCCCATCATTGTGTAAAGCCTAATCGTGCATGAACCGAGACTCCTCGCGGGTATGTTTGGGCCTAGCCCGCATGAAATGCTATCACCAGCTCTAAATTCGTTGGTATTTGGATCGTAGAAATCGTAGGACATGCGCATGCTTTGGTCTGATGGGTTACGAATAGAAACGGAAATTTCAATTGGGTTGAAGTCATTGTTCCCCCTGCAGTTGCATCCAGAGAAGGTGGGGATGCCGGTTACCTGAGCAGTTAGGTCATTTGCAGCAACCAAGCTGACAAGTGCAAGAAATATGATAAGTTTCTTCATTTGTTCACCACGTGAATTTGAGGGAATGAAGTATTTAAGGTTTATTTGCTACATTATTAACATGATACCCGAGAGTCACCCGCGTAGGAAATCCCTCCTTCTGAGGGAGAAGCTCATAGAAGGGTACAAAAAAGGGCTGGTCTGCGATTCAGGCCTTATAGCCCAGGGGAGGGGAGAGGCTTTTGACTACCTTATCGGGGAGAGGACTCGAAATCCTGCCAGAAAGGCAATAAGGGCAGCAGCTGCAGCACTGCTGCTTGCAACACATCCGGTGATATCTGTCAACGGCAATGCTGCTGCCCTTGCTGCGGAAGATATCGGGAAGCTGGCGGAGGAGCTGGGGTGCGCTGTTGAGGTGAATCTTTTCTACAGGACACAGGGGAGGGTTGAGAGGATAGGTGCTCACCTCAAAAAATCCGGAGTGAAGCAGGTTCTTGGAGTGCACGATGCAGATGCTAGGATACCTGAGTTGAACAGCGAGAGGAGGAAGGTGAGCAGGAAAGGAATCTACGGGGCAGACTGCGTGCTCATACCCCTGGAGGATGGTGACAGGTGCGAGGCTCTTGTGAAAATGGGTAAGAGAACAATTGCCATAGACCTGAATCCAATGTCGAGGACAGCAAGGAAAGCGCACATAACAATAGTTGACGAATTCACAAGGGCAATCCCACTTCTTACTGGGGAAGTAAGAAGACTGAAGGAGAAGGATGCAGCATATCTGAAGGCTATCCTGAAAAGATACAGGAACAAAAAAGTGCTTGAGGATATGAGGAAGCTAGTATATCTTTGACTGCATTGGCTGGCTGTATACTATCCTGCCTCTTGAAACTGTCATAACCGGCACCCCGACAGTCTGGAAACCCTCGAAAGGAGTCCACTTGCATTTCGTATGCAAATCCTTGCCCCTTATCTCACGCTTCTTGTTCAAATCGACAACAACTATGTCTGCATCACTTCCCTCGGCAAGCACACCCTTCTGGGGGTATAATCCATGCCTCTTGGCAGGGCTTATGGAGAGCAGTTTGCTCATTCTGTACAGATTTATCCACTTCCTTTTAACTGCAGTGAGCATTAGGGGCAGCATAGTTTCTATACCGGGCACACCTGCAGGCGCCTCCCAGTAGGGCTTCTTCTTCTCCTCCTTTGTGTGGGGTGCATGGTCGCTGGCAACCATATCCACCACACCTGTTGCTATGCCTTTCCACAGGGCAGTCTGATCCTCTCTGCTCCTTAGGGGCGGGTTCATCTTCCCGAAATTACCAAGCTCTTTCATGTTCTCCTCAGTCAGGAAAAGGTGGTGGGGAGTGACATCGCAGGTGACATCAGCTCTCCTCTTAATGTTTCGAATAAGCATGATCGACTCTTTTGTTGAAATGTGGGTTAGATGCAGCTTGACGCCAGTGCCCCTGGCAAGCTGTAGCGCTGTTGCAACCGCAAGCGATTCGGAAAGGGGTGGACGCACTTCTGAATGGATTGTCGGATTCTCCCTTTTCTTGAACTTCTCCCTGAAAAATGCGTTTATGTCAGGGTCCTCTGCATGGGTTATTGCAACCTTCCCGGTTTTGGCTATCTCCTTATACGCTTCAAACAATTCCAGCCGGTCTATCTGCAACTCGCCGAAAGACTCACACATGAATATCTCACCAAAGGCGCCAACAGCAGGAGCCATTGCTGCAAGCTCGTGGATGTTGCCCTTTCTAACCCCCCCGCATATTCTGTAGTCTATTATGCACTTCGAACCTGCTAATCTCTTCTTCTCCTCAACTCTCTGGAGGGTTGTTGTTGGTGGCATGGTGTTTGGCATATCAAAAATAAGGGTGACCCCTCCATGGGCTGCAGCTTTGCTTCCGCTCTCCCAGTCCTCCTTGTAGGTGGCGCCTGGCTCGCGGAAGTGGGCATGGGTGTCAATCACCCCAGGCAGCATCACTTCTTTCTTGAAAACGAACGCACTCTCTGCCTCCCCGATGTGCTTTCCGATTTTGGCTATCCTCCCTTCACTTATCCCTATCTCGCACTGCACAAGCCTCCTTCCAAGCAACGCATCTCCCATAAGCTTGAGCTCATACATATAACAGTTATTTATTAATGCCTCCATTTAAATTTATGGCTACACTGGGGGAATTGATTTTTGTTGCGGAGGGTGCGATTGGCCCAGTTACCAAGTTCATAGCAAGCCAGGATATAGGATTATTCACGGCATTCTCAGTCTTTGTAGATTACTACCTTTACCTGATTCTCCCGCTTTCCATCGTATTGTTCTATAAGCAGCTGGGCAGGAAGAGGATTGCCTCGCTTGTTCTAAGCTTGCTTTTCCTGTTTTTTCTAGTGACATATACGAAGCTGCTGTTCCATGAGAGCAGGCCCTGCAATGAGTACCTGAAAGTGAGCTGCCCAGCAGACTACGCTTTCCCAAGCGGCCATACGGCTGTTGCATTCGCATTTGCATTCTTCGCTCTAGGAACTGCGGCCTTCCCGTTTTACTATACCAGTGCTTTCTTTGTTGCACTCAGCAGGATCTACCTGGGAGTCCATTCGCTCAATGATGTTGTTGGGGGGGTTGTTGTTGGCATATTCAGTTACTTCATTTCGGAGAAGGTGGTTGAAGCATGGTTGAGATACGCAGGAGACTAATCCACATATCGTTCGGAGTGCTGGTGATACTTGCGCTATCTCTTTTGGGTACTGATAGATTTGAGTTCGCGGAGGGTGCACTGCTCGCAACTTTCCTAGTTGGCTTGTGGATAATCGACCAGAAGCTGAAGAAGAGAAAGCTGCCAATTGTCGATTATATGCTTGGGATGTTTGAGAGGCCCCACTCACTGCCGGCATACGGTGCCTTCTGGTATGGGATGGGCGTTCTGCTGCTTCTTTCCTTTATTAGGAATATGAGTTACGTGCTGGCGGGAATTGCCATACTGGCTCTTGGGGATGGAACTTCAACGCTGGTTGGAATGAATGGGACTAGGAGGATTTTCTACAACAAAAAGAAAACTCTTGAGGGCACTGCTGCTTTCTTCATTGTAAGCTCTTTGGCGTCATACCCCTTCCTCGGGTCAACTGGAATTGTGCTGTCACTTCTCTGCTCAATTGCGGAGAGCATAGACTGGGGGGTGGATGATAATTTCATAATACCCCTTACCTGCCTACTGTTCTACTTCATTTCTGTATGAAGTGTTAGGGTGGACAGCACTGCATACCATCGAATGAGCTGCCATCAAGAACCGCACAATTCGGGTCATGGCCGTATGCCTGACCAGAAACTGCTGCATACCGGAACAGCGGGAAGCCGCAAATGTAGGAGGGGAAGCAGCAGTTGCAGGCATGCCAAGTGAAGGTTGCAGTTGCACGTCCATTTGAATCTGTAACCGCTGTGGACGGGTTTACTATGTAAGCAGTGATGTGCTGCACGACTCCTGGAAATGCTGGTATATCTTCTGGATAAATCTTAACTTGTGCATCTTGCAAGGGGTTACCATACTGGTCGTAGACCGTGACATTTATCTGGTCGCTTTCATTATCTTTGTATAACCGATTATTCCCGCAGTTAGCAGTCGACGTAAGGGTGAGGCTCGCTGGGTAGGGTGGCTGGCAGTCCCAAGGGCAGTTAGTATAGGTCTCGCCTGCATCTGAATCGCATACTTCATCCATACAGTAGGAGCCATAGTTGAGCCCTGCCTCGAAAGGAGTCAGTATTGAACCATGGAGGGTTCTGTTATCTCCATTGCAACGCGCTGGGTAGAGTGGGTCGGTCTCACATGCAGTGTAGCGGATTGACAAGTCAAATTTTGCGAATTTCCCTACGTCAGGCACTGCATTGGTATCCAGTATGTCAAAGCTGCACGATATCATATCTCCATTTTTGACAAAAATGGCAGGGCCCGTGCAATTTCCGTTGTAGTTATTCGCACCATTTTTGCCTATGTTGTTCACGGTAAGTGTTTGGTTCAGGAGTATATAGCCCGAACCTGAGGGGTCAGGCACCCAGAAACTTATCGCCCTCCCCATCCCGTTAGCCATCGTCATTCTCAGCCTCATTGTTCCGTCGTTTTTCTTAAAGAACTGGTAACTGTTGCAGCTTACAGTAGGTCCAAAATCGCATGATGGATTCACTGGTTTTAATGATATGTAGTAGTATGCGGCGACTACAACAAACATTATTGCCAAAAACGCCCATCCATAGGTGGTTACGAACTCTAACGCCGATTGTCCCTTCATGTGAGAAAATTTGGAATGTATTGTATATAAAGTTTGGCTACTTCCCCCTAATCACCACAAGCGGTATGACTTCCTTCTCAAACTCCATGTAAGCAATCTTAACCGGGTTTACGGTCTTCTCAAGTAGCTCTAGCATCGGGGGAGCACCTGATGCAAGCTGCAAAGCGCGGGCACCAATAACTCTTGCTTTTTCAAATCTCGTTAGTTCCATTCAACCACCTATAGCAATGCACTCAGGACCTTTAGGAGCTGCGGCCTTTTGACCAGCACTTTCTTCACAACTTGCTTGTAGTCTCCTTTTATCAGACTGTCCAAATCAACATCACTCAAATTCTCAAAAATTGAATTGAAATCATCGTCATCGAGCTTCTCCAGCACTTTCCTCAGGCGTAGCCTCCTCATAAGCTTCGGCTCAACCTTCTTCCTCCACTTCCTGTCGTATTCTATCAGATGCTGCTTGCCCACATTTCCCTCTTGAATGCATTTGGCTGCCACCTCTCCTGCCATCCCCCCTGCCTCCATTGCAAGCGCCATTCCTCCTCCATGGATCGGGTCAACCTGATGGGCAGCAGTCCCCACGATCATCAATCCATCCGCCACGAGATCTTTGAGAGGCTCGCCGACAGGTATAAGGCCTCCCTTTACTGCAACAGTCTGCGCAGTCTTGAACCTCTCATGGCTTTTTATGAATTTATCCAGGTATTCAATTGCATTGCCCTTCTCCAATCCGCCTATTCCAACTCCCACATTTGCGACATCCTTTCCTTTCGGGAAGACCCAGACATACCCTCTGGGAGCTGCACTCCTGCTGAAGTATATCTCAATCAAGTCTTCACATTCGACATTCACCATCTCGTACTCCACCCCAAAATCAGTGTCGTAGAGGCTGGCTGTTGAGTTTATTCCCGCGTGCCTGGCAACAGTGGATTCACCGCCATCTGCTGCAATGAGCACCTTGCAGGTTGCTTCAAACTTATCTCCCATGCGGTATGCTTTCACACCGCAGACCTTTCCTCCTTCTTTCATCACGTCATAAACCTCGGTCTTAACGATCACTTCTGCCCCTTCTCTCCCCGCATCGATTGCCAAATCCTTGTCGAAAACCTTTCTATCAATCACATACCCTTTTGTTTCCTGGTTCTGTATCTTAACCTCCCTCTTCAGATTTGGGGAGTACAGCACTGAGCCGCTTATCTCCGCAGATATTGCCTTGGGGGATATTTTCAATCCCAGCTCCTCAAGCCAGTGAGAGCCGAGCCCTTCCCCGCATCTCACGGGTGCTCCCAGCTCTTTCCTCCTGTCTATAAGCAGGACAGACGCCCCTCCTTTCGCTGCTGCCTTTGCCGCAAAGCTGCCTCCGGGTCCTGCTCCGACAACTATAACGTCGTAATCTGTCTTCACACTATCACTTCTCGAAATCAATCGCCTTCATGGGGCATGCTTTTGCGCAGTTTCCGCAGTTTATGCACTTCTCCTTGTCGTATTCGACATAGGTTTCCTTCAGAGTGAGCGCAAGAACAGGGCATACACCTACGCATGCTCCGCAGTATATACATCTGCTCCTATTGATTTTTATCAAATAGACACCTTAGCTCTTCAATTATAAACTATAACCAATAAAAAATTAACTGCTCACCATTCGTTATATTCAATATCGTTGAACTCATAAACTATCTTATTCTCCTCATCCCTCCCGGGGGATATCTGAGCCTCAAGTATTTCCTTGCTCCCTGCTAGGTTGATGCTGTGGACCGGGTCGAATAGGTAGTAGCGGTTTCCGAAGCTGAACATCACGAATGCATGCTTCAAGCCCCCCTTCATCTCGATAACCACCTTTGCTCCCTTGTTCCCAAGCGCTATTAGTAAGGAGCATAGGAATATTGCCTTGTCCATTTCATCGGCAGTCTTCAGCTCTATTATATCCTTGGGGGACAGCCAGAATTCCACGGGTACGTGTTCAGTCTTTATCTCATCCTTCACGAACTCATATGCTTTCTGGGCTGCTACCAGGAAATTAGCTCCGTAGTTGTACTGGCTGAACTCCCTAGTTATCTTCTCCTTTACCTCAACTATTGAAGAACTTTGGGGTTTTACCAAACTCCTAAGCTCAGGTATGGATTTGCTCTCAGCTGCTTCTATAAGCTCTCGGTACCTCTCCACTATTTTCCGGTATATGGACTCCCTCCTCTTGCAGACTTCAAGCTCGGATTCACATTCCCCGCAAACTGCTTCCTCGGGCTTTGGCTCCTCTGGCTTGGGCTCGGGCTTCTCCCTCTTCCTGAGGAATGGGATGAGGTTTGCCGAGATATACACCACCTTTATACTTGCTTATGACGATTCAGTAACATATTTTTCCATCTCCTTCTGCTTTTTTGGGAGGATATACGCGAAATTTATATGTTCTCATTTTTCAAAATCTTCCGTATAACATCTGAATATGTATCTCCGACGTTTTTCTTTTTTATCAGTTCATTCACTATATCTCTGTCTAATTCAACCTTCACTTTATCTTTCTTATCCATATTATCTTTTTTATCCATGCGGCTTTATATGCTTTGCGGTTATATAATTTTTATTTCCATCCAATTCCTAAAAGGATTGGGATTTCTTACTCTGTTGATTGTTAGGTGATTGAACGAATATAACTTTTTTTGGAGGGGCTGGTGAAGTTGGAAGAAACTGCGTGCTGGTTGACGAGGGAAAGAGTAATCTGTTACTTGATGCAGGTGTGAAGCTTGGTGAGACTGATGAGTACCCCCTCCTAACTGGCGAGGAGATCAGAAAGCTGGAGAGGATAGTCATAAGCCACACACACTTGGACCACATGGGCTATCTTCCCTTTATGTACGCAAGGGGCTGTAGGGCGACTGTATACTCAACAAAGCCCACCCATGACCTTAGTCAGCTGCTGCTTGCGGATTATCAGAGGATAAACAGGGGCATGAAATTCACCAGTAATGATATAACAAAGGCAATGAAGATGTGGAAGATGGTGGAATACGGCGAAGTAGTTGGTGACGGGCTGAAGTTCTCCTTCCACAAGTCTGGTCATATACTCGGCAGCGCCATGGTGCTTGTGCAGGGTGGCAGCAGGCTGCTCTTCAGCTCTGATGTCAATGACAGGGAGACAAGGTTGCTTGACCCTGCAGAGAAGAACATTGTTGCGGAGAACCTTATAATTGAGAGCACTTACGGAGCCCCTACGGATGAGCATCCTGCACTTAAAAATGCATCAAAGATGCTGTGCGATAGCATAAATAGGACAATCAAGAAAGGAGGGAAGGTGCTCATACCGAGCTTTGCAGTTGGGAGGGCGCAGGAGATATTATTCATACTGGAGAGCTATATGAGTTCTGGGATTCTTGAGAAAGTCCCTATATTTGTCGATGGGATGATACTGAAAGCAAACAGGATATACCGGCAGAATGTGATATATGCAAAGGATGAAATTCAGAAGAGGATACTCATGAGCGATGATGACCCATTCAAGAGCAAGTTCTTCCATGCTCCTAAAACAAAGGACAGGAGCGATGTGTTAAAGCCTGGCAGTGCAATAATAGTCTCAACTTCAGGAATGCTCAGCGGCGGACCTGTGCTGCACTATCTGGAGAAGCTTGCAGGTGATAGCAGGAATCTCCTCGTCTTTGTTGGGTATCAAGCGGAGGGGACGCTGGGGAGAAAGTTGATTGAGGGAGAGAAACACATAACAATAGATAACAAGGAAATTGACATTAAGATGGGTGTTGAGCAAGTTGCATTGAGCGCCCATGCTGACTATAAGGGTTTATTAGATATTGTAAGGAGCACAAAGAAGCTGAAGAGGGTTTTTGTGATTCATGGAGAAGGCGACAAACCACACGAGCTTGGGGAGGCAATAAGTAGGATGGGGTATGAAGTCATATTGCCTAGAAACGGGGAGAGTTTTAGAATTTAATATAGCGAGTTTCTAAATAATTATTTAAACCAGTTTCTATAAGTATACTTGTGGACAAAATCGTTTTTTTCAAAAGATGCGAGGAAGTGAGAGGAAGGATAGAGAATTTCAAGGAACCTCTCATAGTAAACCACTATGATGCAGATGGGCTTGCAGCCGGAGCACTAGTTGCGAAAGCGCTTGAGATCAGGGGAATGAATTATA
>JAPLWV010000034.1 GCA_026396385.1 Microcaldota archaeon | reverse complement strand
GTAGCAGTTCTATCTTTCTTTGTAGGGATTATAGCGAGCCTTCTTAGTGGAAGTGAATTGGTACAATCTATAGCACATGGGGGTGGGGAAGGAGTATTTATAATTGGCGTGCCAGCAATTCTCTCTTCAGCAATATGCAGTCTTATCAAGAGAAGGATAACTTTTAAAAAAGTCCTCTTCCTCTCTTTTGTATCATCACTGGTCTACTCCCTGTTTTATATAGCAGCAAGGATGATGGAGATAAACAAAATAATAGTTGTGAACAGCTTCAATGTGATACTTATAGGCAATGCATTGGTTTTTGCATTATGGTTCTCTGTCGCGTACATTATTTTCAACGTGAGAAGGAGTTCTCTCCTTTTCGGAATTGTTCAGCCAACACTTAACATTGTTTTCTTCCTTGCCTACGGGCCAATTTTGACCAAGGCAACCCCTGAACTTGCCCTTTTGAAGCTCTATTTTGCATCAGCGATATTTCTGGTTGCCGTCTATGCCATATTCTGGCTGGTTAACGCTCCCATGAAGAGAATGTTCGGAGTCTCAAGCATAGAGGCAGTGAGCCTCTTCCTCGCGCAGTGGTTTGAAAGGTCAAAGAAGCTTGAGGATATGCTCGAAGAAATGGGGGTGGAGATTAGCACTTTGCTGGGGGTAATGGCATTCAAGGCAAATGGCAAGTTAAAATGCATCTTCCTCATCCCCTACGTCCACTTCGGGCCTTTTGGAAACCTTGGTGGAAGCGAGTTCCCCTCTCTGCTCTCAAATGCTATAAACGAGGCAACGGATGCCGAAGTGATGGTTTTTCATGGAACAGCGACGCATGATTTCAATCCAGTTTCCTCAGAGGAGGTTGTGAAATTCATCAAAAAGACCATGGATACGCTGCATGGGATGAATTTTAAGAAAGCACTCGGAAGCATCTCGCTTGGAAAGCACGAAACATGCAGGGTCCATAGCTTGGTGGTGAACAGGAAGGGTTTCCTTGCCCTGACAAGAGCGCCTAGGACTACTGAGGACATAGATTTCTCACTTGGACTGGCTTTCAGGAACCAGGCGATAGCAAGCGGGCTTGAGGAAGCTATGATAGCAGATGCCCACAATGCCGAAACAGGAGAGATAACTAGAGTGGAGTCGGGTGACCCACTCAGCTTTGAGTATATGGAGGCTGTTAAAAAAGCTGTTGAGAAAAGAGGTGCCGAGAGGAGCATTAAGCTCGGTGTTGCTTCTGACTCTTTAATAGACTTGGGGAAAGCTGCGGGTATTGGCAAGGATGGGATGAAGGTTGCTCTCTTTGGATTCAATGGGAAAAAATTTGCATTCGTTCTTTTCGATGGTAATAGCATACTGCCGAGCATTAGAAAGGAGATAATAAGTTTAGCAAAGGAGATGGGCATTGAGTGCGAGGTCATGACGACGGATTCTCACAGCGCAAATGTTGTTGGCGGAGTCATCAACCCTATTGGAAGGATTGATAGAGAAGAAATTATTAAGAGGGCGTGCCAATGCATCTCAAAAGCAGCGAAGAACATGGAAAGCGTTGAGGCGGATATGAAGGTAGAAAGAGTTGACGGAGTGAGAGTATTTGGAGTCAGCCAGTCCCAGCAGCTTATAGGAACTGTGAATTCAATAGTCGCTGTTATGAGGATAGTTGCGCCTCTCCTCTTTCTTGGTGCAGCATTGTTTGCCCTGTGGGCGATAACTAAAATTTAGTTTTAAGTAGTAATCACTTGGTATATGGGAGTTTCGCTGTGGGAATGCACCCTTGACAGGTTAAACCTTTTTAACCCTTCTGCCGTGCACTTTTCAAATCCATCGGTTATGAGATAACCCCCCTTTCTTGTGCTCTCCACAAGATTCCTCAACCCTTTTTCATCTATCGTGAACGTCTGCGGAAGAGCGAAGGTTATATGCGCCTCCGGAGCCGGTCCATCATTCAGGTCAAGAGCATAGCATTTTATCCTCTTTCTGTAGTCCTCAGGTATCTTTACTGGTATGAGACTGCCCTTCTCTTCTCCATGAAACTCTGGGAAGAATTTTTGGAGGTATTCCTTCAGTGAGCTCAACTCCTCATCTGTATATCTCGTTCTGGAAGTATTTATCTCTAAAGTTTTTGTTGATTTCACAGCCAGCAGGGTATCCATGCTGCGGTCAACAGCATTCAGAACAAATCTTTCTGGTGGGATTCCAGCCTGTCTTACCTGGTTTAACAGCTCAAAAGGCTCAAAGGAATAGTCCCTCTTCATCTTCTTCATAATGAACGTATCCCCTATATAGACACCTTTTCCTATAGCGACTCCAGTGGCAGCTCCAGGGAAATAGACGGCTTTTCTTCTAACAAGTCCGATGCCTATGTCATTCATTGTTATCTTTTCTTCAGTATTCTTGAATTCCGCAAGCAGCCTGCCGAAATCCTCCACCTCGGCTTGGTTTCTGCCAAACTCGGTTATTGTAAACGCTGGATTGTATTTTTTAAAACGGTCTTGGAACCTCTCTAGAAGACCACCCCGTATCTCCGTGAATTTCGGCTTCTCCTCAGGCTGCTTATGCACAAAGACCATGCTTAAATTGGGAATTTGTTTTATTTAAAGTATTACTGTTTGTTGTCAATTAATTGATGTCATCCTGTAGTACGTGAAATGATATGTAAATCAATAAATACCCCAAAAAGCATATTGCAGGATATGAAGATTGCATATTACACCGAAACCTATCTTCCAAACAAAGACGGGGTTGTGACATCCATACTCACTTTCAAGAAAGCGCTGGAGGACATGGGGCACGAGGTGTATATATTCGCTGCGGGAGACAGGAAGGCCAAGAGGGAGAACAAGGACCCAAGAGTCTTTTACTATACTTCCACACCATTTAAGCCATACCCCATGTATAGAATTGCTCTCTTTCCATTTATGTCCCAGCGTGATGTAAAGAAACTTGGGATAGAAATTGTGCACTCTCACGGCATGGTAACGATGGGGCTTGCTGCGGTTGAAGCTGCAAATGCGAATAAGCTTCCTCTTGTAAGCACATTTCATACTCTAGTACCGCAGGCATCACACTACATTTCAAATGCCAAAGTTGTTAGGGAGATAGTGGAGAAGTTCACGTGGAGGTATCTTGAGTGGTACTATAAGAAGTGCGACGCGGTCATAACCCCCAGTGTAGTTATAAAGGAGATGCTGGAGGAGAGGGGGCTCACAGGCATTTCGGTTATACCAACAGGAATAGACATAAGAAAATTCAACCCGGATAATGATGGAAGCGTAGTGAGAAAGGAATGGGGGATGGAGAAGAACAAGATTGTACTGAACGTGGGGAGGCTTGTTCTGGAGAAGAATCTTGATGTGCTGATAAAGTCCTCACTCGTAGTCCTTGAGGAGTTCTCTGACGCTAGATTTGTCATAGTTGGGGAGGGGCCTGCTACAGGTTACTACAAGAAACTTGTGAGCAAAGCGGGGGTGGGGAAATGGTTCCGTTTCGTAAACGAGGCAGTGCCAACTGAGAAGATGCCGTTGGTGTATGCAGCTGCGGATGTCTTTGCCATACCATCCAAGTTCGAAACCCAGGGGATAGTTGTGCAGGAGGCTATGGCAAGCGGTAAGCCCGTAGTTGGGGCTGACTACCTGGCGCTCAAGGAGATTATAAGAGAGAACTATAATGGCTACAAGTTCAACCCGGACGACCCAGATGAGTGCGCCGAGAAGATAATAAAAGCATTGAAAAGTGGCAAGGAGATAAAGGAGAATGCGAGAAAGAGCGCGGAAGAATTTTCGATTGAGAACTGCGCTACAAGGCTGGTCAAGCTATATGAGAAGGTGGTGTTATGATATCTGTTGTGATACCAACTCTGAATGAGGGAAATGTTATAGAGAGATGCCTGAAATCGCTTAGCAAGCAGACATACAAGGATTTTGAGGTAATTATTGTTGATTCTGGGAGCAAGGATGGAACTATAGGAACAGCCAAAAAGTACAAATGTAGGGTTATTTATGAGCCGAGAAGAGGAGTGCCGCTTGCGAGGAACAGGGGTGCGAGAGAGGCGAAAGGTGATATAGTTGTATGCAGCGATGGAGATTCGGTATATCCTGCTGATTGGCTTGAGAAGATAGCAAAGCATTTTGAGGATAAGGAGGTTGTTGCGGTGGGGGGGCCTATAGCTCCAGCTGATGGCAAACTTAAGCACAGGCTGATATTCAAGGTCACGAGTGACTATTTTGCCAGGTTTGCGAAATTATTTGGGTTCATAGTTTTCCATGGGGTCAACTCCTCATTCAGGAAGGACGTATACATCAAGGCTGGCGGTTATAGCGAGAGGATCAGGACTCTGGATGACAACGAGTTTCCAAACAGGATTAAAAGGTTAGGAAAGGTAGTCTTTGACCCTTCTCTTGTGGTTAAAGCCTCAACGAGGAGGTTTGAGAAGGCAGGTTATGTCAGAGAAACACTGCACTACTGGAAAGCCTACTTTGATTTGTACATTCTGAAAAAAGGCTATTCAGATGAGTACAAGTTTTACAAGTAATCAGGAAAGAACATCCTTGTATATGCCCTCATATCTTTTTGCAGCAATATCCCACGTGAAGTTCTCCACTGCTCTCTCCCTTGAGCTTTTCTCCATTTTCTTCCTCAGCTTTTCGTCCTCAAGCAGAAGTTT
Source organism: Microcaldota archaeon (assembly GCA_026396385.1). Classification (GTDB taxonomy): domain Archaea; phylum Micrarchaeota; class Micrarchaeia; order Burarchaeales; family Fermentimicrarchaeaceae; genus Fermentimicrarchaeum. The sequence goes on along the minus strand of JAPLWV010000034.1, from coordinate 1,618 downwards.
CATAGAGTTATATAACTCACATGAATTACGTGGAGGGACCAGCAGCCCGCATTTGTTGTTTACTATCTCAGGGTTTCCCCCCACTCGCGTTGCCACTATCGCCTTTCCAGAAGCAAGCGCTTCGTAGAGTACAACCGCCGAGGGCTCCCACAGAGTTGGCAGAACGAACAGAGTTGCTGCATTATAGTATAGCGGAAGCTCATCCTCAGGTATTCCTGTGACAAAATGAACCGAGCCCTGCAGGCCAAGCCTGAAGCACTGGCTGCCCAACTCGTCCTTGAGTGGTCCCTTGCCGATTATTATGAGCTTGGCATCCTTGAAATCCTTCTTGAGAGAGTAGAAAGCTTCTATGAGGTAATACATTCCTTTCTGCGTGACAAGCCTCCCGTTGGTCAGCAGAACGGGGGCATCGCCCACTACGAATTTCTCGCGTATTGGGCTCCTCTTCCTTGGCTTGAAATGCTTCTCATCAACTCCATTGTAGACTACTTCTGCATTGTGCTTCAGGTATGAGGGAACTGTCACCTCTTTGGTGTATCTGCTAACTGCAACTATCCTATCGCAATTCTCCATTATCCTGTTGCCCCAGACTGTATCATAGAGAGCGGCTGAACTGTCGGTCATGAGGGATATCCCCTCTGGGTGGGCGTTGTGCAGAGTTAGCAACAGCTTCTTACGCAGGAAGTATTTTATGGAGAGTAGCGTACCCAAGTAGTAAAAATACCTGCAGTGTATATGAAAAATGTCTGCATCCGACCTCTCGAATAGGTCCCTGATGAGCAGAGGTGAAATTGTGTAAGGGGGAGGCATGAAAGAGGGGAGGTTCTTCAGGTAGATGGAGGGGGTTCTGTAGACCTTCATTCCCTCAATTTCTTCGTATGGTGAGGTGCCAGGTATCTGTGAAGTAAGTATGCTTATGCCGTACTTCTTGGCGAGCCTCTTCCCGAACTCATACACTACTTTTTCCGTACCGCCAAAGTATGGGCTGAATAGTGGGTCAAGCATGCATATTTCCATCTGACCACCTACACCACGAATGACTCGCCAATTTTGGGAGCAACTGCATCATAACCTTTTGCACGGAGCTCCCCTGCAAAATCTTGACAGGTCTCGCCATGCACGCAGAATATTTTCTCTGGAGATGCTCTCTCAATGAATTTAAATAAATCTGCCCTTGAAGCATGGGCACTGAAGTCAAGATATTCGACCGGAACCCGCACGTCATACAATATCCCGTTCACTCTTATCTTGTGCTCGTCGAGCAACATTTTGCCATTTGTTCCAGGAACCTGGAATCCTGTGAGTATTATCTCGGATTCTTCATTTAGGTTAAGTGCGTATTTCACTGAAGGCCCACCTTCAAGCATGCCAGCTGGCGAGATTATCACGCTTGGTTTTGAGAGAGCCTTCGCCCTCTGGCCCGGAGAGTTGACCCATTCCGCACTGCTCAGGCAGTCTGCCAGGTATTTTGCATTTTTTAAGTAGCTGGGGTAATCCAGTATTATTTGCGATGCTGTCTTAGCCATCCCATCAAAGAATATTTTCATATCTTCATCGAAATAACGCAACATCTGAATGACTTCCTGGCTTCTTCCAACCGCAAAGCATGGCAAAAGGG
>JAPLWV010000048.1 GCA_026396385.1 Microcaldota archaeon | reverse complement strand
GACCACCAAAAGCCCGCCTTTTTTGACTACTTCGTCATTAACTTCCTCAACACTTTTATTGTCCATCCGACAACCTCTTCAGCTCGTTAATACATCTCTGTTTGAAGTAGAATATATGCTTACCCACTCTTAATTAATTCTATGCATTCCTCCAGGCTGACAAGCTTCTCCTCTCCGCTTTCAAAGTTTCTGAGCTTCACTTTACCCTGCTTCATCTCCTCTTTACCTATTATAACCACGAATGGAATCTTCAAGGAATTTGCATAGTTGAGCTGCTTTCCAAGGGACCGGCCCCTCAGATCGAACATTGCGGGTATGCCGCCTCCCCTGAACTTCTTCGCAGCTTTCAGAACCTCATCGCTGCAACTCTCATCCACCCCTGCGACAAATACACCCCTCTCGCTTTTCACATACTCTTTCGCCATAACCTCAGCAATTCTGTCAATGCCAAAGCTGATTCCAGTTGCGGGTATATCTTTTCCAAGGAAGAGCCCTATCATCCTGTCATATCTGCCCCCGCCTGCCAGGCTTCCCACTTTCCCTGAGAAGAATACCTCAAAAATCGGGCCGGTGTAATATTCCATTCCCCTTGCCAGGCTGAAATCCACCTTGAAGTACTCCTCCCTGCCGATCTTTCCCGCGCAGGCAAGCAGTTTCCTCAGTTCCTCAATTCCCTCCCGGCCCTCCGTTATCCCACCTATGAGCCTCTCCGCTTCCTTGAGGGCCTCGTCAGGTTCCCCCTTGATTGATAGAAGCTCCATGAGTTTCTTGCCAGCTTCCTTTGGAATTCGTCTCTGCGAAAATTCCCCAAAAACCTTCTCCTCGCCAATTTTCTCCAGCTTGTCTATGGCTCTGAATGCGTCGTCAACCTTGCTCTCCTCAATTCCTGCGAACCTTATCATTGCAGACAGGATCTTCCTGTCGTTCAGCCTCACCATAAACTCCTTGAAACCAAGCTCTACGAACACATCCACTGCGCAGGCAGCTATCTCAGCATCCGCAAGCATGCTCTCAGAGCCCACTATATCCGCATCAGCCTGCAGAAATTCCCTGAATCTTCCTTTTGCAACATCGCCGTATCTCCAAACCCCGCCAATCTGGTACCTTCTGAAAGGCAGGGGTATGCTCGGGTTCATCGCAATGAACCTAGCCAATGGAACTGTAAGGTCATACCTCATTCCCAGCCTTCTTCCGCCCCTGTCCTCAAAATTGTATGTTTCGTTTAGTATCTCAGCCCCTCCAGCACCCTTTGCCGACAACACCTCCCAGCTCTCAAGCGCAGGAGTCTCAAGGGGCTGGAAACCGTAGAGCCTGAAAACTCTCCTTATCCCGTCAAGCATTCTTTCTCTTACATCCATCTCTTCGGGCTTAATATCCCTCATCCCTCTAGGGGTTGAAATAGCCTCAGGACTAGCCATAGGTAACACCTCTAATGAAAGCGCAGCTAGAGAAAAGGAAAAGGACAATGAAGTAAATTCCCTCTCTGCATTCTACCACGTAATCTAACATATGGTTTTGTATATTTAAAAAGCTGCTTATTAAGGCTAACTTTTTTGGGTATGCTGTTTTGGAGGTATTGGTATCTAAATAATATCATAACATTTAATGTTGTTACGGGTTTTTCAGACGAATATCACTCGATTTTTACTTACGATTGAACGGCAAATAGATTAATATATACCTTCTTACTAACCTCTATTCATGGCAAAACATTTCGGAACAGATGACGCAACTAAAGATGAGAACCTATTCGCTTTTGCGATAATAATAGTCACTACAGTAGTAGTCATGGCCCTCGTATACACGCAGCAGGGGTTGAGCGTATACACCCTTATCATACCGCTCGTAACCGTTGCTGCCATGTTCTTTGGTTACGAGACCTTCAAGGCATTCCTGAGGATGGTGGGAAAGGAGCTTGAGAAGGGCAAGAGCGAAGCAGATGAAGACTATTCAAAGAAAAAGCTGCTCATGCTCGTATGCCCAAAATGCAAAGCTAAGAATCCATCAGATTCAACCTCTTGCTTCAACTGCGGGGAGAGTCTATAAATTACTTCTTTTCCAAATCTACTTTAATGATGAATTAAAGGTCTGAAGCCTCCGGCTTATGAAGAAGATCTTGAGTTCTGATAAAATAGGTCATTATATGAAGTTAATCGCTAGCTTATTAGTCTTACTTGCAGCCGGAATCCTGCTTAGTGGATGTTTAAAGCAGGTATCCTGCAATCCACCCTATGTGCAGATTGGCACCAAATGCTGCTTGGACTCCAACAACAATTCAATATGCGACGAGGATGAGACTTCTCCAATCAACAATACTCCGCAGAATAATACTCCTGCCAATTTTACAAACAAAACAGGGGAATCAGAAAACATCAGCTCTCCTTCCCTGGTTATAGAAAGCGACTTTGTTGAATTCTTTGGAGGGGGCTGCATCTACTGCCAGAGAATGGCTCCGATAGTATCGCAGGTGGAGAATGAAACAGGGGTAAATTTCACGAAGCTGGAGACATGGAGCAACGAAACCAACTACGAGCTGTATAAGCAGTACGAGCCCGTTATAGTGCACGACTGCGGCTTTTCCGGAGTTCCCGCCTTCATAAACATAAGAACGGCTCGAGCAATATGCGGGGAGATGAGCGCTAGCGACCTGAAGCAATTCGTTAAAGAGAACTCTAACCCAAGCAATGAATAGTGTTGGGGAAAAACAAGTTCTGTGGAGTCAAAAACATCCACTATTGCAAAACTATTTAAATAAGCGCGGGTAATAACTAGCTTAACATGCGCTGCGAGTTTTAACTCACAATGGCGCAAGTAGGTGAAAAAATGGGATTTAGAAATGAAGGACCTTCGTGCGGTGCAGAATGCGAGGTTCCTTTCAAGCCAACAGAGGGAAGACCTGTTTATTGCAGGGATTGTTGGCAGAAACACAAAACATACTAAGGAAAAATAGAAAGTTAAAATAGCGCTTCTTTTAGTATTTTATCTTTCTTCCCTAGAATAAGCGCTAGATTTGTGCCTTACGGCTATCTTACAGGCACATATCCTTTGAAAACCGATAGCTTTTTTAGCGGAAGCCTTGGCAGGTCAGTTATGAGAGCAAGATTGGCGTAATATATGGCAGTTGTCAGAGGCCCATTCCTTGAAATCCTCCTTGCAGATGTTATAACCTTGGGCTCAGGAAGATATATGACCCTGCCCTTCTTCCAAAGCTTCCTTGCAAATGCGCCGTCCTCCATGGGCTTGTCCGGGAAACCGCCAGCTCCAAAGAATGTCTCCCTTCTAACGGCATTGTTGAAACCAAGTATTTCGCCTTTCCCAAGCATCCCCCTAAAAGTAAGATAACTGTCGGAAAGCTCCCCAATAGCATCAATAAGCCTGCTGTGCTGGTCGAATGTGAAGGAGCAGGATAGACCGCTTATTCCCTCATCCTCAAGAACAGCTCTAGCGACCTCAAGATAGTTATGCGGTATTAGTGTGTCTGCATCCACAAAGACCAGCATTCTGCCTCTGGATTTCCTTGCGCCGGTGTTCCTGCCAATCCCAGTCCCTCTCCTTTTAACAGTCACCACTCTGTCCGCGTACTTCTCAGATAGCTCCACAGTTCTATCCTGGCTGTTATTATCCGCAACTATAATCTCATAATCGAATGAAGCCTTTTGCCTGCGAGCTGACTCCAGCGTTTTCACGATGTATTTTTCTTCATTGAGTGCAGGTATTATTATTGAAGCTTCGATCATAGCAAACCCCCAACACTGTCTATTCAATTAATCGCAGCAGCCAGATTACCATGATTCCAAGTATAAGCGAAATGAAAACACCCCAAGACCTTTTAATGTCCACCTCTTTGTGGAGTTCCGGCACCAGATCGCTTCCCGCTATGTATATGAATCCTCCGGCAGCAAACGACAGAATGGGAGCCAAGCTACCTCCGAAAGACGGTATCACGACTATGGTGACCAAAGCCCCAAGCACTGCGGTAAGGGCTGTTAGGAAGTTCAAGGCAATTGCCTTGTTTGTCGTGAAGCCTCCGTGTACTAGGACTGCAAAATCCCCTATCTCCTGCGGTATCTCATGGAACACTATTGCTATCGTGCTGGCTACTCCGAGCTGAACGCTTGCCATGTAACTTGCCGCAATAACCACTCCGTCTATGAAGTTGTGTATTCCGTCACCGACTAGGTTCATATACGCGAAAGTATGCTCGTGACAACCGGGCTTGTGGCAATGCTGCCAGAACAGGAATTTTTCCATAACGAAGAAGACTAGGATGCCGATTATTGCGAATCCGACAACTTCTGCACCTCCTTCCTCAATTGCCTCTGGGAAGAGGTGGATGAACGCCCCACCGAAGCAGGAGCCGGCAGAAAAACTCACCAGGAATATGAGGGCTTTGTCCATCTGCTTTCTGCGCATAACCAGCGTAACTATGCCTGCAAACGAGATAAGGCTCACCACGAAAACCGATGCAAGAATTAAGAGCAGAGTGTTACTCATTTTTCATCCCTGTTGTTAATCATTATCGGCAAGAATATTTATAAACTCCTTCGAACCTGCAAATTTTAATAGTCAGCAGCCTAATCCCTACTGGGAGGTGCAACATGAAAAACACTCTTGGGAATCTGACCAAGGCGTTTATCGGAGAATCTATGGCGAGGAACAGATATGTCTTCTACTCGAAAATTGCGAGAAATGAGGGCTTTGAACAGATTGCAGAGATTTTTCTCATAACTGCGGACAACGAGAAGGAGCATGCCAGCTGGCTTTTCAAACTTATCAATCAGCTGAAAAAGAAAAGCAAGGAGAATTTTGATGAGATAAAGGTTGAGGCTTCCGTTCCCACTATTCTTGGAACCACTGCAGAAAACCTGAAGGCTGCAATTGCGGGGGAGAATTACGAGCGCACCAAGATGTACCCCGAATTCGCTGATGTTGCCGCGAAGGAAGGACTTCCAGAGATATCCGGGAGGCTTAAGGCGATTGCCGTTGCGGAAAGCCACCATGAAGAGAGGTACAGGAAGCTGCTGAAAGAGGTGGAGGCAGGTACTGTTTTCAAGAAGGAGAAGGAAGTGTGGTGGGTGTGCAGGGAATGCGGCTATGTTCACTTCGGAAAGCAGCCACCTGAGAAATGTCCTTCATGCGACCATCTGAGGAGCTTCTACCAGCTCAAATGTGAGGAATACTGAGGGGTCTGAGTGAAAAAAACCGGGGAGATACTGAGAAAACTCAAATCGATGTCTGATCCCAAGGCAGTGGAGGGGATGGCTCGCTTCGGAATTAACCCCCATGATACCTACGGAGTCTCGATTCCCAATATAAGAAAAATCGCCAGGGAAGCGGGAGAGGACCATTCCGTTGCCAATGAGCTGTGGGAATCCGGTGTGCACGAGGCAAGAATACTCGCAGGGATGATTGACGACGCAGAGCTGGTCACGGAGGGGCAGATGGAGAGATGGATTAAGGACTTTGACTCCTGGGATGTGTGCGACCAGTGCTGTAGCAACCTGTTTGACAAAACACGTTTTGCTCACAAGAAAGCAGTTGAGTGGAGCAGGAGGGATGAAGAATTTGTTAAGAGGGCTGGCTTTGTTCTCATGGCATGTCTCTCCGTCCACGATAAACTGGCAAAAGACGAGGACTTCATAAAGTTCCTGCCAATAATCCAGAGAGAGGCTCGGGATGAGAGAAACTTTGTAAAGAAGGCTGTCAACTGGGCTCTTAGGCAGATTGGAAAACGTAACTTAAAACTGAATACGGCTGCAATAGAATCTGCAAGGAGAATACAGAAAATGGATTCAAAAAGTGCAAGATGGATTGCCTCGGATGCGCTGAGGGAGTTGACAAGCAAAGCAGTTCAAAAAAAGCTGACTACTTGACAAGAGCATCCTTCAATTCTTTTGTTAATTTAACAAGATTTGTCTTCCCATGCTGCTCCTTTTCAACAATTCCCCTCTCTTCAAGCCTATCTATAATCCTATGAGATTTAACCTTTCCCATCTTATCCAGAAGAGATATTTCGGACTGTAGCGCCTTCCCTCCCTCTTCTGCAATCTTTGCCACGACCTTTCTCTCGTCAGCCGGAAGCAGCTTGAGTATAGCTTCCGGGCTTGGCTTCACCTCAACGTACTCCACCTTCTTGTTTTCAGTAAAAAAATAGAATGCAACAGCCCCCAGTACAAAACCAATTGCAACAAATACAGGACTCAGATACATAAGTAGATTCATTCTAGCTTCATGCTCGCACTGGCCATTGACTGTGCACTGCGTAGGATTTGTCTCCTGAATGAAGTTCGGTAACCAGTACAGCACGATGAACAAAGCTACCAGGGCTATGAATCCAAGCAGCACTCGGAAATTATTCTTCATTAAATAATTTTGCCATAGTCAACTTTTTAACACTTTCTTCATGGTTTCATAATTTGAAACATTGGTTACAGCAATTTATAAATTCGGTTTCAGCACAAGATACTCCATCTGCCTACAGGGCCGTAAACCTCATGGCCACCTAAGCTCTGTGGGCAGCAAGCGGGTAAAATGCAGACGAAGTGTTGAAAATGAAAAAAACAACTTTAAAAGTGGAAGGAATGCACTGCAACTCATGCAAGATGATAGTTGAGGATGCAGTCAGTCATCTAAAAGGAGTAAAAAACGCAACGGTGGATCTGAACAGCAATACTCTCAAAATGGAGTATGAAAGTAGTGCAACCCTGCGTGAAGTGGAAAGAAAGCTTGAGGAAAAGGGCTACTCAACAAAGAGGGGAAGCGGGGCCATGGGCTTCGGCTCTCTTTTCATAGCACTGGGAATTGGCATCCTTCTCATCTCCGCCTACCTGTTAATCGGTCGTAACAATGAGTCATTCTTTAACATAACGTCAAACGCTAGCCTGCCGCTGCTTTTCTTTGTTGGCTTTCTAACTGGCTTCCACTGCATAGGAATGTGCGGCGGATTTGTCTTGTCCTACACCGCAAAATGCGCCTCGGAAGGCAAATCAAACCTTTCCTCCCATCTCCAGTATGGTGCTGGCAAACTTGCATCCTACACTGCAATTGGAGCTTTATTTGGTTTGGCAGGTTCAGTTATCGCTTTCGCTGTTGAGCTCAGAGCAGCCATAGCTCTTCTGGCAGGAGCTTTCCTTGTGGTATACGGAATAAACATGCTGGGGGTAATGCCGCAGTTGAGAAAAATCCAGATTCCGACCCCTCAATTTCTGACACAGTTCATGCGTAGTCAGAAAGATAAACAGCAGGCACCTCTCATGATAGGCTTACTGAATGGATTGTTCATAGCATGCGGTCCTCTTCAGGCAATGTACCTTCTAGCTGCAGGCAGCGGAAGCCCCATGTGGGGTGCTTCGGCATTATTTGCTTTTGGACTGGGGACACTTCCACCCTTGCTGGGCTTTGGTGCCGTAGCGTCATATCTCACTAACTCCTTCAAGCGCAGTCTGGTTAAATTCTCAGGAGTTTTTGTAATCATACTGGGACTTCTCATGGCAAACAACGGTCTCACACTTGCAGGAAGCAATCTTTCCTTCACTGCATTGCACGCAGGAATAGAAACAAACTCGCAGAATCTAACTGCAAATGTAAGCTACCCAGCAGGGTACCAGGTAATACGGATGAATGTGACAAGCAATGGCTGGGAGCCTAATAGATTTGTGCTGCAGAAGGGGGTGCCAGTGAAATGGATAATAAATGGTATTGAGATAAATAATTGTAACGGTAGGATAATAGTCCACGAATATGGGCTGGACTTTCCGATACATGCAGGGGAACAGACAATCGAGTTCACTCCAGACAAGGAAGGTGTTGTAAGCTGGAGTTGCTGGATGGGCATGATACCCGGAACCTTCATTGTTGTGAATGATGTGAATAATAAAACAGAGCAAACAGCTTTGGAAAAAAACGCAACACTACTAACAGGTAAAAGCGGAGATTGCGGCTGCGGGGGCAAAGGGTGAGCAGAATGAAGAAGACGATAAGGATTACCGGTATGCACTGCGTCAACTGCGCTCTGAACATAGAGAAAGGCCTTAGGAATACGCCAGGAGTTAAAAACTCGAATGTTAACTTCACAACGGAGAAAGCAAATGTCGAGTTCGATGAGAGAATAGTGAACGAAGCAAAGCTGCTTAAAAAGATAAAAGAGTTAGGTTACTCCGGGGAGTCTGTTGTGCCAAGCTTCGATAGAGAGAAGGAGATAAGGGAAGGAGAAGAGAGACACCTGAAGAAACTGCTGTTAATCAGCATTGTCTTTGCCCTGCCGGCATTCATCATAGGGATGTTCCTACTGAACTTTCCATCAAGGGGCTATGTGCTGCTATTCCTTGCAAGCCCGGTGCAGTTTATCGTAGGGTGGGGGTTCTACAAATCAGCCTGGGCAAGCCTGAAGCAGAAAACTGCAAACATGGACACTTTGATTGCACTTGGCACCAGCATAGCCTACTTCTACTCACTCTATTTGGTAACTCAGGATGTGATGGGAGAAACGTATTTTGAAACATCTGCTGTTCTGATAACTTTTGTCATCCTAGGAAAGTACCTGGAAGCAGGGGCTAAGGGAAGGACTAGCCAGGCAATAAGAGAGCTTATGCAGCTCTCACCAAAGCATGTAAGAATCCTCGTAAAGGGAAAGGAAAGAATAATTCCAGTTGACGAGGTGAAAACAGGGGACATAATTATGGTCAAGCCGGGCGAGCAGATTCCAGTGGATGGCGTAGTAATATCTGGCGACTCAAGCGTTGATGAGTCAATGATCACAGGCGAGTCCATCCCAGCTGAGAAATTCAGGAGTTCAAAGGTTTATGGTGGAACTCTGAATAAGCACGGGTTCTTGAAGGTAAAGGCCACAAGAGTGGGAGCGGATTCAGTTCTTTCCAAAGTAATCCGCCTCATAGAGGATGCCCAGATGAAGAAAGCGCCCATACAGAGCTATGCTGATAGGATTTCAGCATATTTTGTACCAACAGTGATTCTGATTTCGCTAATTACTTTCAGCATATGGTTTTTCGCGCTCCACCAAACACTTTCATTCTCTGTTACAACTGCAGTGGCGGTTCTTGTTATATCCTGTCCCTGCGCTCTGGGGCTTGCCACTCCGACTGCCATGATGGTGGGAATTGGAAAGGGCGCTAGGAATGGCATTCTGATAAAAGGTGGGGAGGTTCTTGAGAAAGTCGATAAGATAGATGCAATTCTGCTGGACAAGACAGGAACGGTGACAGTGGGAAAGCCTGCTGTAACCGATGTTATACCTTTTGGTGAAATGAGCAGAGAGGAGGTGCTGAGCATTGCCGCAAGTATCGAGAAGGCTTCTGAGCATCCCCTTGCAGATGCGATAGTTGAAAGAGCTGGGCAGGAGAGGCTGAACATCTTCGCTGTTTCCAAATTCAAATCAGTTACGGGCAAGGGCGTTAGAGGAGTGGTGAAAGGAAAAGAGATTCTGCTTGGAAGGCCTGAGTGGTTCGGCAAAGTTGGCAGGAAAATTGAGAGCAAGTTGCACGAGCTTGAAATTGAAGGAAAAACAGTCGTCCTGCTCAAAAACGGTGAGGAGTTTGGAGGTTTGGCAGTCTCTGATCTGGTGAAACCAGATTCAGCTGATGCAGTTGCAATGTTCAAGCGGATGGGTCTTGAGACATACATGATTACTGGTGATAACGAGAGGGTTGCCAAAGCTGTTGCGGGAAAGGTTGGAGTCGACCATTATCTCGCGGGTGTTCTCCCAGAAGACAAATCAAAATTTGTTGAGGAGTTGAAAAAGAAGGGGAAAAAAGTCGCAATGGTGGGGGATGGAATAAACGACGCACCGGCACTTGCATTGGCTGACATAGGCATAGTTATGAGCTCAGGAACTGACATTGCAATGGAATCCGGGGATATTGTGCTGATGAGGAACTCGCTCATGGATGTTGTCAGGGCAATCAACCTCTCAAATGCAACCCTGAGCAAGATAAAGCAGAACATGTTCTGGGCGTTAATCTATAACGTAGTAGGGATACCTATAGCCGCGGGGGCTTTATACTCCTTCGGTATAATTTTGAACCCAATGATTGCGGGCGGTGCAATGGCCCTAAGCTCAGTTTCTGTTGTGACCAACTCGCTGCTGCTCAACAGAGCAAAAATATAATACTCACTTTTTCGTTACCTTCTTCTCTTTCAGCATAATCTTAGCGAGAATGAAGACTACTAATGCAATTATTATGAAGTTTATTAATGCGCTCACAAAAGAGCCCCATCTGATCACGATGGGACCTAGTGCAAGTGTTGCATCCTTCCACTGCCCGCCAGGTATGAATGGGGTGATTACCGGCATTATGATATCATTGACAAGCGACTGCACCATTGCCGTAATCGCAACACCCATTATGATTGCAATTGCCAGCGGCATTACCTTGTATTCTCTTAGAAACTCATCAAACTCCTGAAAAATTCCCACGTAACACCTCCAATTAGGGATTAAACTCAAACAAATATTAAGTTAACCTTCCAGTCTCTCGCCAAACTTCTTTTCAAATGCCTCCTCTACTACCTTTAAACATCTTCGGGACTGGTCGGGGGAATTTCCTGGAAGGTCCTCCGCTTTCTTGAGGGCATAGGCAAGCTTGCTGTGTAAAACTTGGAATTCATCCTTTTCCATGTTGCTGCGGCTCTCAACATATTCCCTTAAAAAGTTTTCTCTGAATTCTGTAAGCGTTGAGGTTGAATCTCTTCTGGCAAAAGGGTCAAGAACATCAACAAATAGAGTAAGAAGAGAATAATCATCAAAGAGAATATTACCAACATCAATTGCATACTTTTCCGGTGATATTCTTGCGGATTTACCAACGTTCGTAACAGTATCATTATCAACGATGCACCCGTCCACTGTTATATTGTGCCCAATTAGATTTCTATGCGCCTTACCCAGGTCATGAATCTTTGCAACATTTTTTGCTACTTTCTTAGTCCACCAAGCCACATATTCATCAGAGGCCATTCCGTGCTCCTTTGCAAATTTCTCAACATCCTCTTTTCTGGCGTCCCCGACTCTCATAACTTCTGAGAAGGCTCTCAGGTATATGACTGGTGTAAACTCATGTGACTCGTCTTCATTTTTTAGTATACCCTGTTTTCTCAATTCTTCGGTGCTCAGCCTCTCGCCATCCTTGGTTATAAACTCTTTGATTTCTATTATTGCAATTGGTGCAGAAGTTTTTATCCCATTTTCTATGAACAGATTGCTTGCATCCCAGTCTTCAGCTGAATCTATACTACCGACCAAACCCATTACTTGACCACCATGTTTTTTTAATGTGTTGTTGTGAACAAAACCCTCTTTGCTCTTTTTTGGTATGCCCCCGCCCTTTATGTTTACATAATTGTAAACGTTTCCGTATACATCAGAAAACCTAACATTGAAAGAAAGAGTCCTTCCATGCTCGTATAACCCGAGCAAATCCATCTTTACATTCTTTCCGCTCCAATCAACAAAAAGAGACAGCTCCTTTGCAATCTTGTCTTCCTTAAATGGAGATTTTGGGAAGAGTTTTTTATTGAAGATAAGCAGTTCTCCCTCAACCTTTACTACAGGTTGGTTAAAGAACTTGTCTGATACGACTGACATAGGCTTTGCTCTTCTAACTGCATCGGTTATATCCTCTCTCGGTTCCTCTCCTTTGCCATGCACCTGTTTATACTCCATGCTTAAATTACGCATTTTCTTCTATTTAAACCTTAAAGAATTGATTATTTCGCAAGCGGCAAGCCACCATCAATCACGCATGTTTAACATGGGCGAATTGGTTCCTTCCGCTCTTTCTCCCAAAATGCCGCAAGATTATCTCTGCCCTCTTCCTTGCTGGCACCTCAAGCTCCTTATTATGGCATGCCCCTTTCTTTAAAAACAGCTTAAGTTCCCCAGCAGTCTCCTTCCTGATTCGCTCGGCATGTTTCTTATCAACCGCACCAATTCCCTCAAGCTTTGGCATCCCTTCATTACCTCCCTCAGGAAAATACCAGTCCTTTACTTTAAGACGTCCTGTGGAGAACAGCAGGTATCCAAGCGGTGTTGCTATTGGCGGTATCCCGCAGTTCAGCCCTTGGGATGTCTCTTGCAGTGTTCTTACAGCCTTTCCGAAAGTTTCGTATGCAACCATGAAGCTCCAGCTGGGTTTCAATGCTTTTCCAACCCTTTTGAATAGTTTTAAATCCAACCCCGTTTCAGAAAGATTAAGCTTGGTTTTTCCAAACTCAACTTCCTCATAGTAATGTCCATCAATCCATCCATCAATATACGGCTTTATACCAGTGCTGTAGAGCCCTTCAAAAACAGATTGTTTAGATACCCTGCCCTCTTTGTTTATAATAAAAATCTGAAAGAAGCTCTGCTCGGCTTTCCTAAGCTGTCTACTTTGTACTACTTTTATACTGTGATCCCTCCCCAGCTTTCCTTCTAGCTTCTGGAGAGGGTGCAGTTTCTTAGTTTGCATATCGGTCTAACACATAATCTGCTGTTATCGCATTGCTTGTCATCTGCCCGGATTATCTTATATAATCGGCAGCTTCGTTGGTTCTCCCTTTGCCTCGAGGTACACATCCCACACTATTAAAAGATCAAATACAAGCGGGATTACAAACACTGGGATGCAGCACAATCCAAGTCCAGACGTGAAGATTGTTATGGCAATGTACCCTCCAAACACTAGACCAGCTAGGAGCCACGCTGCAATGAGGTACTCTATACCCTTCTTAACATCACCGATGTAGAAATAGCCTACCGCAGGTGCTCCTAGGATAAGCATGCATACTACGCTTATGAGAGCAGCAATTCCAGGATCCTTTTTCTCAACTACTAATTTCTTATCGGCCATGGATACCACCATAGGTTGATTAGCAGGCGATACTTAAAATTCTATCCTTTATTGAAGTCAAACTGCCCTGGCCTGCGTGTAATACCACTGCAACTGCTCCAAAATAAGTGAAATCAGTTACTTCTTTTTATGGGTTCTCTCTGCCTCTTTCTCCATCTTCTCCAGTCTTTTGTAGTAATCGGCAAACTCATTGAGGTGAGCCAGAGCTATCTTTCCAGTCATGATCGGGTCGTCATTTGTAACATCCGTTACTGGACTCACCCTTCCATGCTCCAGCTCTACGTGAAGCCCCCTCCAGAACTCCTTGACATCAAACGTGCTTCTCTTCCAGTTTATACCAAGCGCTCTGCCAATCATCTCTGCATCACGCATGCTGAACTGTTCCTTTTTTGTCGTTTACTTACCTCTCAACTCAAGGATACCCCGAAAAAAGTATCCCTACAACCGATATACCCATTATTATTCTCAGCGCAGTTTTAGGCTTAATTTTTTCACTTCATGAATGATTTATTTAGCAGGTTTAAATCTTTTGCCTTAATCAATCTCTGCAAGTTTCTTTTTTATCTGTGATATCTCCTCGTGGAGCTTTATATCCCTCAGCATAGGGTCCATCTTTGCTTTTTTCTCCAACTCCTCAAGCCTTGTTTTGAGATTAGACTTCCTTCTTGCTATATCCTTTTTGCTCAATCCCACAGCAACCACCGCAAAATTAGTATTGATGTGACGTCTTAAAAATACTTTGTTTCAGGGAACTAAGTTCGAATTCTGCCAAAAATATTTCTTGGAAGATTTGGGTATTATTTCGGAAAATCTATTTATAACCTGACAAGGTTAATTGTGGCATCTGGAAGGTGAGTTTTTGCGTTTTGTCTCGCAAGATTTTCGTGACCGCTTCTTTTACCATGGACTCCGTGATATACCGGTATCTCCTGCCCTTATGCGTATATGTCCTGCATGCGCAGGGTTTTTGCATGATTTTGGAACAGCCATAACACGTGCTTTGGCCAACACCCAAACCTCCCTCTTCCTTCAGCAAGACTCCCAAGTCTTTTCCATTAATAAAAACTGAATTCGATTGCTTAAGCTTTGAGAGAGGCAGTTTCCTGGTCTTGAAACTAACTCCGCCCCTCAACTAAAAAATCTATTTTTTGTACGCTTTTACTTTAACACTTGTAATTTTTCCACGTAGTATGCCAGTTAGTCCAGGCTCATAAAATGCATTTTGGGAAACGATTTTTACATCTCTGAATCCTGCTTTTCTTATTGTCTCTATGTATTTCTTTTTCTCTAATGCTCCAGCAATGCACCCCGCCCAAGCATCAAAGTTTCTCCTAATTTTTTCAGGCAGTTCTCCCTCCGTAACCAGATCAGAAATCAAAACCCTTCCGCCTGGCTTTAAAACCCTGTACGCTTCTTTGTATGTCCGCAATTTGTCCGTAGAAAGATTAATGACGCAATTACTGATGATTACATCAACAGAATTATCTTCAACAGGCAAATTTTCAATTTCCCCGACTCTAAATTCGACATTTTTGTATCCGTGTTTTTTTGCTGTTTTATTAGCCTTTTTTATCATCTCTTCTGTCATATCAACTCCAATGACATAACCCTCTGGCCCTACTTTATTTGCAGCCAAAAATACATCAATTCCTGCACCTGCTCCCAAATCCAAGACAGTTTCTCCCTCTCTTAAATCTGCTAGTGCTGTTGGGTTTCCGCAACCCAAACCCATAACTGCTTCTTTCGGTATTTTTTCTATTTCTTCTTCAGAATAGCCTATTCTCTTTGCTTGTTCAGTTGCATTATGACCGCATGGGCCACAAGTCGGACAACAGCTAGTGCCCTTTTTAGCAATCTGGGAATATCTTTTCTTTACAATTTTCTTGATTTCGCTATTTTTCATACGTTCAATCCTCCTTGAATAACTTTCCCCTGAGCAGCAATGAGACGTTGACAAGGCCAATCATCACCGGCACCTCGATGAGCGGGCCTATCAATCGATTTGCTCTCCCATTCAGGCAGCGTTATCTGCTCAACCGCCTTAGAAATTAAACTTCTCCTTGTTTGCCCTCATTATTTTGACCAAATGGAGCATGACTGGTACCTCAACCAGGACCCCTACGACGGTTGCCAGGGTCGCCCCTGAATTCATGCCGAATAAGATCAGCGCCACGGCAACAGACAGCTCAAAGAAATTGCTTGCCCCGATGAATGCGGAGGGTGCTGCTTCCTTGAATGGGATTTTGAGCTTTTGTGCGCTGAAATACCCTATATAGAATATTAGGTATGTCTGGAGCACAAGGGGTATTGCTATCAGCACTATGTGCAACGGGTAGTTGATTATTTTATCCCCCTGGAATATGAATATCAATACCAGTGTGACCAACAGCCCCAACGGCGTGACCCAGTCCAGCTTTTCTAGGAACTTTCTTTCAAACCACTCCAAGCCCTTGTTTTTAATCAGGAAATGCCTTGTCAGACCAGCCGCAGCGAGGGGTATTCCCACATAAAACAGCACTGAGAAGAATATCGTCTCCAGGGGCACCGGAAAATCAGTCGTCACTCCCAAAAGGAATTTCCCCAATGGCGCAAATAACACCAAAATGACGAGATCATTGACGGATACCTGGATCAAAGCATAGTGAATGTTACCTTTTGCAAGATGAGTCCAGACTAAGACCATTGCGGTGCATGGGGCAAGCCCAAGAAGTATCATGCCCGCAATATATTCGCTTTGTAATGAGGCGGGAATCAATGCTGAGTACAAGAACCTCATGAATATCCATGCGATGATAGCCATCGTAAAAGGCTTAATCGCCCAATTTACGATTAACGTAAGTATTAACGGCGTTTTGTTGCAAAAGCAATCCCTGATCTCCTTAAAGCTAATCTTAAGCATAATTGGATACATCATAACCAGCAGGACTATTGCTACGGGGATGGACACGTTTGAGATTTCATAGCTGCCCAAAGTTTGAGCGAGTGATGGGAAAAAATATCCGATTGCAGTTCCCAGAATTATGCAAATGGCAACCCATACTGTAAGATACTTGTCAAATGTGTTAAGAGACTTTTCTTCTTTTACGACCTGTTCTTCGAGTTTTTTGAGTTTCAATATGTCCTGTTTTTCTTTCCGCATGAGAAATCACCTTGGTTACCCGCTGAAAAGCAGGGTAATGTAATAAAGTCCGACTAAAATAAACACTGTGCCTACTGCTAGTCGCATCCACTTCTCAATTTTTTGCGCCTTGTTTACCGTTTGGCTTAACTTTGAAACACCTTTTGCAAGCAGCACTGAGAAAAACATCACTGGGAGACCGGTCGCAAGGCCGAAAACCGAGGGCAGTAGCACTGCGTCGCCTGTTTTAAGGGCAAGCGGAAGCAGCATTCCAAAAAAAAGGACTGCGCTTAAAGGGCAAAAGGCGAGCGCGAACACTACGCCGAGAAGAAAAGCTCCGCAGTATCCCTTGTCCGCCAATTTCGCCTGTATCGATGCCATCTGCGAGCCACCAACCGGAAAATTGATTTTCACTAGCTCAAGCATCACGACGCCGACCACTAATAGGAGGGGACCGAGCAGCTTTTCCCCATAAGCTTGAATAAATGATGATATCTGCACTGTGTTGACCCCGACATAAACTATCAGGCTTGCGAGGGCAGCATACGCAAAAGCCCTTCCAGCCGCGTAAAGGAATCCGACTAGAAGCGTATGCCTGCTGTTGTCCAGCTTTCTCGATACGTATGCTATCGCGGTGATGTTTGTTGCCAAAGGGCAGGGGCTTATCGCGGTCATCAGCCCGATGAAGAAAGCTGCCACTAATGGGATTTCACTGGTACCCATCGTTTCCATAAATGAGAAGAAGTCCATTAACTCAAATCCCCATTTAGCCTTTTTTCGATTATGCCTTTCAGATATGCCATGTATTCTTCCTTGTCGCTAATTTTGTACCAGACCTGAACGTTCTGCTCCTTGTGAAATCCTGCTTCATCATAAACGCCTATCCATAAAGAAGCGCTTGTCACCCCGTATTTTGCGACCAGTTCCTGGTTTTCAGGCA
This sequence comes from Microcaldota archaeon, assembly GCA_026396385.1. Taxonomy (GTDB): domain Archaea; phylum Micrarchaeota; class Micrarchaeia; order Burarchaeales; family Fermentimicrarchaeaceae; genus Fermentimicrarchaeum. The sequence goes on along the minus strand of JAPLWV010000048.1, from coordinate 14,309 downwards.
GTTCCGCGTTGATGTGCGCAAATGTTACTTTGCCGCTTTTAAGCTCATCTGCAAAATACGTGTTAATCGTTTCTTGTGCATAATTTCCGACAGTTATACATGAATTGCACTGGTGGGTTCCGTGGAAGTGTATTATTTCGACCTTTTCAACTCCTGCAACATCAGAAACTGAAACGTTAGGCAGTTGCGTGCTGTTGTTTTGGGAGTTGCTGGTATTCAAGGCAGCCTCTGAATTGCCGGTGCAGCCAGCCAGCACTAACAATGCCAGTAACATAATGGATGTGACTATTGAAATCCGGTTCATGGACTCAGCCATCCCTTTATCTCATTGACTTCTGGGATTCTGCCGGACGCTTTTACCTTCCCATCTATCACTATTGCAGGAGTTGACATCACGCCGAAATCGATTATCTTCGCAATGTCCGTGATTTCTACGACGTCCGCCTTTATGCCAAGCTCGTGGGCGGCTTCATTTGCGCGCCTTTCAAGCTCTTTGCATCGGGAGCAGCCTGGACCCAAGATAGCAATTTCCATCAAATCACCTCTTCAAAAGCCTACCAACTTCCTTTTCCAGTTCTGAGTATAATGGGATAGCGCCTGGCGCCAGCACTGTTTCATCCACAGAAACAATGGGAAGCGCGATGTTACCAGTCGAGTCTACCGCTTTGATAAGGTACGGGAATTTCTTAAAGTCTATTGCAGAGTAAGCCTCGAATCCCAGTTGCTCCTCGCCGAATTTTTTCACCAGCTTTCCAGCAAAAAGCTCGAGAGCTGTCATGTCCTTGTTTGGCCCACCGGCACATCCGCCGCCGCAGCTACAGCTACTGCTGTAAGACGAAGCAAAGAACAGCCTTACCATTACTTTTTCGCTCATTTCAATCACCCCACAGAATACCCATATATCAGTCCTGCAAGCGTGCAGAATATTATTATCAGTCCTACATACACCAGCATTTTCTTGTCTCCTATGTATCTCCTAATGACTAATATGCTCGGGAGAGATATCACCGGATCGGCAAGCAGGTATGCAAGCAGAGGACCTTTTGCCATTCCAAGCGCGAGGAATGTCTTCGCCATTGGCACCTCTACTAATGTCGGGAAGTACATGAAAACTCCAAAAAGAACAGCAATCAAGTTCGCCTGCACCGTGTTCTGCCCAAGATAGCTCTCAAGGAATTTGTCTGGCAAGCCCGCGCCTATTGCCCCCGCCACGAATATGCCAACGATTAGGAGCGGAAATATTGTTTTTGCGAAAATCCAGGTCTCAGAAATCCAGCTTGAAACCTGCGTTCTTGAGAACCATGCGCGTTGCTCAAAATAAGTGACAACAATCAGCACTGCAAGCCCGCCAATCCTCCACTCCAACGGCATTTTCCACGTTCCGACAAACAATATCGCAAGAAGTGTGAGCAGGAAAAAGGCAATATTGGCTAGCGACAGTTTATTCTGTTTTGATGTGGGTTCTGAAGGGTAGGCGCCAGCCGGCGTTGGCTTTGCTGCAGCTTCCTTTTCGTCTTCCTTCCTGAAGACATAAGTGATTATCACTCCAATGGCAACTGCAAACGTAACTGACAGGATTATCCTAGCGGAAGCAAAGTCCCATCCCAACACACTTCCAGTGAATGCTATTGCAAGAATGTTCGTTGCTGGCGCGGTATAAAGAAACGTCAATGCAGGTCCAAGCCCCGCGCCTTTTTTCCTGATGCCTGCAAAAAGCGGCAGTATCGTGCAGGAGCAGACAGCAAGCAAAAGCCCTGCTACAACTGAAAGCGGATAGGCTTTGAGTGCCGACGACTTGGTTCCGAGATGGTGCGTTATTATCTCTTTTGGCACCAGCGCGTTTATCGCGCCCGCAATGAAGAACGCTGGGATCAAGCACGTAAGGACATGGGTGGAAACGTAGTCCACGAGCGCGGCAACCCCGCCATTAAAGATTGCAAGGATCATTTCAAGCATTCACGCCACCTTACCAAGCCGAAACTTCCGAAAGGATCTTCTTTCCCTTCCTTGAAAGAGAGTAAAGCCTCTTCGCGCCATCCTCCCGAACCATCACCAAACCCGCATCAAGCAGAACCTTCAGGTGCTGGGAGACCGCAGGCTGTGAAATCTTAACCATGCGCGGAAGCTCGCAGGCGCAAATCTCTCCACGGGAAATCCTATTGAGAATTCTCAAGCGTGTGTCATCCCCGAGGGCTTTCAGAATCTTCATGATATAAGTAGATGCTTATATATTTATAAACTTATACTTCCGCACTAAACTTCATATGGAACCTCGAGCACCAGCCAGAGGCTCTCCTTTTCGAAAAGAGCGCTTAGCGTAAGATCTAACTTTTGTTATGTCAGATCGTCCGTCTATCTTCACAGCCCTAGGAGCTCAGAGATCACCTTCGTCATCATCTAATAATTTATAATAGCAAGTGCTTAAAATGCTTTATGCATTTCAGGGCAGTGCTTTTCGACTGGGATGGAACTCTCTACAATTCGATAGATGCATCCTTCAGAATCTACGAGGAGCTTTTCAAAAAATACGCAGGTTTAGAACTTACCTGTAAATATTTCAGAAAAACCTTCATAGTGGACTACCACAAATACTACGCAATGCACGGGATACCCGAGAACAGATGGGATGAAGTTGACAACCACTGGCTGAAGAGATTTCGTGAGATGGAGAAGGAGATTCATCTTTTCCCAGGAGTGAAAGAGATGCTGGCAGAGCTTTATGGGAGAGGCATAAAGATCGGGCTTGTCTCAAACGGAACTGGGGGCAGGATAAAGAATGAGATGAAGAAGAATAACCTAGCAGGCTATTTCATAGCAGTTATAACTGACGATGAGATGAGGGAGTTCAAGCCAAACCCCGTAGGGCTGAATAAAGCCCTTAAGATAATGGGTGTGATGAATTCTGATGCGCTCTATGTGGGGGACATGTATGAGGATGTGCAGGCTGGGAAGAATGCAGGGACAAGCACTGCTGCCGTAACCTGGGGGGCGCATTCTCTGGAAAGGCTTCTGCCAGCAAAACCTGATTACATAATAAAAAATATTCGAGAGCTATCTGAAATTATCTAGAGTCACTTTTTTTTCTTAGAAGAACAGCTGCCAGAACTATAACTAAGAGCATAACCACCGCAATCCCAATCAGAAGAGTCAAATCGGGTAGTTTTTGTTCTTGGGGCTGAGGTTCTTCGGCAGCTCCTGCGCAATCCGAATCATTTTTATTTTGTGAGCAGAAACCGGAGATGGTGTCTTTCAGATCAGCCTTCACAAGTTCTGCACCGTTCGTATAATTATTAACGCTCACCCCGCTGAGGTTGCCATTGAATGCGAATATCAGGGTCAGATTCGCCTCGTCAACCATTGTTGCACTGGATCCCTCGGGGTTCTCCCCAGGCATAGCTTCATAGAATCGCATTCTTGGGTCTATAACGCCGTACTCCTCAATAATCCCGCTGTCCGAAAGCAGTTTCACCTTGAAGTCGTTCCACTGCACGAAGTGCTCGGGAGGATAGCCGTATACTACCTTCCTCTCCAGCACCGTGAATGTGTTGTTCATTATGTTCATTCTCACGATAACAGCCTTCGGACTTGAGTTGCTGCTTCCGTAAGCGGGCAGTGATAGCATAGAAAGCAGCAGTACCATCAAAAATACATTTCTGCTAGACAACATAAACACCCCTCACGTAAACGTTCTGGTCCCTATCTCAACATACTTGCCAAACACCCACTCCGCCCTCCTTTTTGAATAGTCGTTGTACTGGCAGGGATAGCTGCAGTCGCCTCTCATTACAGAGCCCGTTCTGACATGCGTCCAGTACCCGCCTCCGCAGTTCTCCATATGAGAGTTGTCCAGCTTCCATTCCCTCGTGCCTATCCCAAAGTAAACGTCATCATCAGTTCCCGCGTCGCCCTCATCCTTCGTCTTGACCATGACGTGTATCTCGCGCCACTCCCTCAGCGCACTCGCAGTTGGGAAATTCCTGGCATACCAGTACTTGCCCCATATATTTGACTTCTCACCGAGGAAGTTGAAAGAATCGTAAGCATAGGAAAGAGTATCGTAGAAAGGACGCCCGTTCACCTCCAGAGTCAGGCGCAGGGGCCTCCACTCGTCATCACCTTCCAGCCTGAGCCCTATCTTCTGTATATCGCCCTTTACCAAGCCAAGACCGTTGAATGTGAAAGAATCAGTGGTGCCCTTCCTGAATCCGGTTCCGTCATTGTGCAGCCTGAACTCCTCTTCTCCTATGTCCAAAAACACATCAGAATCGGTCTCCTGGTCCTTGCCGTCTGAGGTTGTTATGTTGACCCGTATGCTCGTGACCGGAGTTGTATCTATGCTAGGATCCGGGAAATCCGAAGCAGTCCACTTGCTGCCGCTTGTGTAGTGGCTGTCACCGCCCAGCCCGGGAAGCGTAACATGCCTAGCTGAACTGTCATACAGCACTCTCCCGTTAACATATACTTTAATCCACTCGGGGTACCACCTGCCGCCATCCATCCAGAGACCTATCTCCTTTATCTCGCCCTCCCTGAGCCCTCCGGGAGCGAGTTCGAATGTGTTTGTTGTTCCCTGTTCGAATTCATCACTTCCGTCATTATCCAGCAGCCAGTCCCTTGTCCCAACCGTGAAGTACACCTTTCCTGCATCCGACGGCCAGGTATTCGAGGTCTTCATCTCCACCGTAAGCGAGGTCACGGCTGCGCCCAGGTCCGTTGCGTTTGGGTAGTTCGGTGCAACCCATCTCTTTCCCCATGTGTTTCCGTCGTCATCCAGCCATATCCCGATATCTGACTTGTAAGTGGTTGAGTCATAGATAAGCATCTCGTCAGCGTAAACCTTTATCCACTCGGGCCTCCATCCGTCAGTTCCCGTCTTCCTGAGGTATATCTGCGGTATCTCATCGCGTATCGATTCAATGAGAAGAAACCTGTCCTCAGCACCCCTCTTGAAATCATCCTTGTCGCCTGGGCAGAACATCCAGCAGAGATCCGAACTCCATCCACTAAGGCTGTCGCTCTTGCAATTAGACAGCGAGGAGTATATATTCGGGTTCGGGTCGGGCTGCCAGTAGTGGGAATCACAACAGTACTCGTCTGCAACCCCGAACAGGCCATGGCCGCTCTCGTGGACCAGCGTGTCCAGGCTGTAGTATTCAGTTGAGAATACATTACCGCTTGCATAATCCCTGCAGTTGACCTGGTGCACAATCACCGCTCCCTCTGCATGCGAGCACCCATCATCCCAGTTCGAAGGAGCGCTCCAGTCGCACATTCCGTCATCTTCCTTATGAATGCTCCCAAACTTGGTGGTATAATAGAAATTGATGTGCTGCTTGCTTGCATTTATTGTCCTCTCAGCAAAGTAGCCGTTCTGTATCATGTTCTCGACATCCGAAACAAAACCGCTCATGTTCGCCTCGTATTCCCTTGTGGGTATGAACACAACGTCTATTGCGTGGTCCGGTTCGTTGTTCAGGACAAGGGGAACGCATCTAGGACATTCTCTAGCGCAGGGTCCTCCGCAATCTACACCTGTCTCATTCTGGTTCCTCTTGTTGTCCCAGCAGGTTGGGCAGGCTTCGCAAGGCCCGCCGCAGTCAACATTCTCCTCCCTCTGGTTCTGTATGGAGTCGTTGCAGCTGGGAGGCAGGCAGGCGCCGTCCTGGCAGAGCCCCTCGCATGTTATCGTTTCATTGACAGTAGTGCAAGAATATGGAACTCCAAATCCCCTTGCTATCTCCGTATGGTATTCCGTAAGCTCACGAGCATGACTGCCTGTTCCGCAGAAGTCGGTGAATCCATCGTAAGTAGTCCCGCGTACATTATATTTAACTCCGCCGTCAGTATCGCTGCAGGGGCACGTCCCGTTGACGCATTGTCCGTTGCAGCGTATTGTGATGTTGGCAATTTCTCTCTCATCATTGCAGTAATACTCAACAACATTGCTCGAGTTGAGGCAGTAGTCCGATATCAGCCCGGTAATGACTCCTCTCTCAAACTGGTTCATCCCCTCGTCCGAATCGGCACATGCGCAGAAGTCCCCAAGCACGCGCACCGAAACACCCTCGTCCGTGAGCATCTCTGGGCTCTCAATGCAGCTTCCGCAGTTGTAAGTGCTGTTTTTGATGAGGTCGCCATCGCAATAATACTCCAGTATTACGGTTGAGTTTATGCACGTGTCAAAGTACTGCGGAGGCAGAGTTATCGTGGAAGTGGAGTAGTTAATAGTCGTGGATTCATTTGATGCCATTCCTCTTTCGAAAGGCTTATTGCCCTCGTCAGTGTCGTGGCATGCAGGAGGAAGGTCGATTCCCGGCACACCTATGTCTCCCCCGCTTGTCAAATCGCCAAAGTTGTCTATTACGCTTGCGCCGAAATCAAGCCCGGCTGCAGGCGCATCTGTTTCAGTAGAGCATGGCGAAGTGAGACATTCCTTCACCTTCTGCCCTCCTAGGAAAAGTGTTATCTTGGCTACTCCGTCTGGGTCAGATACAGTTGCAGTGAAGTTGACTTTGTCACCTCTAGAATAGTTGGCAGGTTTTGTAGTAAGCGTTATGTTTGCCTTTCCCGTTCCTTTCTGGGTGTCGCAAGCATCCCCAATTCCATCCTGGTCCGAGTCTGCCTGGTTCGCATTTGAGACAATTCTGCAGTTATCGCAAGCATCCCCAATTCCATCCTGGTCCGAGTCTGCCTGGTTCGCATTTGAGACAATTCTGCAGTTATCGCATGCATCCCCCACCCCGTCTTGGTCGGCATCCGCCTGGTCAAAGTTCTGTGCATTGGGGCAGTTGTCGCATGCATTTCCGATTGAATCGTGGTCAGAATCAAGCTGGTTTTGGTTTGAGTTATACGGGCAGTTGTCCTGGGAATCGGGAATGCCATCCTGGTCACTGTCAACAACCGGTACCTCATCTGGGCATCCGTCCTCGTCTTGGTATCCGTTGAATGTTTCAGGAAGCTGAGGGCACTGGTCAACAGAATCAAAGATTCCATCCTCGTCTGAATCGATATCCGAGACGGAAAATTTGCAAGCGTGCCATTCCTGGGGGGAGCAGTTTGTCGTCTTTCCGACAGTGTAGCAGAAGGCTGGCCACAGCTTCCATGTGCCCGCCTCGTCAAGCGTCACCTGCCCGTTAAAGTTAACGCTCATGCCCGGAGCAAGTGAAGTGCCTTGGTTTGAATAGGCAAACTCCTCTGCACCTGAAGGGGTCAAAGCACCTATATACGTTCCCTTGCTCTGGCTGAAAAGTATTGTTCGCTGCTGGGGGTCAACATTCTGAAGAGTGTATGAAACATTCACATAACTCCATGCAGTGACGTTGGATTCACCACTCACAATGAAATTCGTAAGTCTTAGGGAGCCGAATGTATCCGGTCCCTGGTAATAGCAGATGTTTGCGGCTGCGCCGATGTGCTCAAAAAACAAAAAGGATAGGAATAAGCAATACGATAAAGTCCTCATTGCACCCCCGCATCTATTTTAGGGTTCTACTTTTAAAACGTTTCGCAGACCAGTTAGAGTTTTATCTTCCCAAGCAGCCACAGCATTATTGCCTTCTGTATGTGCAGCCTGTTTTCCCCCTGATCGAATATTATTGAATTTGGGGAATAGATCGACCACTCATCAATCTCGTAGCCCCGGTGAATTGGCATGTCGTGCATTATGAGCGCATCTGTCCCTTCCACCAACTTTCTGTTGAGCTGGTAAGGCATGAAAGTCTTCATCCTTCTCTCCTTCTCTTTTTCAAACTTAGGATCCGTGAAAACCTCCATGTTAACCCATGTGTCCGTGTACGCCACATCAGCTCCCTGCACCGCCTTCTTGGGATCCTTCTCCTCCTCGTATAATCCGCTTCCTTTCACTTCCTTGAGGAGCTCCTCGTCTATGCAAGGAGGATCCATCTCGGGCGCGCATAGTGTGAAATTCATGCCAGTTCTTGTGCACGCAAGGCTAAGGGTATTGCTCACATTGTTCCCAATTCCTAGGTAGACAACCTTCAGGCCCTTCAGCTTACCTTTGTGCTCTTTTATGGTCATCAAGTCCCCAAGCGACTGGCAGGGGTGATATTTCTCGCAGAGCCCGTTTATCACTGGCACTTCTGAAGCATCAGCCATCTTCTGCAGGTCGGCATGTTTCATCAGCCTTGCCATTATTATGTCCACGAATCTTGAGAGGCACTTGCTCTCGTCTTTTATATCAGACATCGTGAACTGCGTTGTCCTCCAGTCCATGAATATTGCATGCCCTCCAAGCTGAGTCATTCCTACTTCAAAAGAGACTCTTGTCCTTGTTGAAGTCTTCTGGAACACCATCGCTAGAGTCTTATGGTCAAGCGCATTCCACCACTTCTGTGGGTTCTTCTTTATCTCAATCGCCTTGTCAATCAGATTTTCAATTTGTTTTCCGTTCAGCTCTTTCATAGTAAGAAGATGTTGCATTTTTTCACCAACAACATTTGTACGATTCTTATTTTAACACTTTCTGGTAGATAACTTTTTATTTCCAGATGCAAGATAACTAGAATATGCACAAAACAATGTTCCTGCTTGTGGTTTTCGCGTGCGGAATGGTCTATGCTGCTTCTACATGCTCATATGATGGCTATCGCCAGGCATGCCAGCACTGCTCATTTGACCAATACGGAACGATGAATCAGACGTGCTATGAGGGGTATCAGGCAAACGCCCAAGTGTGCGTGGGTGCTGCATATCCCAATTTGGCAACACAGCATCTCCTAGGCGGGTGTCCTGCGGTTGACTCCTGCGTGTCCAATCTGCAGTTGTGCAAGAATTTACGCACGACTGGGAATGATAGCGAGGACTGCCTGTATGGGGAAATTGATTCCTGCTTCAGGGAAGCGGATGCTTGCGCAGCGCTGGCGGACAAGAATTGCAGTTCTGTAGACAAGACGAACGGCACCGGTGAGGTGCTGAATTACTTCAATGACATGTGTTCTTGGATCTCAATAGTACTCCTGCTGGGAGTCTTTGCAGCCTACGCTGAGCACAGGCACTCCGGCTAGTAAAAGCTTACGCCTAACGAAAGAAAGTCACTGCTTAACTTCGGCCCAAGCCTTGTTCATGTGCTCCTGGATAGTCTTTATCTGCTCCTCGCTGAGGTGCTTGAACCTGGCCTGCATCTTCAGGTAATCAGCAACGGGCTTGAACTGCTGCGGTTTGTAGCTCACCTTGAACTTCCCGTCCTCAATCTCATACAGCATCCACAGGCCGGTGTCAACCGCCAGCTTCGCGATTTCAATAGTCTTTGCGGAGTCGTAGTTCCAGCCTGTCACGCACGGTGCGAGAACTAGGATGAACCTGGCTCCCTTCATGTCCTTTGCCTTCCTCACCTTGCTCTCGAAATCAGCCATGTACCCTATGCTTGCAGTTGCAACGTAAGGTATCTGGTGGGCTGCGATTATCTCAGCAATGGGCTTCTTCCACTGCATCTTACCATGTTTAACCTTTCCAGCCGGGCTTGTCGTTGTGGCAGCTCCGAAAGGAGTCGAGCCGCTTCTCTGGTTGCCGGTGTTCATGTAAGCCTCATTGTCATAGCAGATGTAAAGAACATCATCATTTCTCTCCAGCATCCCTGAAAGAACCCCAAACCCTATATCATAAGTGGAGCCATCACCTGCGAATACTACAACTTTCGTGTGTTCGTTGCCCTGAGCTCTCAGCGATGCAACTGCTCCAGTAGCTATCGCGCCGCTGTTCTCGAAAAGGCTGTGGATATAAGGAACACCCCAGGCGCTCCTTGGGTAGGCTGAAGAAACAATCTCCAGGCAGCTCGTAGCATTTACAACTATTACATCCTTCCCAAGAACATTCAGGGCATGCCTAACGGTTATGGGCATCCCACAGCCTGCGCAAGCAGTATGGCCAGATGCAAAATACTCCTCCATCAACACACCTCAAATCCATATCTCCAGAGGCTCCCTCTTTTTTATCATCTTGAATATTTCATGAACCGTCTTGGTTGGAACATCCTTCCCGCCCAGCCCCCCTATGAAGCTTGAGACAACGGGTCTCTTCCTCAGCGGGTAGAGGGAGTTTATCACTTCAGCATAAACCGGAGCGAAACTTCCCAGGCTGTAGGATTTTTCAAAGATGGCAACGTGCTTCTTCCCCTCAAGCAGTTTTCTAACTTCCTCCCCTGGGAATGGCCTGAGACTCCTTATCTTTAAGACCCCAACTTTCTTTCCCTTTGCCCTGAGTTCATCAACTACTTCCTTTGCGTTGCCAATCACGCTCCCCATGCCAGCGAAAACATAATCCGCATCCTCAATCCGGTATCCTTGGGCAAGCCCTCCATGGCTTCTGCCAAACATCTGCTCGAACTCCTTATCAACCTCGACAATCCTGCTCTTGGCAGCCAGATGATCCCTGTGAACATCCTCCCTGAACCCCTGGTAGTACTCCGGTGTTGCGTACTCCCCCATGCTTATTGGGTTCTCGGGATCCAATTTCACTTTCGGCTGGAATTTCGGAAGGAATTTCCTCACTTCCTCCAGTGTTGGCACTTCGACCTGCTCGACTGTATGAGTCAGATAAAATCCATCCACGCAGACCATTACTGGCAGCATGGTACTCTCCGCAATCTTGAAAGCCTGAATTGCAGTATCCACTCCCTCCTGGGCGCTCTCACAGTATAATTGAATCCAGCCAGAATCCCTCTCAGCGACCGAATCCTGCTGGTCGCACCATATGTTCAACGGAGCACTAAGGGCTCTGTTCCCAACAACCATAACGATTGGAAGCCTCATTCCAGCAGCTGCGTAAACAACCTCGTGCATCAGAGCAAGCCCCTGGCTGCTTGTGGCGCTGAAAGCCCTTCCACCTGCAGCAGAAGCACCGCATATTGCAGATATTGATGCGAACTCCGACTCAGTTGCTATGAAGCTCTTCAGCTCCCCATCAGCATAGAACTTGGCAAGGGTCTCGGCTATGTGGGTTGAAGGTGTTATGGGATAGCAGGCTACCACATCCGGCTCGCAGTTCTTCACTGCTTCGGCAATTGCAATTGAAACCTCAACGGTCTTCTTCATCTACTTCTCCTCCTGCACCATTTCTATCGTCTTCTTTGGGCATTCATTCGCGCATATGCCACATCCCTTGCAGTAATCATAATCAATCTTCGGGAACTCCCTCTCCTGGATGTTCTTCTTATCAACCCCGCTTATGCATCCTTCTGGGCAGTAGCTCGCACAGGTGCCGCACTTTATGCAATTCTCGTTATGAACAATGGGCTTGAAGGACCTCCAGTCCCCAGTCTTGTTCTCCCTGCTGGTCCTTGGATTTGCTATTGCGGGTTTCATAAATATCACTTCGTCTCATTATAGCATTCTTCTATGGCTTTTATGTTCTTCTCAGCAAGCGGAGCTGGGAACCTCTCTTTTATTGCCTCTTTTACAGGCTCAAGGGGAACAATGCCAGTTGCCTTTATGAAAGCTCCAAGCATCGCCGTGTTCACAATGGGTCTGCCTAGGTTTTTTAGCACAATTCCAGTCGAATCAACAACAAATAGGTTCTTAGCCTTGAGCTTTATCTGGCTCTTGGGCTTACTCGTATTAACTACAACTGTCCCCTTTTTCTTGAACCCCTCAAGAATATCGGGCCTCCCAATCAGTGAAGCATCCAGTATCACAACATGGTCCGGCTCGTAGACTATCTGGTGTATCCTAATGGGCTTATCGTCTACCAGGCAGAAGCTTTTCACCGGGGCGCCTCTCCGCTCAACCCCGAAGAATGGGAATGCTTGGGAGGACTTGCCGCCCATGGAAACTGCAACAGCAAGAAGCTCTGCAGCAGTAACAGCCCCCTGCCCGCCCCTTCCCCAGAATTTTATCTCGATCATACACTCAACTTTATATGCTAAAATTTAAATGGCTTTCCATATATTTTGAAACTAAATTCACTAATTTCTAGCAGACTTAATAAAAAATAGAGATAAAAAATAAAGAGATCAGCTGGTCGCATCGAACAGCATATCGTCAAGGTTTGCCAGGTTTTCATATCCGCTTGGAAGTTCGCTCTCCAGCTGTTGAGCAGCAATATCTTCTACTGGTGTGATTGTCACCTGCGGCTGTCCCTGCGGAGGTTGCTGGGAAGGTGGCTGCTGCGCGTTCTGCGTGCATCCAAACAACATGGCTGCTGCGAGCAACAGAGCGACGATGGCTATGAAAGTTTTCATTCAAATCACCCCTCCGTCTCCCCACTCGCCAGCACGCACTTGGGGCTCGCTGGGCATCCGTCATCATCCACTCCAGCCACCATGGTTCCTCCCTTGCTTACGCAATCTATCCTGTCTTGTACCGATATCGCACTAACTTTGGTACAATTTGCAGTCACACATGTAGGTGCCATGGGGCAACCATCCTCACTTCTTCCTATGTATATCCTACCTCCGTTCTTCTTGCAATTAGCGATCTCTGTCACATTCACACTCAGGAGCTTTGGACCGCATGCCTTGATATTCTCCACTTTGCTCTGTATTTCCGTACCTGTTATCAAAAGCGAGTTGTTTGCTCCGAGTATGTAGAGATAGTAGTTCAGGTTGTGCACAGTAACTGTCCCAGCCCAGATTATCCTGCCCATCTTAACAACCTTGATAAGACTCAGGCTGCCAACCTCTGTGCCATTGCTGTAAAGAACTGCTGTCGCGCTCTCATTATCAAAATCAACCTTCCTGAGGGTATACCTATCCTTATCAAGGTATAGCAGCCCAGCCCTCACAAATGTGAAGCATTTCGCGTTAGAGCTAGTGGTGGGAACGCTGCATTTCACCTCAAGATCTGGGGAGTCGCTTGAATTCTCACTCACACTGCTGGATGGCACCAACACTCTTCCAGCTATAACGGTTGCGTATTTGAAATCAAGCTTATCGTCTGGGTTCACCGCAATTCCGGTGCCTGTGAAGAATAGCGCTTGGATGCTGGATGTGGTCGGTACTGTCTTGGGAAGGTCCAGATAGCTTATGGCTATTGCTTTCCATTTTGATATGATTGCCACTGCATTTGTCAACCTAGTGTTATTAATATCCAAAGCTAGTATTGTTGTTACTAAAAACAGAATGGCAAATGCCGTGAATAGTACCCTTCTATCCATTATATCACCCCTAATAATTTTTCATAAGCTGTATTAAAATGTATAGGTTTTTGTATGGAGAAACATCTATTCTGTTCAGAGAGAGGTAGGACGGGTTACGTTTACTTTTTTGACAAGCACATGCGGTGTTATGACAGGAATCTCAACCTCCCACCCGAGTATCTGCTCCTGCCTCTTAGAAACGGCGGTGATGTTCTGCAGTAGTCTGAGCATATTGTCACCCAACCTTATCTCCTTCAAGGATTTTGCCAACTCCCCCTTTTCGATGAGGAATATCCCATCCCGCGGTATTGTTGAGAAATCACCTTTCTCGTAATTCTGGAATCTCGTATACCATAGATTCGTTATGTACAACCCTTTTCTCACTTCTTCAAACATTTCGTTTTCCTTGAACTTTCCCCGTGCCAGTATTGCATTCCAAGGTCTAGGAGAGAGCAATCCCGCATTGGCAGTAGTTCTCACTCCATATTTGTTGGCAGTTGATGTATTATGCAAGTATGTCTTCAGAATTCCATTTTCTATAACGACATTCCTCTGCGTTGGGACTCCCTCAGAGTCAAACTTTGACGAGCTTAGGCAATAAGGCAGACTTCCATCATCAATGAGTGTAACTTCCTTGCTTGCAACTTTCCTGTTCAGTTTCCCTCCCAAAAATGAGAAGCCGGCTTCAACCGAAAAGATTGACGCGGAATCCATGGCTATGTTGAGAAGATTTGCAAATGGGTACGGGTCAAAGACGATATCATACCGGCCAGCCTCGCCTCTCACCGGATTCAATGCCTTCTTTGCTATCTCCCCCGCCCTCTGCCCTGCGCTTTCTGGCGAGAAGTCACTCAACGTTGTTGAGCAGCATACCTTATGGCCCGATGCATCCTTGTCAGCAAGCGCCCTTATCGAGAAATATGCTCCCGTGCCCCTCTCTCTGGCCTCTACAGAGTTTGATGTGACAAGAAATTCCTCCCCAATATTATATTTAAGAACTCCGGAAGCTCTCACCGCGCCTTGGGCAAGCGACGCGTTTATGCCTTCCTCTACAAGATCCGCAGCTCTTCCCTCAAGCTTCCCGATCCTTCCGTCATAGCCTCCATGTACTGGTTTGTACTTGAAAGGTCCTCGGGCTATTCCGCTGTATTCCTCATTGGGTTGCATCTTATTTGTGAAAGTAAGCAGCTTTGCGATGGACTCCTCTATGTTCCTTTTTG
>JAPLWV010000019.1 GCA_026396385.1 Microcaldota archaeon | reverse complement strand
TCGGCAGCGCCATGGTGCTTGTGCAGGGTGGCAGCAGGCTGCTCTTCAGCTCTGATGTCAATGACAGGGAGACAAGGTTGCTTGACCCTGCAGAGAAGAACATTGTTGCGGAGAACCTCATAATTGAGAGCACCTACGGGGCACCTACGGATGAGCATCCTGTACTCAAAAATGCATCAAAGATGCTGTGCGACAGCATAAATAGGACAATCAAGAAAGGGGGGAAGGTGCTCATACCGAGCTTTGCAGTTGGGAGGGCGCAGGAGATACTAGTCATACTGGAGAGCTATATGAGTTCCGGGATTCTTGAGAAAGTCCCTAGATTTGTCGATGGGATGATACTGAAGGCAAACAGGATATACCGGCAGAATGTGATATATGCAAAGGATGAGATTCAGAAGAGGATACTCATGAGCGATGATGACCCATTCAAGAGCAAGTTCTTCCATGCTCCTAAAACAAAGGACAGGAGCGATGTGTTAAAGCCCGGCAGTGCGATAATAGTCTCAACTTCGGGAATGCTCAGCGGCGGGCCTGTGCTGCACTATCTGGAGAAGCTTGCAGGTGATAGCAGGAATCTCCTCGTCTTTGTTGGGTACCAGGCGGAGGGGACGCTAGGGAGAAAGTTGATTGAGGGAGAGAAACACATAACGATAGATGGCAAGGAAATTGACATTAAGATGGGCGTCGAGCAAGTTGCATTGAGCGCCCATGCTGACTATAAGGGTTTATTGGATATCGTAAGGAGCACAAAGAAGCTGAAGAGGGTTTTTGTGATTCATGGAGAAGGCGACAAACCACACGAGCTTGGGGAGGCAATAAGTAGGATGGGGTATGAAGTCATATTGCCTAGAAACGGGGAGAGTTTTAGAATTTAGCACAGCGAATTTCTGAAGAATTATTTAAACCAGTATCTATAACTCTACTTGTGGACAAAATCGGTTTTTTCAAAAGATGCGAGGAAGTGAGAGGAAGGATAGAGAATTTCAAGGAACCTCTCATAGTAAACCACTATGATGCAGATGGGCTTGCAGCCGGAGCACTAGTTGCGAAAGCGCTTGAGATCAGGGGAATGAATTATAATATCTTAACTCTGAGAAAGCTGGACTTCAAAGAAAAAATGAAGAATGCTGAAGAGATTATTTTTGTCGATTTTGGAGGTGTTGAAGAGTCACTTGGAGATGCTTTGAAGGGAAAGCAGGTTGTTATTATAGACCACCATCAGGGAGTCGATGGGAAGTTCCCGCAGGCAAATCCTCACCTCTTTGGCTTTGATGGAGGGAGCGAGCTGAGCTCATCTGGCACAGCATACATGGTTTTCAGAAATGATGAGCTTGTCGATTTGGCAGTTGTTGGCGCAGTAGGTGACATGCAGTTCCCACTTAAGAGTCTGAATAGGGACATTCTGAGGGAGGGGATAGGGAAGGGAATTGTAAGGTGTGATATAGACCTCAGCATTTTCGGGAGGATAAGCCGCCCTCTGGTGTGGTTTCTCTCGTACTGCACAGAGCCTTTCCTACCAGGCCTTACCGGGAATGAGAAGAACTGCTACCGGTTTCTTAAAGAGGCGGGCATAGAGCTGAAGCAGGACGGAATGTGGAGGAAGTATTACGAGCTTGAGCTTGAGGAAAGGGTCAGATTGGTATCTGCTCTTGCTGCCTACCTCTACTCAAAAGGAGTTGGAAATGCATCAAGAGAGCTTGTGGGGGAAGTGTATATGCTGGCAAAGCAGAAGGAGGGTAGCGAGTTGAGTGATGCAAAGGAATACAGCACTCTTCTCAATGCATGCGGAAGGCATAACAAGCCAGAGGTGGGCATACGGGTGTGCCTGGGTAGGGAGGGAGCCCTTGAGGAAGCCAGAGCGATGCTGAACGAGCACAGAAAGCAGCTGAGGGAAGGGATAGTGTATGCAATTTCCAATTATGAGGATTTTGGAAAATTCTATTTCCTAGACGGAAGAAAGCATATAGAAGATGGAGTGATAGGTGTGATTGTCGGTATGTTATATGGTGGCACTCTTGCTGGCGACAAGCCAATAGTTGGAATAGCATTGGATGACGAGGGAAAAATAAAAATCTCTGCAAGGGCTACGAAGGATCTTGTTGTGCATGGAGTCAATTTGGGCGAGGCTCTTAGCAAGGCATGCCAAGGCATAGGTGTTGGTGGAGGACACAACATAGCGGCAGGAGCAACAATAGAAAAGGATAAGCTTGACGAGTTCCTGCTCAATTTCTCAAGGGAGTTGTAGTTTGCTTCCAAATGTTTCAAGCAGAGCCATGACTAGAAATTGCGCAACTGCATTTGCCACCATTGGGAGAACTGCGGATGGACCAAAAAGCCCGAGAACTACTGCAAAGGAGAGCATTGCATTCTTGATTCCAGCTGCAACGAAGAATGTGAGCGCAACTTTCTTGCCGTATCTCCTTCCAAAAAGGTAAGCCAGAGAACCGCCGACAAATATGATGAGTATCATGGACGCAGTCAGTTCAATGAACCTGTACTCGTTACCGACTATCAGGTCATGCCCAATCCCGACTATTGCGGAGCCTAGGAAGAAAAGAACTATGAGCTGGTAATCTTTCTTTTTGTTTATTGCCCGTGTCATTTTCTTGAAGAACTTCTTTGTCAGAAGAGCTAGAATTACTGGGATTATTATCACTTCGGATAGAATTGTGAATACTTTAATTTGGTCGATTGGGACTACTGCGCCAACAAGGATCTGTGTTGTAAGCGGTAGAGTTAACAGCGAGAGTAGGGATGCAATGAATGATATTGCAACTCCCAGCGCAATATCCCCGCCAAGGGACGAGGAGAAGTATGCGGTGGCTGCGGCGCTTGGCGATGAGAGGGCAAACAGCACTCCAGTGAATGTAAGCGGATCCGAAAGCTTGAAGGGTAGGGAGAACAGCGGGGTTATAATAAAGACGAAAATAAGGAGAGCAACCAATTCTTTAGGCTTCGCTCTCCTCAAGTCTTTTTCCTCAACTTTCAGTACAGAGAAATACATGAGCAAAGCAAGAATGGGATTAAGGTAATCTTTCCATAGCAGGGCTACTGATGGAAAAAGCAAGCCGAAGAGTATTGAAGAAATCAGGGCTGCTGAGAAAAGGTATCTACTCATCCGCATCAAACTCGCTCAGCTTTCTTTGTTTCAAATTTTCAATAGTCGCCCACTCTTTTCTTATGTACTTGTGCACCTCCAGCCTGTGCATATTCTCTTTGAGGAATTTGATTGTCCTGTCATCAGAGGTGTAGCCGCTCCCGAAGTCGCAGCACAGTTCCTTCTTTATCTCCTCAATGACAGCATCTCTCTCCACTTTTGCTATTATCGAAGCAGCAGAGCATATGGGGTAATTGAAGTCTGCCTTGTGCTCGCAAATCAGCTGCTCGTTTCCAGTATGGTATTTCCTTATTCTGGTGCAGAACCTGCCTGCAACGGTATCTGGCGAGTCTATGTGGACAATTTCAGGGGGTTTTTTGATTAGCGAAAGCGCCTTGCCGAGCTCCATCGCCTCAATTTCATTCAGGCTGTGCTTCTTCATCTCCTCATTCAATGAAGCGGCAGTTGTCTTCATGACAACAAGTTCATTGCAGATTTCAGTTATTTTGCCGTAGAGGTGCTCCCTTTTCTTAGGTGTAAGGAGCTTGGAATCCTTAACTCCAATTTTCTTCAGCTCCTCCTCTCTCTCCTTTTCCACAGTTGCAAGGCATATCACCAGCGGACCGAGCACGCAGCCCCTTCCAGCCTCGTCAGCCCCCCCTAGGAGTATGGTATCACCTCTCGTATACTATTGAAAGAAATAGGATAAGAAACTAACCAAAAAATCAAAGGACCTTTTTGTCAAGGATGATGTGGTCCGAAACAGCAAGCACCGCAGTATACGGTATGAGGAGCATCCCCTCCTCTCTCTTCATCTTCCTCACTGTCGGGTTGTCCACATTGGGCTCCACAATCAGCGATTCTATCCTGCCTGTAACCTCGCTGATGTAGGCATCAACAAATTTCCCAATTTCCTCTCCATCGTTTGTTATCAGCTTCTTGCCAGCCAGCTGCTT
Organism: Microcaldota archaeon; assembly: GCA_026396385.1. GTDB lineage: Archaea > Micrarchaeota > Micrarchaeia > Burarchaeales > Fermentimicrarchaeaceae > Fermentimicrarchaeum. The sequence goes on along the minus strand of JAPLWV010000019.1, from coordinate 3,328 downwards.
TGCAATGACGAATTTTCCCATTAGTACCACCTTCAATTCCAAGAAAGAATTTCTTAGGCGTTATTTAAATAACTTTCTATTCGTGGGCTTTTTGGGTGGACTACTGAGAAGATTAACGGTGTAAACCGGAAATCCCCATGCTTCAAGCCTGTCTGAGAACCCGATGGGTGTTCTTTGAAGCAGGAAGCCAAGCCTTTTGAAGGCAGGGGCATGTCACATCATTAACTTGGGTCAAAATAAATCTCAACATCTGCACGTAATATATGCAAACAGAGAGATATTTATACCCTTTCTGTGTATATACTTCACAACCTTGAAGCAGAAAATTCATACCTATCGAGGTTGGGGTATATTACATGGAACTTGTTAAGGACCTGATTTCTATACGCGATTTGGAGAAGAAACATATCGATCTGATTTTGAAAAAGTCCTCCGAGATGGAGCAAGCTCTAAAGGAAGGCAAGCAACTGAGTTCACTGAAGGGGGAAGTTGTAGCTACACTATTCTTCGAGCCCAGCACAAGGACCCGGCTCTCTTTCCAGACAGCCGCAATGCGCCTTGGCGCAAAGGTCCTCAGCTTCGAAAGCATAGGTGCAAGCTCGATTGTGAAAGGTGAGACCTTCTCGGACACGGTACGCATGGTTGACGGCTATGCCAACCTCATCATTGTAAGGCACGCCAAGGAGGGCTCAGCCCGCTATGCTGCTCAACTGGCCGAGCATCCAGTGATAAATGGGGGGGACGGAGGAAACCAGCACCCAACACAAACACTGCTGGACCTGTACACAATAAAGAGGGCGAAGAAGAAGATTGAGGGCTTGAATGTAACCCTGCTGGGAGACTTGAAACATGCCAGGACGATGCGTTCTCTTCTTTACGGCTTGAGCATGTACGGAGCAAATACCACGCTTGTAGCCCCAAAAGGGCTTGAGATGAATAGGGAAGTTATAACTGAAGTGAAGGAAAGGTTCGAAGCAAAAGTTTATGAGAAGTCCAAAATGGATCTGAGTGATGCGGATGTGCTTTACCTCTGCAGGATTCAGAAGGAGCGCTTCTCGGACCAGTATGAAGCCGAGAAGGTGCAGAAAGAATTCAGGATAACTGAGGATACTATTAAGGGGGTGAAGGATGACCTGATAATAATGCACCCCCTCCCTAAAGTTGATGAAGTTGCCCCAGAAGTCGACAAGAGCAAGTATGCTTATTACTATGAACAAGCGAAGATGGGGATACCCGTAAGGATGGCAATAATGGATGCGATGGTGGTTTGATGCCTCTTGTAGTTGAGAAAATTGAGAACGGAACCGTGATTGACCACATACCCGCTGGGATGGGTCTTAAAGTTCTTGAGATATTGAAAATAGACAGGAACTATGGGGCGAGGGTTGCCCTCATGATGAATGTCCCAAGCAAGAAGGTTGGGAAGAAGGACATAGTGAAGGTGGAGGGCAAGACTCTGGACGAGAAGGCAGTCAACAAAATCGCCCTTGTCGCTCCAAATGCCACGCTCAACATAATAAAGAATTCCAATGTCGTTGAGAAGAAGATCGTGCAGCTCCCAAAGGAGCTCAGGGGGGCATTCAAGTGCCCCAACCCGGATTGCGTGACAAACCTGGAGCCAATTGAAACACTCTTCCGGATGGAGAAGCCCGAGGAGAGAAGGCTGCGCTGCGGGTTCTGTGAGACAATGTTCGAGGCAAAGGAACTCATCTCGTAAGCACAGGTATTTAAATAAACTGCAATTCAAGGATATTAGTGGAGTGTGGTAGCTCTATGGAAAAGGAAGAGCACTTTCTCAGCAAAATAAGAAGGCAGGGTAGCGGGCTTCACATCTATTTCCCAACAGAAGTGATAAAAAATCCGAATTTCCCCCTTGGTGAGAAGGATGCAGTTGTGATAAAGCTAGACCCCAAGAAGAAGGCTATTGTCATCAAAAAAGTAGACTGGGACAATCTGGTTGGGGAGAGCACAACCATAGACTGACTTTCTTTTTAAAAAGCAAACGAATATTATTAAAGCAAGCGGGAATATAATTATGGAGAGAATACTGCTTCTCGCACCTAATTCTCCCAACTTCATGAAAAAAATCGAATCTCATAACATTATTCTCAAGCAGTTTCCAGATGGCGAGAATTACGTGAGGATACCTGTCGAGTTTGCAGGCAAGGATGTGATGTTAATGCACCGCTGCTACCCAGAACAGGACAGATCGCTCATGCAGCTTTTCCTCATTCTCAGTACTCTGAAAGAGGGGGGAGCCTCGCGCGTGAGGGCTGTTGTTCCCTACCTTCCCTATGCGAGGCAGGACAAGCTGTTTCTCAAGGGAGAGGCGCTCAGCTCAAAAGTAGTGTGCGAGCTCATAGCCAAGAGCGGCTGTGACGAGTTAATAACATTCGACTGCCACTTCCTGAAAAAAGAGGGCGAGTTCACCTACGGAGGGTTGAAAATAAGGAACATATCGCTCTCCCAGCAGATTCTATCATACTTCAAGAAAAAACTGCACTCCCCAAAGATAATTTCCCCTGACGAGGGTGCCTCCCACTTCCTCGCAAAGGAGAGGGACAAGGGAGTGATGAAGAAAAAGAGGGGAGCATACTCTACCGGAAAGAGCATATACCGAAAACCGGAGATTGAAGTTGGGTTTGAGGTGAGGGGGAGGGATGTCGTGATTATTGATGATATGATAAGCACGGGCAGCACAATGCTCAAGGCAGTTGAAGCCTGCAGGAAGCTTGGAGCGAAATCCATCTCCTGCGGAGCATCTCATGGTTTATTCTTGAACAACTCGCTGAAAAGGTTGAAAAGAGCCGGCGCCAAAGAAATCATTGTAAGCGATTCGATAAAATCTCCCGCTTCGAGAATAAACATCGCTGATTCGCTGGGAGTAATTTTGTGACAATACACCCAAGGATGGAAAAGCTCACCCAGAAAATATCAGAACAGCTCAGGGAAATCGACAGGAAGAGCATAGACCAGTTCGTTGATGCGCTCACAAATATTTCCCCTCCACCTTAGCGAAATCCTCCCTGAACTTTTTTATGCCCGCGTCCGTGAGAGGATGATTCCACATCTTCGCGAGGACATCCGCTGGTATTGTGGCAATGGGCGCGCCTGCCTTCGCGGCCTCGACTACGTGAAGAGGATGACGTATGCTCGCGACTATCACCTGTGTTTTGAAGCCGTAATTCTTGTAGATTTGCATCATGTCGCGCACCAGCCCCATCCCATCTATTGAGTTATCATCAAGCCGCCCTATGAAGGGGGAGACGAAGCTCGCGCCTGCCTTCGCGGCGATGAGCGCCTGGCTCGGGCTGAAGACGAGCGTCAC
>JAPLWV010000014.1 GCA_026396385.1 Microcaldota archaeon | reverse complement strand
GCAGGAATCACATGCGTGACTAACCAGCTGAAGACAACTGGAAAGCTTTACCTGACAATAGGCCAAGGCACAGGCAAGACTATAATGATAACGGGTGTAATCTGCACACAGAACTCAAGTATAGCTTTCCCAACCAGCGGGGTAATCTCGTTCGGTGGCGGTAATAACCTAAATGTATCTTCCGGAAGTCAGATAACAGTGGGAAACCCGACCGCTAACTCATTCGTAAACACGACAAACTGCAGTGATGCAAATGGTGGACTTCTGACTGTAACAGTTGGTGCAGTGTACAACGGAAAGATATACATAAACTACACAGAGCTGGACACTGGTTTAGTCAGAGTAGTTACTGGAACATACACCGCTAAGTACGAACCTTAAGTCCTTTATTTTTTTATTATTTTTTTAATTTCATCCACCCCTAGAATGGGCTTTCTGCTTCTGGCGTAATCCTCGGCTATCCTAGGGCATGCCGTATTAACAAAACAGTCAAATTCGAGCAGATTGTTCAAAGATTCAAAGTTCAGCTCGTTGCATACGAGAATGCACGCTTTTCTGCCACCTTCTTCCAGCAGTTTCTTCAGATAAAGTGCCTTTTTGAAGTTGAACTGCCCTGGCTTTGTGCTGCATATAATGCCGAAATTCTTCGCTCCAACAGCAGCAAGCAATGCCCCTTTTCTTCTTCTCAGCTCTTTTGTTCTCTCTTCCGACATCCACCGCACGCTTCTGGAGAAAGGATCCACTGCAAGCAGGGGCTTCTCAGTTGCAAGTGCGCCTCCCAGAGCGTGAAATACGCCCCCTCCAAAGAAAATGAAGCAATCAACAGTGTTTTCTATATCTTTTATGCTCCCCCAGTCGCATCCAAGAATCTGCCCGTCATACTTTGCTTTCTTCCCATGCTTTCCAATGAACACCTTTTTGCCTTTGCCCTCAAGAAACTTTTTTATCTCCCCGATCTGCCCGATATGCTGGACAGTTGTTACAATCCCTATCCTTTCGTATCCTCCAAGTTCCTTTACTGCTTTTGAGAGCACGGCACGAAATTTGACTGGAGTCCGGTATTCCACAAACTCTACCGGAATGCTGCTTCTAACGGGAAATTCGGAATGTCCGTACTGTATTATCCTGTCAGCATCGCATCTCCTTGCCTCTTCAAGCGCCACATCGCAGGCACCGTAACAGGGAGAGCAGGATACCACAACTTCATCCCCTTCTTTCTCCAGCTTCTGAACTATCCTTAATGCCTTGCTCTTAATGCCCTCTGGAAGCTGGAGAAGTATCCTCACGAAAACCCTTCTTTCTGAGTATATTATAAAAATAAAAAAATCAGAACTCGAATCCCTCATCCTTGTCTGTGAGCTCCCTTAGCTTCTTCAGCATGAGCTTCTTCTCAGCGCTTGCTACGTTCCTTCTTGTTACATCTACCATATCCGGGTTCACTGAGATGCTGTTTATGCCGAACTCCACAAGCTTCTCGCTGTATTCTGGGTAGACGCTTGGAGCCTGCCCGCATATTGACGTTGTAACCCCGTTCTTATTGCATATCCTTATGATGTGCTTCAATGCTTTGAGAATTGCCTCGTTCCTCTCATCAAATTTCGCAGCTAGAGTGGAGCTGTCCCTGTCGCACGCAAGGATGAACTGCGTGAGGTCGTTGCTGCCTATCGATATGCCGTCTATTCCCTCCTGGCAGAATTCCTCAGCGAGGAATATTGTGCTCGGCACTTCAACCATTATCCACAGCTTGAAATCCTTGTTTCTCTCCAGCCCGAATTTCTCAAGGAGCTTCTTCACTCCTCTAATTTCCTCAATTGTCCTGACCATTGGTATCATAAGCCACAGGTTCTTCAGTCCATAGACCTCTCTCACTTTCCTTATAGCATCAACTTCTAGTTTGAATACATCAGGCTCTGAGGTATATCTTGAGCAGCCTCTGTAACCCATCATTGGGTTCTCCTCTTTCGGCTCGTACTTTTCTCCTCCCTCCAGGTTCCTGTACTCGTTTGTCTTGAAGTCTGTTGCCCTGTAAACAACCGGCCTTGGATAGAAGGCTGCGCAGATCTGCCTCATTCCCTCCGCAAGCTTGTCTGTGTACTCCTGCTCCTTGTGCTCCTCAATTGCTTTTCTCGGGTGCAGGCCTATGCCTGCTATCATGAATTCCGCCCTGAACAGACCTACCCCGTCAACATTGAGAGAAGACATTTTCTCAGCAAGCTCAGGCTCACCCAGGTTCAGGTATATCTTGGTGCCTGTCACAAGCGGAGCAGAAACAACTCCGGCTCCACCTGCCTCTGGCTTCTTTGCTACGGCAATGTCAACCTTGCCTTTGTAAACAACACCCATCTTTGCGTCAACCGTAATCAAATCTCCGTCATGCAGAATCTTTGTAGCCTCCTTTGTTCCCACAATGCATGGAACTCCGAGCTCCCTGCTGACTATTGCAGCGTGGCAGGTTGCCCCTCCAGAATCTGTGAGTATAGCAGCGGCTTTCTTCATGGCAGGAACATAGTCAGGTGACGTCATCTCTGTCACCAGTATATCTCCTTTCTCCATCCTGCCAATGTCCTTTGCTGTCGGAATCATCTTCACCCTGCCTACAGCAACGCCCGGGCTTGCACCTGAACCCCTTAGAATTATCTCCGCATTAGCAACTGAACTTCCACCCTCAGCCACACTCTCACCTCCTCCTTTTTTTATAGTTGTTATGGGCCTGCTTTGAACTATGAAAACCTGCCCCTTGGAAATAGCCCACTCACTATCCTGGGGCCAGCCATAATGCTCCTCAATCTCCTTTCCATAATTTGCTAGCTCAATAATTTCATTATCAGTCAGCTTCTGCCTGTCCTGCATCTCATCCTTGATATTCACGTGCTCGTTCTTGCCGTTGATTTTGGTTATCATCCAAGTCTGCTGCGCAATATCCCTCTCAACTATCTCCATCGTATCCTTCTTCACAGTATATCTGTCAGGAGTGACAGAACCGGAGACGACAATCTCGCCAAGCCCGTATGCCGCTTCTATGCTTATCCTGTTTGGGTCATTAGTTATGGGGTCGCTCGTGAACATAACTCCTGCCTTCTCTGACTGCACCATCTCCTGCACTACTGCAGCCAATCCAACTTTCAGGTGGTCAAATCCCTTTTCCTGTCGGTAATATATTGCTCTGCTCCCGAAAAGGGATGCCCAGCACATCTGGACTGCTTTAAGTACGTTGTCAGCTCCTTTGATGTTAAGATATGTATCCTGCTGGCCTGCAAAGCTCGCCTCAGGAAGGTCCTCAGCAGTTGCAGAACTTCTAACCGCAACGTATTTTTCCTCAGATTCGCTCGGCATAATATCCACGCCGCAGAGTTTGTTGTATGCCTTTATTATGTCAGTCCTTATGGCATCAGGCATTCTTGCTGACAGTATGAGCGCCTTTATCTCATCGCTTGCAGCATTGAGCTTCTGGGTATCCTCAACATCGAGGTTCTCAGTTATCTTCGCGATTGCCTTATCAATCCCATTTGCTTTCAAAAATACGAAATATGCATCGCTTGTCGTGCAGAACCCGTTCGGAACAGGAAGGCCTATGCCTGCCATTTCACCTAGGTTAGCGCCTTTCCCGCCTACCTTTCCGACATCCTCCTTACCTATCTGTGAAAACCACAATATATTCTCCATCCGCACACCTCCAGATGAAAATAACAGCCTTAGCTGAGCTCGCTAAGTTTTGTATAATAAGCCCCCGAAAGCTTCGGCTTAACTCTCTTGATCGCTTCCTTAACTATATCCACATCCTTCTTCATCATCCTGATGATGAAAATCTTCTGATCTGCCTTCACCCTCGCAGCCCTGTCGGTTGCCCTGCCGAACGATTGTCTCATTCCTTTCTGAAGCCTGTCTGCCCCAGCCCCCACAATCATCTTGTTCTCCCTTATGACATTATGCGGGAAAATGAGAACTTTGAAGTAGTAGTTTGCCGGCAGCTGTTTCTCGAGGTACTTGTTGGCTGCCTGCCTTGCTGCCTCTATTGCGTTATCCCTCAACTGGATGTTATCCTCGGCTATAAGCGCAATCTCCATCTCGTACTTCTTCCCAGCATCTCCCATGTTGAAAATCTGCACCGCGTTGTGGGGGAGTGCCTTAACATAGGATTTTCTGGGTTTCTTCCTTGAGAATCTCGTCCAGCAGACTTTTCCAATACCCCTGCATGTGTGCGCAGGCCTCAATCCCATATAAAACACCTTAAAGTCTGAATCAATACTCTGAGCGCGAAATCCCACGCTCTTTAGAGGTGGGATGAGAGCGAAAATAAAGTATATACCTTAAAGTATATAAATATAAGAGTGGCGAGGATGAATGCACGGAATTCAGCTTTTTTACTGGAAAGTTACCCCCCTCCCAGAGGTTTATAAAGCCCTTCGCAGTGATTATATCACCGCCAACCCATAAGGCGAAGAGAAGTCGCAACACGAACTATCTGCATGTTTCCCTGTATTGCGTAAAGCCGGCAGGATAAGTGCAGAGGCGGAATACCCCCGGGCAGGGGGGAATGAAAGCCTGGCTGAGAACCCGATGGGTGTTCTTTGAACCAGGAAGCCCATGAGGTAAAAAAGCTGATGATGGGCATGTCACAAGCATTTGCCCTTTTCACCTCTCAAATCTCTCAGCATCTTGCATCTCATGCATACCTCATTGGAGCTGAGCTCACCGCATTCCTTGCATTTGATCGGAGTTTCATTACTACTAAACTTTTCTCTAAGAACATCCCTCACGCTCATGAAGCTGTTGAAAACCCTGAACTTCGTGCCTGGAAAACCCTCCTCCACCTCATTGAGAAATACCCTTACCTCATTCCTGAATGCTTCATGTGCATAGGGGCATCTCCCAAACTTGATATTCATACCTCTTATTATTGAATAAACTGCACTCTCCCTCTCGGGAATCCGTATCAATGGCTTTATCCTGTCAACAAAGAACTCGTGCTCGATTATACCCCCACTGGGACCGAATCTGGCAAGCCTGAAAGGTTCATTCCTGAGAAAGTTCATAAGAACTGTCTGCGCCGCATCATCAAGATTATGCCCCACCGCAAGCTTGGTAAGGCCCATCTCCCTAGCAGTTTTGTTGAGAATCCATCTCCTGAAAACCCCGCAGTAGCTGCACGTCCTCATCCTATCCTTTTTCTTTGCAATTTCATCAACAGTAATCCCAATCTCCCTTTTGAATGAGAGAATTCTGTGCTCCACCCCTAGCTTTCTGCAGTTCTCTTTTGCAACTTTTAGCGTTCCCTCCCTGTATCCCTCTATGCCCTCGTCAACAGATAAAGCAACAAGCTCCACCCTCATGCTATCACATATATCCTTCAGCAGATACAGCATCGATACGCTGTCCTTTCCTCCTGAAACCGCAACACCCACCCTATCGCCTTTTCCAATCATCCTGAACTCCCTCGCCGTCCTCCTCACTCTCTTCTCAAAGCTATCCACAAAGTGCTTCTTGCAGAGATTCTCATTCCCATAAGGGAGGTAGACTACAGCATCTCCACTGCACTTGGAGCAACTAACCGCCATAGACAACACCGAATATTTCAACTCTATCCTTTCCGCTTACCTCTTCCAATTCCGAAACCAACCTGCCGTTTTTCTTTGCCAGATGCGTCTCCCTGTTCACCCCAAGCTGGCGCATCACATCAAGTATGCTCATCCCTTTTTTCAGCCTAACCTTAACAGATTTGCCGTTCAATTTCACCTTGAAAAAGCCCATACATTAACACCGTGAGCGGGACATCCCACATCCTTCAGGGGTGGGTGAGAGCGAACCATGAGAGAGAATTCAACTCTCCCACTATATATAGCTTTTTACCTGGAAAGTTACCCCTCCCGGAGGTTTATAAAGGGAAAAAGAGACGTAAATAACGTCTATGAGAGCCTACAAATTCAGGATATATCCCTCGAAGAAGCAGGAGGAGCTTCTGAACAAACACCTCTGGCTAGCTAAGAATTTATGGAATGAGTTGCTTGAACACTGCAAACAAACCTATGAAGACTTTGGCTACTTTCCGACAAAGAACACACTCCAGCTGATGGTTAAGGACTATGGATTATACTCTCAAACACAGCAGTAGATTGCTCACAGAATCCATAACGCAGTAATGCAAGTTTTCAAGCTGAGGAAGAAGGGAGTGAAATGTGGTTTTCCAAGATTCAAGTCAATTGAGAGAATGAAGAGTCTGCATTACCCGCAGTATGAAGCTGGTTTCTGGCTGGATAAAAAACTCAAGGTGACTCCTTTCGGTGAAATTACGATAAAGAAGCACAGAGAGATAAAAGGTGAAATCAAAACACTGACTTTGAAAAGAGAGTCGTCTGGGAAGTGGTTTGCCATTTTCTGCGTTGAGAAAGAGGAACCTATACTCCGAGAAAACAGAGGGAAGGCAGTTGGAATTGACTTGGGCTTGAAGACATTTGCAACCTTATCAAATGGAATGGAGATAGACAACCCACGACACTTCAAGAGATATGAAGAAAGGCTTGCCTTCATACAAAGAAAGTTCAGTTTCCACAAGAAAAGAACTAAGAATTACAAAAAAGCAAAGATAAGGGTCGCTAAACTAAATGAGAAGGTTTCAGACTGCAGGAGGGACTTCCTGCACAAGATTTCAACTGAATTGGTGAATATTTATTCCTTCGTTGCATTAGAAAAGCTTGCATCAAAAGAAATGGCAGAAGAGAATTACGGCAAGTCCATCAATGATGCTGGATGGAGTATGTTTGCAAACATGCTTGCATACAAGGCGGAGGGAGCTGGATGCAGAGTGGTGTTTGTGAACCCTGAAAATACTTCGAAGATGTGCAGCAGATGCGGAAACATCAGAGATGACCTGACTCTGTGGGATAGGACATACAAATGCCCCACCTGTGGCTTATCAACAGACAGAGATTTAAATTCTGCTGTGAATATACTTACTAAGGCTACCCCTGGGCAAGGGGGAAGTAACGCCTGCAATTCCTTTCATAAGGAGAGAGATGTTGCATTGGCAACGTCTGTGAAGCAGGAAGCCCACACCTATTTATAGGTGGAGCATGTCACAAAGAGTAATAGGAGGAACCATTTTTTTGAAGGGGTATTAATATGGGATTCTACAAGCTGGTGAAGGAGGCTTTTGAGAAAGAGCACAAGGAGCGCTCACCACTCTATAAAAAAAGGCTTATCGAGTGGAGGAAGGCAGGAATAGTTGAGAGAGCAAATAAACCAACGAATATAGCAAGAGCCCGAGAGCTGGGATACAAGGCAAAGCAGGGTTTTACAGTTGCTATAGTGAAGGTGGGCAGGGGTCGGAGAAAAAGACCCAAGCCAGACCTGGGAAGGAAACCATCCAAATCCGGAAGATTTTTCTCACCTGGGAAATCTCTCCAGAGAATAGCAGAGGAGAAGGCATCAACAAAATTCCCAAACCTTGAGGTGCTGAACTCCTACTGGGTTGGTGAGGATGGTAGCTACAAGTATTTCGAGGTTTTGCTGGTTGACGTAAACCACCCTGCAATAAAGAACGACAAATCCCTCTCGTGGATATGCAAGCAGAAAGGGAGGGCATTCAGAGGTCTCACCAGCAGTGGTAAGAAAGGTAGAACTAGTTGAGCATAAATGCTCTATTGTAGAGGTATTCGCATGTGGGTGAGTAAAAGGAGAGAGATAATCGATCTGGCCACTAAAGATGTCATAACTACCGCTCCAACTACAACGATAAAGGCACTTTGCGACTTGATGATGAAAACTGGGAAGAGGAAGATACCCATAATCGACTCAATGCATCTTCTTAAAGGGATAGTGACCAGCACCGACCTCATAAACTACTTTGGAGGAGGCAGCAAATACTTCATAATGGAGAAGGATTACCAAGGAAACTTTCTCAGCGGAATAAATGCCCCTACCTCAAAAGTAATGACAAATGAAGTCTTTTTTGTGAATGAAGATGAGCCGGTTGGTTCTGTTGCAGATAAGATGCTCTACCAGTATTTCGGTGGTTTCCCGATACTAAACAAGGATGCGAAGCTTATAGGTTTTGTTACCGAGCAAGATTTCATTGCCCCTCTTGGAGGCGAAAAGCTCAACTTCCCTGCCAGGAATGCTATGACCAAGAAAGTCATCACAATAACACCGGAAACTGCCATAAAGGATGCATCCAGAATAATGTGCGCAAACCAGCTAAGAAGGCTTCCTGTTGTCAGCGAGCACCAGATTATAGGGATGGTTCGCTCATATGATATACTCAAGTTCATAAGCCATGCAGAATTCGCAAAGTTCCATACTTTAAAGACAGAAGCAATTCTTAGCGAAATTGCAGTCAATGTGATGAGTAAAGACGTCTATGCAATAGATGAAGAGCTTGATCTGGGTGAAGTCATACGACTCTTCAAGGAGAAAAGATACGGTGGATTCCCCATTACGAAGGGTGACAGGCTTATAGGCATAATCACTGAAAGGGATGTTTTCAGGGCAGTGTACTCCACCCTGAAGATGCATTTCCCGAAGAAGTTCAACGAAATGGTATTCACACTATTCCACGAGAAGTGAGCCACCCATGCCACAGTACTATGATTTGGGTGTGAGGTTCTGGGAAGACGGTTTGGAGAAGTATGCTAATTCACTCGGTTTCAAGAGCATATGCAGCTTCTCAAAGGAAGGAGATGGCATAGAAATAAGAGCTCAGAAGTTGGAGGATTTGAAGCTTGGCACCCCCGGGAAAATAATCCTCCTCTCTTCGCAGAACCCAGAGCTTCTTAAAAAAGCATGCAGAAGAGATGTAGACATGCTGTTATTCGGAAGATTTCTGCCTGATGTTGGCCTTGTCAGAGTTGCAGCTGAAAACAAAAAGCCATTTGAGATACCCATATCCGTTCTACTTGAAAGAAAAGGTGCCGAAAGGGCACTTCTCATGTCGAGGATAAGCTTCTTCCTCAAGATCTGCAACAAGTATAGGGCTGATTTCATTCTTACCAGTGGAGCTACAAATAAATTTTTCATGAAGTCACCGCCAGAGCTTGTCGCAATTGGGGAAGTGCTTGGTTTATCGCATGACCAGGCAGTGAAATCCATTTCTATAATTCCGGAGTATATCCTGGAGAGATGATTGGATGGTAGTTCCCACACTGAGGAAAAAGAAGAGATATGTGCATATAAAGTTTGAGTGCCCCTGCAATATTTCTGAGAATGAGGCGCAGGCCGAGCTTTATGGTGCGCTACTGTCCTTCCTTGGAGAGCTGGGATTCTCAAGAGCCAACCCGAAGCTTGTTGAATTCAACAGCGGCTCCAAGTCAGGCATACTCAAGTGTTCCAATACAGAGATTCAGAATGTTAAAGCTGCTCTAGCCCTGGTGAGCAGAGTAAAAGGGGAGAACGGATGCATACGGATTCTGAAAGTTTCAGGCATTATAAGTAAACTTAAGGAATAGATGCTTTCAGCCCAGAACCGCCGATGACTGAGAAGACGAGGGCGGAAGCGCATATTTAATCTATGTGCAAAGCCGCAAAGCAGATAAGTATTTTAAACCTTAGATGCGAATTAATATCTGTAGAGTGTAGAGAGAAGAAGAGGTGAATTAATGTATCCGGGTTCTTCGCAGGCATATGACCGAGCTATAACAGTCTTCAGCCCTGATGGAAGGCTCTTTCAGGTTGAATATGCTAAGGAAGCTGTGAGAAGGGGAGCTACGGCTATGGGCGTGGTGTGCGCTGACGGCGTAATACTTGTCGCTCACAAGAACATAACTTCAAATCTGCTCGTGTTTGAATCAATGAAAAAGATATTCAAGATAGACAATCATATTGCTGCAACTGCATCCGGACTTGTTGCCGATGCCAGGAGGCTTGTTGATATGGCAAGGCTTGAGGCGCAGAGGCACAGACTTCTGTATAACGAGCCGATAAGCGTTGAATCAGTCTCCAAGCAACTATGCGACACGATGCAGCTGTACACGCAGTACGGAGGAATGAGGCCATTTGGAGTTTCACTTCTAATTGCGGGAGTTGACAGCGAGCCAAGGTTGTATGAGGCTGAGCCAAGTGGCGCTCTGACTGGATATAAAGCAGACGCCATCGGAAGCGGTAAGAAAGAGGTTGATGAATTCTTCGAGAAGGAGTATACGAATGGGCTCAGTGTGGATGATGGCATAAACCTTGCCATAAAGGCACTTAAGAAGACGACTGATTCGAAGCTTAAAGCTGAGAATGTCGATGTTGCTGTTATACTGAAGGGCAAGAGGCTCAAACTGCTCTCTGATGAAGAAGTGAACCGATACCTCTCCAAGGCCTAATTTATGTGTTTTTTATGGTAAGCTTGGACAAAGCTATAATAGCCCGTTTGGAGACACATGGGGAGAAATTTGAGATCTTGGTTGACCCAGATCTAGCTTATCTATTCAAATCTGGGAGCAAGAAGGATATAGTAAACATGTTAGTTGTTGAGGAGATATTCACAGATGCAAGGAAGGTTGAGAGACCGACCTCAGAATTGCTGAGAAAGGTTTTTGGTACGACAGACGTCATGCAGATAGCTGAAACAATACTTAGGAAAGGGGAAGTTCAGCTTACAACGGAGCAGAAAAAGAAGATGATGGAAGAGAAAAGGAAGAAAATTGTGGCGATTCTCGCAAGGGAGTGCATAGACCCCAGAACTGGTGCACCGCATCCACCTCACAGGATTGAGAAGGCAATGGAGGAAAGCAGGATTCATGTTGACCCCTTCAAGGATGCAGAAGCCCAGCTCAATGGGGTTATTGATGCCCTGAGGCCCGTGTTGCCTATGAAGTTCGAGAAGGTGAGGATTGCTGTTAGGGTTCCTGCAGAGCACGCCCCGAGAGCGTATGGCACCCTGAAGGAGTACAGCATCCAGAGGGAGGAATGGCAGTCAAACGGTTCCCTCATAGTGGTCGTTGAGATGCCCGCTGGTCTCCAAGGAGAGTTTTATGATAAGATAAATAAAATAACTTCCGGAAGTGTTGAGACAAAAATTGTGAAGTGATGGTGAGATAGATGACAAAAATAGTTGTTCCAGGAGAGTTGGTTGCAAGCTCACCGCAGGGAATGGAGTTTGCATTTGTTGAGAATGGCAAGACATATTCCTCAATTTTGGGGCTTTTTGATGAGGCAAATCCCAAGCTTATACCCCTTGAGGGAGCTTACATACCCGTGCAGTACGATATTGTTGTTGGCATAATTGAGGAAGTCAAGTTTGCTGGCTACAATGTCGATATAAACTCCCCCTACAAGGGATTCTTATCCGCAAAGGATTCGAGGTATGAATACGAGCTTGGCGACGTCATATCAGCCAAAGTGAGGGAAGTTGACGAAGTTAAGAATGTGGACTTGGAGGGCGCCAGGAAGCTGGTTGGCGGCGAAATTTTGGAGATAAGCCCTGCAAAGATTCCGAGAGTCATAGGGAAAAAGAACTCTATGCTTGATATGATAAGGGCAGCAGCGAGAAGCGAGATATTCGTTGGTAAAAACGGCAGGATATGGGTAAAGGGAGGCAACTCCGCTCTTGCGGCAAGGGCTGTCCTTAAGGTTGAGAAGGAGGCGCATACAACTGGTTTGACTGAGAGAATAAGCGCTTTCCTAAATGAGGAGGTCAACAAATAAGTGGTGATAATATGGAGAAACCGAAGTTGCTTATTGATGGAAAAAGATGCGATGGGAGAGCGATGAATGAGCTAAGGCCTTTGAAGATTCAGGCAGGTGTGCTGAACAAGGCCGATGGTTCCGCCTATATCGAATGGGGCGGGAATAAGATACTCGCAGCAGTATACGGGCCGAGGGAGTGTATCCCGAGGCATCATGCCAGCCCCTACAGGGCAGTTATACACTGCAGATATCTCATGGCATCCTTCTCAACGCTCGATGAACACGGAAGAAGCGGGCCAAACAGGAGGTCAATAGAGGTATCCAAGGTGATAAAGGAAGTTTTTGAGAATGTTGTGGTAACTGAAAAGTTCCCAAAAACTGCGATCGATATTTTCATAGAAGTGCTTCAGGCTGATGGGGGAACCCGATGTGCGGGAATAACCGCTGCGGCTGTCGCACTTGCGGATGCTGGAATTCCCATGAGA
Organism: Microcaldota archaeon; assembly: GCA_026396385.1. Lineage (GTDB taxonomy): Archaea > Micrarchaeota > Micrarchaeia > Burarchaeales > Fermentimicrarchaeaceae > Fermentimicrarchaeum. The sequence goes on along the minus strand of JAPLWV010000014.1, from coordinate 11,960 downwards.
GATCTGCCCTGTGCTCTCGCAGTCGGTAAGATAGAGAATGAAATAGTGGTGGACTCTGGCAAGCTTGAGGATAACTACGGTGATGGGGATATGCCCATTGCCATTGCGCCAAGGAACAACGAGATACTGCTGCTCCAGATGGATGGAATGTTCACGAAAGATGAGCTGAGGAAGGCATTTGAGCTTGCCTACGCAGCCTTCCCGAAGATAAATGCATTGCAGGTGGAAGCTCTCAGAGCGCACTATGCAGTAAAGAAGGACGAGGTTGGTCTTTAGAGGGGCGATGTAGATGGAAATACTAGATGAGATAAAAAAGGATTATATTATCGATTTGATGAAGAAGAACAAGAGGCCTGATGACCGGGGCTACTTTGACTACAGGCCATGCACTGTTGAAAAAGGGATATTTGAGTCTGCAGAGGGAAGCGCACGAGTGAAGCTTGGAAAGACTCAGGTGGTCGCAGGAGTCAAGATAGAAATGGGCACTCCATTCAAGGACAGGCCAGGGGAAGGGGTGCTCTCCACAACTGCAGAACTTCTTCCGCTTGCCTCCCCGACATTCGAGCCCGGCCCGCCCGATGAGTGTGCAATTGAGCTCGCCAGGATTGTTGACAGGGGGATAAGGAGCAGCAATACAATTGATCTTGAATCGCTCTTCATAGAAAAAGACAAGGTGCTCATGATCTTTGTCGACGTCTATGTCCTTGACCATGACGGGAACCTCATAGATGCATCGGCACTTGCCTCAATGGCTGCGCTGCTTAATGCAAAGGTTCCAAAGATAGAGGACGGTAAGCTGATAAAGGCAGAGCGCATAGACAATCTTAAGATAACGCAGAAAGTTGTCACCTGCACTTTCTCAAAGATAGGCTCCCAAATAGTTCTAGACCCCAGGCTTGATGAGGAGAAGGCGATGAGCGCGAGACTTACGCTGGCAACTACTCCAGAACACGTATGCGCAATGCAGAAGGGTGGCAAAGGCGCTTTCACGAGCGATGAACTTATTAACCTTGTCGACGCATCATTTGAGAAGGGAAACGAGCTGAGAAAGCTTCTGGATTGATGGAGGTTGAGCCGATGGCCAAAGCAAAGGTAAGGTACGGAGCAGAGATGAGAAAGAGAGCCGATTCTGTAGACAGGCAGAGAGTTGCCAAGTACGCATGTCCAACATGCGGCAAGATAAGGGTCAAAAGAGAGGGCCACTCGTTATGGAAATGCAGGTCATGTGGGTCTACGTTCGCTGGTGGCGCGTATTCATTAACAACGGCAGTTGGTGAGACGGGCAGGAGAATAATTGCCGATGTGAAAAAGAGGTAGTGTTTATGTACATCTGCTGGAAATGCAAGAAATCCATAAAACAATTGGACGAATCATTTGTCAGATGCCCCTATTGCGGTTGCAGGGCACTTTTCAAGGAGAGACAGCCCATAGCAAAAGAAGTGAAGGCTGACTAGATGGGAGTTTACATAACAACGAGCAAGAACCCATCTCCCAAAACTAGAACTTTTGGCGAGGCGCTCTCCCGTTTGGTACCCATGTCCGTCAATGAGCGGAGGGGTAGCAAGAGCATAGAGCAAATTTTTAAGAGGGCAAAACTGCTTGGAAAGAGCAGGGTATTATTCGTATACGAGAAGAATGGAATTCCATCTAAACTGTGCTTCATGAAGGTTATGGCGCATTCCTGGCAATGGATTGGCGAAGAGATTTCAATCACGCAATTCCGCCTCCATAGGATACCTAAAGAATTGCCTTCTGAGCTGATAACAAAAGGTGATAGAAGGAAAGAGTTTGGGGAGCTTTTTGACTCCTGCAAACCCGAGGGGGATGAGTTCGTTGAATTCAAATGCGATAGGCACAAGCTTTCCTTCTCATACGAGAACAAGCTTCTCATGGAAATGGAGTTGGTCTGATGAAAACAACACTTGAAATTGAGTTCAAAGATTCAGGTGCTGCAAAAAAAGCGCTTAACTCTCTCAAGCAGGAGACGAGCTTCAGGAAGAAGAGCACTGCCAGCATGAAGATTAGGGGCAAAACTCTGGTTATTGAGATAGAGGCAGGCACCTTTCCTGCAATGAGGGCTACGGTTCACTCATACCTCAGGCTTTTAAATGTGGTATTCTCTGTTATAAACATAACAAAAAAGGTGATTCAGGATGGACATACCGAAGGAAGTTGAGCATGACATAAATGAATTCCAGACAGCGCAGAACCAATTGCAGATGATACTGGTCCAGAAGCAACAGCTTAAGATGCAGCTTGAGGAGATAGATTATGCATTAGAAGAGCTTAAGGGGAAGAGCGGTAAAGTATTCAAATCAATAGGCTCTGTGCTTGTAGAATCAAATTCCGAGGATGTTACCAAGGAGCTTAATGATAGGAAAGAGACAATGAAGGTCAGAACTGGTGTTCTCGGGAAGCAGGAGGAGAAGCTGAGGAATAAGCTCGTTGAACTCAAATCCAAAATAGAGAAAGCAGCTGGAGAGATGGGTGTCGCGTGAATGAAAGCGATATCCACTCTACTCAACTCAGTTAAAGAGGAGAAAGCCCTCATTCTAATCCATTCTCTTGCCGATCTGGATGCTCTTGGGAGCGCATTCGCTCTTCACTCATTTCTAAGGAACTCTTCAATAATCGCTTCCGACATGCCAACTGCAAAGGCCCGGAAGCTGCTAAAGTTTCTGAACTCCGAAATAAATGTCGGAGGAAAGCTAAACTGCGATGTACTTTTCATACTGGATACGAATTCCTATGACATGCTTGGTGAACTTGCAGATACGGTAAAAAAGTTCAAAGGAAAGATATTCCTGTTGGATCACCATTCAATACATCCGGATTCAATAAGAGCAGATCATCTTCTAGTAGACAATAGATACCTCTCAACATCCGAACTGGTCTATGAGCTGCTAAAAGAACTCAAATTCGAAATTTCAGAGAGGGAGGCAGTATGCCTCCTATGCGGAATTATTGATGACTCCGCAAATTTCAAGAATGCAAACAGAAAGACATTCGAAAATATAGCAAAACTGCTTGGGAAAACTCATCTTGAATACCCTCTCATCCTAAGGTTTATCGAACTGGATGGTGACATATCGCAGAGAATAGCGCTTCTGACTGCATGCAAACGTGCAGAAGTTGAGAGAGTTGGTAATTACCTAATAGCAAAATCCATTGTAGGCTCCTTTGAATCCAAAGCTGCCGAAGCTCTTATAGTGATTGGGGCTGATTTCGCATTTGTCGGCTGTAACAGCAAGAATGAAGCCCGAATATCCGCTAGAATGAGAGGTCGTTTGGAGAAGGAGTTGGGCATAAACCTTGCAACCCAGGTTATGGAGCAAGTTGGTAGAACTCTCAAAGGCAGCGGCGGCGGACATGCATGCGCTGCAGGAGCTGACGGCCCTAATAGGGATGCATTCGAGGAGGCAATGAACGAATGTATCACTCTTACAAAGGAATTGCTGGAGAGGAAGGCAAATGCCAAAGCCCGAAGTTGAGAGAAAAGTTATAATTTTTCTCAAGAAAATACCACGTGGAAAAGTTGCCACCTACAAAAGTATCGGGGAGAGATTCAATCTTCATCCCAGGGTAGTTGGGTTGATAATGAGCCGAAATAAGCATCCAGAGCTGTTCCCATGCTTCAAGGTTATAAATTCGAATGGTGAGCTTGGAGGATATTCCGGAGTCGGTGGGTTGAGAAAGAAAGCAGAGCTTCTCAGAAAAGATGGAGTTAAATTCGAAAAGCGGATAAATCTGAGGAAATACCTGTGGAGTTAGATTTCCTCATTTGAAATATAAACAGCTACATATCAAGAATTCTCTTCAGCGCCTTGTCAGTAGCCCCCTTCCCCTCCTCGCTGAGCAGAGAATACAAGCTTTCAACATCAACAGTAGACTTGAATCCATATTTCTTCAGCTTTTCCTTCAGGATTTCTATTCCCATTTCCTTTACAGAAAGCCTGCTTTCCCTGAGGTTCCTCAGCTTCTCTATTCTCTCCTTGAGATTATCGAACTCCAGGTTCTTGTCAATTTCAACTATTGCTCTGCTCTCGAACTCTTTTACAATTGTTCCAGTATCCAAATCCGATGGGTTCAAACCTTTCGCTACGGTTCCCTTGAGCTTAATCTTTATTACTGGCTTAACAGCAGTTCCATCCTTCAACAGCTTCTCCAAACTCTTTCTTGTCTTTGTAGCAACTTCCTCCAACCCCGCCTCCTTGAACTCCACCTCCTCATAGAAGAAAGGCCTGCTCTGGATTTTGTGGAACTCTGCTTCGTTTTTTTCCGTATCGAAGATGAAAAAGCCTTTACCCTCAACCTCATCCTTCCTCATCTGAGTTATAACGGTGCTACCCGGAATCAACAGGAATGCCCCGCTATCCAGTTTCTCAACAATCTTGGTGTGCATGTGACCGCATAGATACAAGTCAAAACCTTTTGGAAGATCCCCTATTCCCATAAGTCCCTCCCCAGGCAGGAATTCCTTCATGCTCTGGTGGAATAGAAAAATATTGAAAGCACCTTCTACAGGCTTTGGTGAAATCGCATCCAAAGTTCCCTTAGCATACTCCTCTGGAACTCCACCCATTCCCTGTATCGCAATCTTTTTCCCCTGCTTCTCAAAAACTGCTGTCGCAGCGTGCACATCTACCAGAAAGCCTGCCTCCTCCAGTAGCTCCACCGGGTTGACAAGCTCCTTTGTCCTCCTCTCATGGGTCCCGTGTATTGCCACAATCGGTACCTCAGCATAACTTTTCTTTCCGTCCTTGCTGTTGTAGCTCAGCAGCTTTGCTTCCCACTTCTTCCCCCAAGCAGTTCTGAAGAGCTTGAAGGATCTGGCCAGAACCTCCTGTTTCGGTGTCCTAGTGTCAAATATATCCCCCAGCAGCACTACCAAATCAGCTTCGTTGCAAGCTTCTGAAAATGCCCTTGCAGCCTGCTCAAAAGAGTCATCTATGAACTTCTCGTATCCAAGATGAAAGTCCGCTAGCACAGCAATTTTCAATTCATCACCATCTTCACTTCTCTTTCCCCTAGCAGCGCCAGAGGTCTATAGATGGGAACGTTAGCAACTGCATCTAACCTAATCATCTCACTCAACTTCTGGTGCTTGCAGAGTGATTCACCGCTCACAACACCAAGAGCGTCATTCTCCCTCGCAACCCTGCCGGCCTCCTCGAATAATTTCTCTTTCGATATTTTATTGTGCTTTGAACTTAAATTATACGCCTCCATCTTTCTGCCGATATGCCACTTCTCTAATTTCTCTGCAATTTTGAGCCCCCTTTTGCTGCTGCATATTACTACCAGCTCGCATCCTCTCCTCGCCATCATCCATGCTGCGTTATACGAACTCATATTGCTAATCACTGCGACTACCTTGCCCTGGCTCCCAAGAGGCATCCCACCGCATGCTTTTATGCGATTTCTTGAGATGAACGCCTTCTTCATCCTCACATCAACAAATATCTCTTCACCGGGCTCCTCAAGATCTACTTTCAGTTTCCTGTTCCTAAGTTCACTAAGCATTCTTGCTCCTGCCTTTACTCCTATATCATTGCTAGTAAAATTGTGCTCGCCAAATCTTCTCGCTCTTATCGCAAAAGAGGAGCCTTTCCTGAATTTTCTGCCAATCCCAACACACTTCTCAACAATTCTATCAATATCTGCTGGCACAACCTCGCATATGGAAATATACACAATTCCGAAAACATTCCTCAGCTTCTCTGCGCATCTCTCCTCATCATCTGCTTCTATAAAAAAGACCCCTCCCTCCCTGCTTATCCTGAAGTTGCATCCTTCAAGCGCCACTCTGATATTCCACCCCAGCATCCTCTCAAGAATAGACCTCGTTGCTTTTCCTTTCAGCATTATTTCGGAGTATTTTGCCAATATCATGGGTACACTATATGCTTTGCACATTTTATTAATGTGCTTCCATCCGAATTATGTGCAAAGCTTTTAAAAACAAAGTATAAAATCTCTTACATGAACGCCAGCATGACTTTCACTCTTTTCAGTGCATTTGCAATGATAGTAATCACACTCATATTCATCTATCTAATCACCCGGTGAGTTGATGGACTGGAGGATAGCAGCTGTTGTAACAATGCTCGCACTTGGAGTCTACAACATACTCGTAAAGAAATTTGTCGATAACGAGGATTGGAGAGTGGTCATACCATTTGTTTTTGTTGCCTCTCTTGTGCTTTTCATATACTTCCTGGCCACATACCAGACCTTTGCTGATAAAATAAATACGGATTCAGTCCTACTTTCCGTAGCATTGGCTTTAATTTTTGCCATCTCGATATTTTTCACCTACCTATCATTCAAAGAAGGAGGTCCTGTGAATATAGTGGTGCCAATATTCAGCCTCAGCACATTTGTCTCAGTTATCCTAGCAGTTGTATTCCTCAAGGAAACCGTAAACTTTCAGACGATGATAGGTATAATCCTAAGCCTTGCTGGCATGGTTTTCCTTCTCTATAAATAACTCATCACGATAGACAACTGACGAATAAGCTTATAAAAATTCTCTAGCATACTATACTACACGGAGGGAGACAAATGGAAGCAGATTTTGTAAGAGTATCACAGAAGAAGTTTAAAGGAAGGCCCAATATGGGCGCATATGAAAAGGTTTATCCCAATTTCAAATGGGAGGACGTACAGGATGAGGTGGAGTGTTTCGAGGGAGGTAAGCTGAACCAGGCTTACAACACGATAGATAAGCACAGAAACACCTGGAGGAAGAACAAGGTGGCTCTTTACTGGGAGGGTGAGGACGGAACAGCAAAGAAATACACTTTCCTGGAGATGTCTAACCTCTCCAACAAGTTTGCCAATGCTCTCAGGAGCCGTGGCATAAAGAAGGGAGACAGAGTTTTCATCTTCCTTTCAAGAATACCGGAGAACTACACGAGTTTCCTCGGAATACTGAAAATGGGCGGAGTTGCTGGCACGATGTTCGCGGCATTCGGCCCAGAGGCAGTGAGAGACAGACTGCTCGACAGCGAGGCCGTTGCCGTTGTTACAGACACGAAGCTCAAGCCAAGAGTTGACCAGATAAGAAACGAGCTTCCGAATCTCAAGTACATATTTGTCGTGGGGGGAAAAGATCTTAAGGCTGACCAAGGTGAGCTCAGCTTTGAGGAGGAGGTTAAGCATGCATCACGTGACTTTGAAGCTGAGAAGATGAACCCGGATGATACTGCTTTTATACAATACACATCAGGTTCAACAGGAAAGCCCAAGGGGGTTATGCACACACACGGAGGAATGCTCCAGCAGCACATAACAGCGAAATGGGTGCTTGACCTCAAGGACGAGGACATATACTGGTGCACATCCGACCCAGGCTGGATAACGGGGATAATATACACAATTCTTGGTGCTTGGTCCAATGGCGCCTCTCAAGTGATATTCGACGGAAGATTTGACCCTGATAAATGGTACTCGCTCATAGAGAGATACCAAATTAATGTGTGGTACACTGCCCCTACTGCCTTAAGGATGCTGATGTCCACAGGTGACGAGATACCAAAGAAATACAACATGAAGAGCCTGAGGCACATATGCAGCGTTGGCGAGCCGCTCAATCCAGAGCCGATAAGGTGGGCCCATAAGGTTTTCGGGCTGTGGGTGCACGACACCTGGTGGCAGACTGAGACGGGGAGCATGCTGATATGCAACTACCCGAAGATGGACCTGAAGGTAGGATACATGGGCAAGCCATTCCCAGGTATAACAGCTGCAATACTGGATGATAACGGCAATGAGGTGAAGCCTGGACAAGAGGGAGACTTGGCGCTAAGACCTGGTTGGCCGTCGATGTTCAAGGGCATATGGAAAAACGAGGAGAAATACAAGTCCTACATAAAGAACGGCTGGTACATCACAGGTGACAAGGGCAAGATGGACCCAGATGGCTACTTCATATACGTGGGAAGAGGAGACGACGTCATAAAGACTGCGGGTGAGAGAGTAGGTCCATTCGAGATAGAGAGTGCTCTAGTTGACCATCCCGCGGTTGCAGAGGCAGGCGTCATAGGCAAGCCAGACCCCGAGGGGATAAGAGGAGAGATAATCAAGGCATTCATAGTCCTCAGGAAGGGTCACACCCCGTCAAAGGAGCTTGAGGAAGAAATAAGGAAGTTCATAAAGACTAGGCTCGCAGGGCACATGTACCCGAAAGAGATAGAGTTCAGGGACACTCTGCCAAGGACGCAGAGCGGGAAGATAATGAGAAGGGTGCTGAAAGCTCAGGAGCTCGGTCTGCCGACTGGAGACCTTTCAACAATAGAGAAGTAGGCTTTTTTCTTATTTTATTTTTTATTCACAAATTTCGAGTAGTCTACAAGCTTCCTCAACGCATTTATTGCATGCGCGGAGGACGTGTAAGTTGGAACCCCGCAGTTCTCCAGCATCCTGCTGTGCACTTCAGTGTATTCTCCACCAGGGCATACAACGAGTATTGGTTTCTTCTTAAGATTCGATGCTTCCACAAGTATGCTGACAACCCTAGAATCAATATTTTCTGTCTGGAAAAGCACTCCAACGAGAATTGCGTCTATACCAGAATCTTCAAGCATGCTATGCACCGCAACCCCGAATCTATCAGCGCCAGCATCTCCGCTCAAATCCAGTGGATTCTTAATATTAACATAAGCTGGCACATTCTCGCTTATTCTCCTCTTGCTCTCCTCGCTCAGTTCAGCAAGTTTCAGCCCATTCTCCTCAACGCTGTCTGTTGCGATGACCGCCAACCCCCCTCCATTTGTTATTATCCCGACTCTCTCACCACTGCAGAACGGCTGGGATTCAAAAAGTTTTGAGAAATCGAAAATCTGATCCAAATTTCGAGCTTCTGTTGCATTGCACTGTTTGAACAATGCTTCGTAGACTGCAGCATTCCCTGCCAAAGAGCCGGTGTGAGACTTCGTCGCAGCAGCACCTCCAGCTGTCTTTCCTCCCTTCAGCACAACCACTGGCTTCTTCTTTGTAACCTCCTTCAACGTTTCAAAGAACTCTCTACCCCTCCTTACTCCTTCTATGTAAAGTACAATTATCCTAGTTTTATCGTCATCAGCTACATACCTCAGCATATCCGTCTCATCAAGCACAGCACCGTTACCATAAGAAACAAATTTTGACATTCCGAAGCCCTGCCTTGCCATCAAATCAAGCACGGCGCCTCCAATAGCACCGCTCTGGCTTATGAAGCTCACCGTTCCGAGCTTCGGCCTTCCCATTTTGTAGGTTGGTATGAAAACACTGTCAACTCTTGTCAAGGGGTTTATCACTCCCATGCAGTTTGGCCCAAGGCATGCAATGTCATACTTGCGGCATACTTCCTTGAGTTCATTTTCCAGCTCAACATTCCCGACTTCTGAGAACCCTCCGCTTATAACTATCGCCCCTTTAACCCCTTTCTCCCCGCACTCTTTCAGCGCATCAGGAACAAACTTTGCAGGTATAGCTATCACTGCAAGGTCAATCTCCCCTTCAACATCCTTAACACTTGGATAGCATTTCAGGTCAAGTATCTCAGTACATTTGGGGTTTATTGGGTATACCCGCCCCCTGAAACCACCTTCAATGGAATTCCTTACGAGCACATGCCCAATCTTCCCAGGGTCTCTGGAAGCGCCTATTATCGCAACGCTATTTGGGTTGAAGAGAACATCTACATTCAAGGTAACACCCTTATATCCACTGCGCAATACCCCTTCTCATACACTATGGTAGGGTTTATATCCATCTCATTTATCTGCTCATTTTCATAGAGGAGTTTTGAGACTTTCTGAAGAACATCTGCTATTGCTTCAATATCCACAGGCTTGCTCCCTCTCACCCCTTTAAACAGTGGATATGCCTTGATCTCAGTTATCATTTCCAGTGCATCATCCCTACTTATGGGGCACACCCTCAGCGAGAAATCCTTGAAAACTTCCACAAATATTCCCCCGAGTCCGAACAGTATGACTGGTCCAAACTGCTCGTCCCTCCTTCCTCCAACTATCATCTCCAAACCTGGCTTTGCCATGCTCTGGACGAGCACCCCATCAACTTTCGCGTTCCCAGCATTCGACATGATTTCGGAATAAGCCTTTCTGAGCGAATCTGCATCCTTAACATTCAGCTTCACGCATCCCTGGTCTGATTTGTGGAGTATCTCATCTGATATGATCTTTAAAACAACCGGATACTTCGCAACTTTCAAAGCTTCATCAACAGTTCTAACCACGCTGCCTTCCACGAAATTTATGCCATATTTTTTAATTAGGGCAATAGCATCTTGGTATCTCATTCCAACAACCTATTCAACACAATAAATTAGATTACTCTCCTTATTCATAGTTTGCCTAGAAATAAGCGTCTATAATCCACCCGTAAAAGATGCGGATTTCCCCTTACCTCTTGAAGATGAAATATACTGCAGTCAACGCACATGCCACAACTATCAAAACCCCTATCACATAGACTGCTAGCTGCATGGGGTTCTTCTTCCAGTTCTCAATGTAATACTCCATCTTAGCCTTCCTCTTTGTAGAGCTATCCAGCTTGACAGGTTCGGCAGGTGCGGTCGGTGCCGCAGCTTCGGCAAGTGCTGGTGACTCAGCAACCTCAGCAGGCGGAGCTCCAGCGATCACTATCTGCTCCTCAGATGGCTTTTCCTTCCTCGGCATTGCGCTAACCTTCTTGAACCCATCCTCCGTTATGCTCAGGCTTATCTTGATGTTTTTTATAGCATAGCTGGCCAAATCCTGTTTCACAAGCTTGTGCAGATGCACCGCAAGGTCGCCGCTCCTTATGTTCAGTTCGTTTTTTATTACGTCTGAATCTTGGTAACCAGCAACTATATCCTGCAATATGGCCAGATCCAACTCGTCAACTGCCTCCTTTGCCTTCTCGTCAGCCACCTCCAGCATTCTGGCTCCAACCTCTGTAACCTCAACTTCACTGGGGCCAGGGTAGCTTGACTTGAAGTCTATATACCCTTTCTGCTTAAGAGTTCCCAGAATGTTTGCAGCTTCAAAAAAAGATGAGTTTATCTTAACTCCGAACTTCTCAACTACAGTACCTGGTTCTATCCTCTGCAGCACCACCAAATCCCTAAAAGTGAGCTCTTCCATGATAAGCTTTTTTTAATTAACCTTTAAATAGTTAATCGATGAGGTTTAGTTTTCTTGGAGGAGCCGGAGAGGTTGGCAAGTCCGCCTTTCTTCTTGAGGATGAAAAGAGGCTGCTTCTGGAATATGGGATAAAATTGCATCAGAAGACAGAGTACCCTCTGCCCTTCCAGGGAGTTATTGATTATGTCATACTCTCGCATGCCCACCTTGACCATTCCGGTTTTGTGCCTGCCGTTTACGAACACTGCTCTCCTCCCTGCATAGCCACCTACCCAACTCAGGCGCTCAGCACGATGCTTGTGAGGGATTCGATGAAAGTGCAGAGGTTGAAAATGCAGAAAGTCAACTTTTCAGGTAACAGCTTCAGGAAAATGCTGAACAACCTCGTACCCCTTGCCTATGGGCAGAATTTCTCTCTTTCCCGGAACATGTCGCTTACTTTTACCGACGCTGGGCATATACCAGGCGCAACAATAAGCACAATCCAGATTGGCAAAAGAAAGGTGGTTTACACCGGGGATTTCAAGCTAGGTGAAACATGGCTGCACAAAGGAGCAGAGTGCGTTGAGGGATGTGATATCCTCCTCATTGAGAGCACGTACTCCGAAAGGGAGCATCCTGATAGAAAGAGTCTTGAGGAGCGGTTATACAACGAGATACGTTCCGTGCTAGAACGAGGAGGAAACGCCCTTTTGCCATGCTTTGCGGTTGGAAGAAGCCAGGAAGTCATTCAGATGTTGCGTTATTTCGATGAAGATATGAAAATATTCTTTGATGGGATGGCTAAGACAGCATCGCAAATAATACTGGATTACCCCAGCTACTTAA
>JAPLWV010000050.1 GCA_026396385.1 Microcaldota archaeon | reverse complement strand
GAAGACATTGAACATGAGCTTGTTCGGAAGAATGCCGAACTTCCAGAGCTGGAACGCAATATCCTTCCCGGTGTAGGTGGCAGTGCCGTCAGACCTCACCAGGATTTTGTCAGGGCTTTCCATATCTTTGAATTCCTTCATGCCCTCAAGCTTTGCAACTATGCAGCCTTTATTCCGTCCTGCGCTTTCCTTCACCGCTGCGCCTTTCTTCAGCAGCATCTCTATTGCGCTCTCCAGCATCTTCGTCTGGACGATATTGCTCTCCCAAATCAGGACATCCTGGAATATGTTCAGTTTAAAGGCAGTCTCATACTGCGCTTTCACGCATTTCTCCGCAAGCTCCCTTCCAAGCTTTGAAACCTCGTTCTCCCCCTCCTCAAGCTTCTTCATTATCCCTCTCACTTCCTCCTCAACTTCCTTCTCCGAGGCTCTCTTCGCGACCTCGACATACTGCTTCCCAAGCCAAAGGTCCGCCTTGCCCTCAATCTTATTGCCGAGCTTCATGTAGCCCCAGATGCTCTGCGCGACCTGCAGGCCCAAATCATCTATGTAATTTTCTCGCTCCACCTTGTAGCCTGCAAACTCGAGAATTCTGGAAACAGAGTCACCGAGCAGCGCATTTCTGAGATGGCCAATATGCCATGGTTTATTTGGGTTTACCGATGGGAATTCAACGAGGGTTTTCTTCCCCTTTCCCAGATCAATCTCACCGTACCTCCTGCTGCCCTCAACTGCGGCTATTGTGAGCTTCGCGAACTTCCCGAAATCGAAATAGAAATTGAGATATCCTGCCCCTGCAACCTCCACTTTCTCAACAATGCCGCCAGGCTTTATATCCCCCGTCATGCTCTCCGCAATTGCCCTAGGGGCTTTCCTCTCCTTCTTCGCAAGCTCAAAGCAGATTGCGCTGGCCAAATCGCCAAACTGCTCCTTGGGGTATTCCAGGCTTGCCTCAATCTCCTCCTTGCTAGCCGTAAGCCTGTGCTTTCTGCAGCTTTCCTGGATAAGCTCCACGACATTTTTTCTTGCCTGAGCAAACGGATCCTTCAAACGAACACCTGCAAGTTTAAATTATTGTCTGGGTATATTTAAGCATAGGGGCTGTGGGCTAGTCTGGTATGCTCCGGGGTTCGGGACTCCGTGACCTGAGTTCAAATCTCAGCAGCCCCACCAGCTATTTTACGTATGAGAATGAAAGGTTCGAATACAGGAAATTTGGGCGATTTTGAAGCCGAAGCAATCTTAATATACGCCACTTACTAGCTAATAGGCGGTGAAATGAAATGCCCTAATTGTGAGGAGGAAGTACTTTATAAATTAAAAATTCTATAATGAAAATATGAAGGAAAAATCCAAATTTTCGGTTGCACTCAAAGACGAGTCAACTGTAGAGCTTGTGAGAAAAACTGACCATAAAACATTAGCCGTTTGGGCAATTGATTGTGTCGAGCGTGTCATGCCATACTTTGAGGAAAAATACCCAGAAGACCATCGCCCCCGAAAAGCGATTGAAGCGCTCCGAAAATGGATACGTACTGGGATATTCAAGATGGCAGATGTACGCAAAGCCGCACTTGATGCTCATGCGGCCGCTCGTGAAGTAGGAGAAGATAATCCCGCTCGCTCTGCTGCTCGTGCCGCGGGTCAAGCGGTGGCAACTGCGCATGTTCCCACTCATTCTATTGGTGCTGCAAATTATGCCTTACAGGCTATCCATAGAGCCACCAACTCCTCTGATGCCGATGCTGCCATAGCCAAAGAACGAGATTGGCAACTTGCTCATCTGCGAAAACTTTTAGAAAAAATTGAAAAATGAAATTCACCCTAACCCATCTTTCATTTTTCAAAAAGGAAAAAATCAATCCAAAGCAATCTTAAATAACTGCAAAAAATGGTAGAAACTGAACTGAAAAGCAAATGGGCAGCAGCCCATACTCTCCATATTCCAGAAAATAAAGCCAAAGCAATTTTAGTTTAACTCACTAGGAGAAAAGTTAATATATTGGTTAATAGTACTGGGTATAGGGATTCTAAATGAGAAGAGGACAGGCGGCCATTGAGTACCTGATCATACTGGCAGTGGTCGTAATAATCGCCCTCATTGTCATAGGTGCCATAGGAGGATTCCCCGGCAGGACAAGAGGTATCAGTGAGAGGGAGTCTGCGGCATACTGGGCTGCTGCCGATATTGGGATAACAAGATATTTCGTGTCGGCATTCAGTGAAAACTGGTTTGTCATAAAGAACAACAGGCTTTTTACAGTGAACATCACAAGCATAACGATAGGAGGAGAGGTGTTCAGCACTCCATTTACACTGGCGCCAGGCTCTTCAACTAGCATATCCCCATATACGCCGGTATGCACAGTGGAGGAGACATACTCATGGAATACCGTGATAACCTATAAGGACGCAACCTACGGCAACACCTACACATTCACTGGAGAGAAGCCGTTGGTTGGAACCTGCCAGCATAGTCCTAATGAATAAGATAAGATGAAGAGAAGAGAAAAAAACAAAAGAAAAAAGAAGCCAAAGCAATTTTAGTTTAACTCACTAGGAGAAAAGTTAATATATTGGTTAATAGTACTGGGTATAGGGATTCTAAATGAGAAGAGGACAGGCGGCCATAGAATACTTGATTATACTTGCAGTGGTTGTCATAATCGCCCTCATTGTCATTGGTGTTATTGGAGGATTCCCAGGCATGACGAGAGGTGTGAGTGAGAGGGATTCCGCGGCGTACTGGGCTGGGGCAGATGTTGGCATAACCAGGTATTTTCTCACAGATAGTGGCGGAACAAGCCAACTCGTTCTGAGGAACAACAGGCTGTTCGCAATTAACTTCACAGATATAACATTTGACGGTGCAAGTGTATTGGAGAATCCAACGTCGACTCCTATATCTCCAGGTTCTTCGACAGTTATCACTCTTTACCCAGCAGTGTGCACGACGGCTGGACAGTCTGTCTCAAAGAATGTGGTTATAACCTACAAGGATGCGACATATGGAACCACATACACATTCACGGGTGAGAAGCCACTTGTTGGAACCTGCCAAGAGGGTGGGCAGTGACAGTGTAATCCAAACAGCCATGGAGTAGAGAAGCCGTTGGTTGGAACCTGCCAGCCGCCCATGCCGCCGTAATAGCCAACTATAAATACCCAAGGAATATGCTAAGCACTTTAGTCTACTTGCTGACTACAAGCATTGCCACAGCCGCTATAAACGATATCACTGCAGCAACCCCAAATCCCGCAACAGGCCCCTGAGCGCTCCAGAGGATACCCACAAGCAGGCTGGCAGGAAGGTAGGCTGCCGCAGTTGCTGTGTTGTACGCCCCCAGGGCCATGCCCCTTATCTCATCAGGCTCCAAGTCGGATATGTATGCCTTGTTGACCGACTCGTCAGCTGCAACGAAAACTCCATACACCGCAAAGAGTATGGCTGCATGCCACCAGGCGCCTGCAAAGGCAAAGCCAAGGCACACCAGCCCGTAGAGGGCAAATGCCCCTGCAATGACGGGCTTCCTCCCAATTTTGTCCGAGAGGCTTCCAACTGGGACCGCGAAGAGCATGTACATAATGTTGTACAATATATACATCAGCAATACATCCTCTGGCTTCACACCTATGTCAGCCGCCCTCACGATGAAGAATGCGAAGCTGAAGTATGCAATGGAGAAAAGCACAGAGACTGCGAGGAACTTCTTGTATCTTGAAGATGTTTTCCTCAGTGATTCCCAGAAAGGATGCTTCTTGGGAATCTCCGCTGGTTTCCGGGGCTCCCTGACGAACAGCATGAGGATTGCAACCGCTATGAATGCCGGGATTATGGCTGCGTAGAAAATAGAATAGTACGCCGGTCCCCCTTCCCCCATCCACCTGAGAATCAGATATGCAAGTACGGGCCCCACAACTGCCCCTGCAGTGTCCATCGCCCTGTGCAGACCGAATGCCCTCCCTCTTGTCTTCTCATTCACAGATGCAGCTATAATCGAATCCCTTGGCGCTGTCCTCAAGCCTTTCCCAATCCTTTCAAAACCGCGCATTACGAGCACATGCCACCACTGCGTTGAAAGTGCGAACCCTACCTTCACAACTGACGACAAACCATACCCTGCTGCGACGAAGTCCTTCCTTCTCCTGAACTTGTCGGAGAAGTAGCCGACAATTATGTCAAAGATGCTGGACATGCTGTCAGCAATCCCCTCAATGAGGCCGACCATCTCCTTGCCTGCGCCAAGAACCGAGGTCAGGAAAATAGGCAGGATTGGGAATATCATCTCGCTGGATACATCCGTGAAGAAGCTCACCACTCCCAGCGCAACTATGTTCCTTCCAACTCCGAGCAAAGGCTTCTTTTCCATGCGGTCACTTCAGCAATGCATATCTAACAACAATGGGGGCAATTGCCAGGGATATCATTGTCATGAGCTTTATCAATCCATCCAGTGAAGGGCCTGAAGTATCCTTGAACGGGTCTCCCAGGGTGTCACCAACAACTGCTGCCTTGTGCTGCTCAGAGCCCTTCCCCCCGAAGTGGCCTTCCTCTATGTACTTCTTCGCATTGTCCCAGCTCGCCCCTGCGTTTGCCATCATGATTGCCATGGAGAAGGCAGAAATCTGGGCGCCCAGCAGAAGGGCGATGGTTCCTTTTGGTCCAATCAGAAGCCCTATTACTATTGGCGTGATTATCGCTATGATTGCAGGATTAAGAAGCTCGCCAAGCGCAGCTTTCGTGCAGATGTCGACAACCTTTGCATAATTCGGCTTTACCTTCCCCTCCTTCACCCCTCTTACCTTCCACTGCCTTCTCACCTCACCAACAATGGTCTCTGCAGCCTTTCCAACTGCCCTCATTGTGGTGGAGCTGAATATGTAAGGGAGCATGGCACCTACGAAAAGACCTCCAATAACCAGGGGGTCAAGAAGGCTCAGGAAAATCTCCTGTCCAACAAGCTTGCTGACAATCGCTTTGTAGGCTGTTATAAGCGCAATCACTGTAAGGGCACCGGAAGCAATTACATATCCTTTTCCTGTTGCTGCCTCGGTATTCCCTATCCCATCAAGCGCATCCAGCCTCTCCCTTATGTTATGCGGCTGGTGCGTCAGCTCTGCAATTCCTGCTGCATTGTCTGCAACAGGCCCATAAGCGTCTGTGGCAAGCGTCATTCCAAGCGTGCTAAGCATGCCGACTGCAGTCAGAGCAACTCCATACAGACCCATAGCCGAGTTGGCGCTTCCTCCTGCCATATAATAGCCCAGAACAGACACAATGCTCACGGTAATTATCGGCACAGCAGTGCTCCGCATCCCTACGGATAAGCCGTTTATTATCAATGGAGCAGTGCCGCTCTCGGATGATTTGGCAACTGATTTTGTCGGTTCGTATTCACAAGATGTATAATACTCGCTCACCGCGCCTATAACTGCTCCCGCAACAATCCCGGCAGCCATCGCTCCGAACAGCCCGATGTTACTCGCTCCCAGAAGCAGGTATATGATGAAGAAAGATAGGATGAGGGAAAGGAGGGACGTTGCGTAGACTCCCTTCCTGACAGCCCTGAGCAGAGTGCCCTGGCTGGGCTTGCTTCCCCTAACCCTCACAAAATATGTTCCAATTATTGATGAGATGCCTCCTGCAACCATTATGAGCAGGGGAGTCATCATCGCGTTGAAGCCCATGTGCAATGCTGAGAATGCAAAGACTCCCAGAGCCATTGCCGCAAGAGTTGCGCTTATGTAGGACTCATACAAATCCGCACCCATGCCAGCAACATCACCTACATTATCACCAACTTGGTCTGCTATCACCGCGGCATTCCTCGGGTCGTCCTCGGGTATGCCTTTCTCAACCTTCCCGACCAAATCAGCTCCAACGTCTGCCGCCTTTGTAAAGATTCCTCCCCCAACCCTGGCGAAGAATGCCATCAAGCTTATTCCTATAACCGATGACACCATGGTGTCTGTTATAAGGCCCAGATCTGCCGCTGGGTAGAAGTAGTTGAGCAGGTAATACCATATGGTTATGTCCATCAGCACCATTCCTGTTGCAACCAGTCCCATTACAGCTCCGCTGCTGAAAGCAATGTCAAGCGCAGGGCTCAGCCCGGTCCTTGCAGCGAAGGTTGCCCTTCCATTTGCCCGTGTTGAAATCATCATTCCTACGTAGCCTGCAAGGGCGCAGCTTATCATTCCATGAACGAATGCATAGGGCAGGAAGAATGATACCTGGTCGAAGTAGGCAAGCCCTACAAGCATGAGAAATACAAACGAGCCTATTATGGCAACAGTCCCGTACTGCCTCTTGAGGAAAGCGTATGCGCCTTCCCGTATGAAGGCAGAGATTTCCTTTATCTCGCTTGTCCCTTCGCTGTTCCTCAGTATCCTTCTCACAAGATAGGCAGCGAAGAAGAGAGCAACAAGAGAGCCCAGAGGCACCAGAACGAACAAATCCATAGACACCACCACAATTCGTTTTTATTCGTGGGTATTTTTAACTTTATCCACCAAATCTACGTTATTGTTTTTATATACTTAACTCGTATCTATACAACCGCTGCAGGGGTAGCAAAGCTTGGTCAAATGTGCGAGGCTCAGGACCTCGTCCCTTAGCGGGTTCGTGGGTTCAAATCCCACCCCCTGCACCAAGTCTTTTACTAGAGTCTAGCTTTTTCCCTCGTCAATCCCCTAACAATATGTCGAATTCTGCAGCAATCTATAAATAGATCTTCGACCAGACGCAGGCACATGAACGAATTTACTATATATAAGCACCAGACGAACTTTGAAAAGGAGCTCGGACGTTTACGGGCTTCATCTCTTCCTCCAAAGACCAAAAAACAGATTGAGGACTTCGCCCATATCAGGCTAGCAAAGGGTTCAAGCAAGCTCCGCGTGGTCAAGTGTATGTGGTGCGTCCGCTACCTTGCGGGATGGCTTGGAAAGGACTTTTCTGAAGCGACAAAGGAGGATATGATTGAGCTCGTTTCCTCTATGGATTCAAAAGATTATTCAGAA
>JAPLWV010000024.1 GCA_026396385.1 Microcaldota archaeon | reverse complement strand
TACTAAATACTCCTTTATTAACCTTTAGGTCAGAGATGACTTCTCTAATTATGAAGAATGAACTCTCCTCTGCAATATTTTAACAATCTCCATTGCGAAGAATGCCGTGCTTGAGACGATGAGGATTATCACCCAGTCATTGATGGAGAGCGGCACTGTTTTGAAAAACGGCTGCAGGGGAGGCAGGTAGATCACCGCAAGCTGCAGTATGACTGAAGAGGCAGTTGCCAGTATGAGCGAAGGGTTGGAAAATGCCCCGGCTTCAAGCAGGGTTGCCCTCTCATCCCTGCATGCGAATGCAATAAACAACTCAAACATGACAATAGTGGTGAAAGCAACTGTCATGGCGAGGTTGAGGTTCCCTGTGCTGTTGTAGTAAATCCCGAAAACCATGAGTGTCCCTATGCAGATGAGCAGCCCAGCCGTCGCTATGCTGGGGAGCATGGGATTCACTATATCCTCCTTGGGATTCCGTGGAGGTCTTTCCATTATCCTCAAAGAAGTTGGGTCAACCCCAAGTGCAAGCGCAGGCAGCCCATCTGTCACAAGGTTCATCATTAGAATCTGGGGCGGGTTGAGAGGAATTGGGAGGTTGAGCAGAGGAGCCAAGAATATTGTGAGAACCTCACCGGCGTTGCACGAGAGGAGGTATCTTATGAACTTCTTTATATTATCAAAAATCCCCCGCCCCTCCTCAACTGCAGCAACTATCGATGCAAAATTATCATCAACAAGGATCATATCACTTGCTTCTTTTGAAACATCTGTTCCTGTAATGCCCATGGCAATTCCAATATCCGCCATTTTCAGGGCAGGTGCATCATTGACTCCATCCCCAGTCATGGCAACTATATGCCCCTTGGCTTTCAGCGCTTTCACAATCATTATCTTGTGCTGGGGGGATACCCTTGCGTAAACTGCGACCTGCTCGACTACTTTTTCAAGCCCTTTCTCGCCGAGCTTGTCCAGTTCCTCACCTGTAAGCACTTTTGAATCCTTCTTGATTATGCCGAGCTCTTTCGCAACTGCAACCGCAGTTATCTTATGGTCCCCTGTTATCATCACGACTCTTATGCCCGCCCTCTCACATCTCTTCACCGCATCAAAAACCTCCTCTCTTGGCGGGTCCATCATTCCTATGAGTCCAACAAAAATCATGTCCCTCTCAACTTTCCCAGGCGAGTAGTCCTTTGAGGCAAGTTCCCGGTATGCGCAGGCTAGGACTCTCAGTGCATCATCCGCCATCTCCGAGTTCCTCTTCAGTATCTCACTCCTCTTCCTAGCTGTGAGTTTCTCCACTCTGCCATCCTCCAGCGCATGGGAGCACAGCTCCAGCACTATCTCGCATGCCCCCTTCATGTATGCTTCCGTTCCGCTAGGCGTTTTGTGTATGGTGGTCATCCTCTTTCTCTCAGAGTCAAAGGGAATCTCCTCAATCCGCGGGAACCTCCTCTTCAGCTCATCCTGCGCTATACCCGCTTTCTCAGCAGCAACAACTAAAGCACCCTCAGTCGGGTCGCCTGAAACCCCCCAGCCTCCCTTGTTGTCAAGGTGGGAGTTGTTGCAGAGAGAGCCTAACCTCAGAAGAAGTGAGAGGTCTGCCTCCTTCTCAGCATGCAACTTGCAGTCCTCCCTTATAAAGTCCCCTTTCGGCTCATACCCCTCGCCTGTGACTTCTACATAGCCCTCTCCAACGTAGAGCTTTCTGACAGTCATCTCGCTCTTTGTCAGCGTCCCTGTTTTATCAGAGCATATCACTCCGGTTGAGCCAAGAGTCTCAACAGCGTGCAGCTTCCTTGTGATGGAATTCCTCCTCACCATCCTCTGCACTCCCAGTGCCAATGTGATTGTTATTATTGCCGGAAGCCCCTCAGGAATTGCTGCAACCGCAAGGCTCACCGAAATGAGGAATAGCTCTATCAGACGCTGGCTTCCTAAAAATTCAATAAGCTTCATTGATGAGATGAACCCCATCAGCTCAGGGCTCTCAAGTATCTCGCTGAAGAAAACGATTCCGCATATGACAAGTATTCCGATGCCGAGCTGTCCACCAAACTTATCCAGCCTCTTCTGCAGCGGCGTCATCTCATCCTCAGTTTCCTGGATAATCTCCGCAATTTTTCCCATCTGGGTGTTCATCCCAGTTTCTGTTACAACTGCAGTCCCCCTCCCGTAGGCCACCGCAGTTCCCATGAAGAGCATATTCTTCCTTTCGCTTAGCTGTGCATCCTTTCTCAAAGGTGCGCTCTCTTTTTCCACAGGTGTGGATTCTCCCGTCAGTGAACTCTCGTCAGCTCTTATGTCAATGGCATGAATCACTCTGGCATCAGCAGCTAGTTTGTCTCCGCTCTCGATTAGCAAAATGTCTCCTGGAACAAGCTCCCTTGCGGGTATGCGCACCTCATTCCCATCTCGCATAACTCTTGCCTGCGGTGCGGCGAGCTTCCTTAAAGCCTCAAGTGCCTTCTCAGTCCTGTAATTCTGCACGAAGCCTAGGACAGCGTTGAGGACGACTATGACAATTATTGCGAATGCGTCAACAATCTCCCCAAGGAAAGCTGCGATGATGGCTGAGATGATAAGGATGATTATCAGTGTGTTCTTGAACTGCCCCAGGAACTTCTCCAAGGTGCTCTCCTTTTTCATCTCCTTTAGCTCATTAGGACCGTACCCGCCAAGCCTCTTCCCCGCTTCCTCACTGCTCAAACCAATTTCGGATGTTTTCAGCTCTGATAGAACTTCCCTGACACCCATGCAATGCCATTCCATACGTCACCAGCTCCGAAATATTATAAAATGCGCAAAAGTATTAAAGTTATCCGTTAAAATACTCTCTTATGGTTCCAATGAAGAAAAATGAGTCTCTTGAAGGGCATATTGTCGTATGCGGTTATGGAAAGATAGGAGAGAAAGTCTGCGAGGTTCTTGAGGAGCATAATAAGGAATATCTCGTGATAGACCAGAACCCCAGCATAGCAAAGTTGCTTATGGAAATGAAAGTCAATGTTGTGGGGGGAGATGCAACTCATTCAAGAGTTCTGAAGATGGCCAGAATAGAGAAAGCAAGGGGGCTTGTCACAACATTCGCTAATGACACAACAAACGTCTATGTTATTTTAACCGCGAGAGAGCTCAACCAAAATCTCCTCATAGCAAGCCGAGCTGTATCTGATGAAGTTGTCAGCAAGATGCACAGGGCAGGAGCCAGCATAGTGGTCCTCCCAGAAGTAGTCGGCGGAATGGAGCTAGGGAGGGAAATAGTCAAGAAAAAGCTGAAGATAGGGAGCTTGAAGGTGTAGAGATGGCGTTCAAGTGGAAGCTGGAATATCCGATTACGTTTTTTGTAATCTGCGCTTTCATACTTTCAGTCTACGTGCAAGTTTTCGTAGGTCACATTGAACCATCAATTGCACTCTTCTGGACGGCAGCCTCAATTTTTGGTGTATCTAGTTTCTACATTGATGTGCCCGGATTCTACAACCTCTGGACAGTGCAGCTATTCACATTCATAAATGCATTGGCATACCTCATTATGTTCACGTTCGTAATTGCAAAATTCGTCAGCATACTATCACGAATCGACATGCACACGAGGGACATGAAAAGAAAGATAGACTCCATGAGCGAGCATGTGATCGTATGTGGCTATGGAAAGGTGGGGAAGAAGGCGTGTGAGATACTGGATGACTACACAATGGCATATGTTGTGGTTGAGAGAGATGCCAAGATCGTCACGCTTCTTAGAGAGATGAATATCCCCGTTGTTGAAGGCGATGCCACCCATTCGAAAGTTCTTAAGACCGCAGGCATAGAAAGGGCGGGAGGGCTTATAGCCGCCCTCGACAACGATACGAAGAACGTTTATATAACTCTGACCGCGAGAGAGCTCAACCAAAATCTCCTCATAGCAAGCCGAGCTGTATCCGAAGAAGTTGTCAGCAAGATGCACAGGGCAGGAGCTGAGATAGTCGTGCTGCCCAATATAGTTGCGGGTCTTGAGCTGGGGCGTGAAATGGTTGAGGGATTTTAAGCTCATAGAGAGGTGAATGAAATGGCAATTTCAATGGATGCACCTGTTGAAGAGGGTAAGGAGTATGAGGTAACCATAGACGCGCAAGGAAGCAAAGGTGATGGAATTGCGCATTACGAGGGATTCGTAATATTCATCCCAAACGCCAAAGTTGGGGATAAGGTGAAAATCAAGATAACCGCATTGAGGAGAACCTTCGCAATCGGGGAGATAGTTCCTAGCTAATTCATAGCAGTATGCCAGCAGAATAGCTCATCAATGTTAGGAAGAACAGTATCATCATTATTGTTCCAACCAGCAGAGCTAGCTTCAGGCCTGCGATTGCCCTAATCATATTTTCCTTTGTGTCGTTGATATCATTCTTGGTGGATGATACACTCTCTATTGTTGTATTAATGTTTAGAGATAATCCCTTTGTTGAGGAAGAAAGAGAGGAAAGCGAAGAGCGAGTTCCTACGAGCTGTGATGCAAACTGTGCGAATGAGTCTGCTGAGCTGTTCAGCTGCTCCAGCGAGCTCCTGGGCACTGAAACAGGTGAACTGCCAAGGGCAGTTGAGAGTGAGGTTATTGCGGACGAGAGATTATTCGAACCCTCTTCAAGACTCTGGAAGGATGCTGAAGCATTGTCCGAGAAGGAGGATAAGGAAGAAACGCTTGCAGATGCAGAGTCGAGAGAGGCTGACGCACTGTCTACTGCAGATGAAGCGTGATCCATGGACAGGACAATGCTAGCGCCAGCCCTATCCATGATAGGTGAAACTATGAAATATAACGCAATTGCTGCAATAATCCCTATCCCGCCGAATACTATGCCTGCGACTCCCATCAGCTTTTTGACGTCCTTCAGTAGCTCGGTAGCGTTCATGGGATCACCTTACATAGTCAAGCTTCTTGCACTTGGGGCACACCAGAGACTCGCCGAACCTGCGCGATTCGCTTGAATCCTTCGCCACCCAATTTCACCCTTTTTTCTCTATCACATTCTGGTATATCTCTATTGTATCCCTAGCGATCTTATCCCATGTGAAGTGCTTGAGCACTCTCTCCCTTCCGTTGGCTCCAAGCCTAGCCGCCAGGTCAGGGTCGCTGAGTATCTTCAAGGCTTTTACAGCTACATCATGTGCATCATCCGGTTCGCAGTAGAAGCCATTCTCCCCTTCTACCACTGATTCCCTGAGCCCTCCCCTTCCGACAAGCACAGGCTTCCCCATGCTCATCCCCTCAAGGGAAACTATCCCAAACGGCTCATACCTTGAAGGCGCGCACACCATGTAACTGCTCGCGTAAAGCATAATCCTTTCCTCTTCATCAACCCATTTGTCAATCATCATCACCTGGTTGGTTATGTTGAGCTGCCTTGCAAGGACCTTCAGCTCATCAGCCATCTCCCCCCTCCCAAGTATGATCAACTTAGCCTCAGGACACGTTTTCAATATCTCGGGCATTGCATTAAGAAGGCTGTTCGCTCCCTTCACCCACGTCAGCCTACCAGTGAAGACTATCGGCTTATCATTCTCCTTTATTCCGAGCTTTGCCCTGAAGTCAGCAATCTGCTGCTTGCTGAACCTGCCCATGTCATACTTCTTCTCATCCACACCATTCCAGCACACCCTTATCCTGTCAGCAGGGAAATAGAGCCTGTGAAGTTCATCCCTCATCGCAGAGCTGACTGTTATTATCCTGTCAGCATAGCTTGCAGTAGAAAATTCCAAATCCCTTATTGTTTGGGAACCTCCCCCCCCGCTCCTGCCGTGCTCCGTTGAATGCACATGGAAAACCATCGGCTTATTCGTGTTCTTCTTCGCAATAACTCCCGCAATTGCCGATAACCAGTCGTGGCATACTACTATGTCGAAGTTCTCCTTTCTTGAAACCTCATTCGAAAATTTATTTGCTGAAAGGAAGTTGTATGTGAGGATGTCCGAGAAAAATTTCAACCCACCCCCCCACCTCTTTATCTCCTCATCAACAAACGTTGGAAGTACAGGAGTAGCATCCGCAAGCAGAGGCCTGTGCACAGTTATGTTGTTCCGCTGCTCCTTCGTTGGCAGCTTCTCGCCATCGTTCATTGTGAAAACAACCAGCTGGTGCCCCATCTCATCGAATTTCTTCGTTATCTCAGCGGCGTATGTTCCCAGCCCCCCCACGAGCCTCGGGGGATATTCCCATACAAAGTAAGCAATTCTCAAGCTACCACCCCATATTTATCTCCTTTTGAGACCTCTTTCAGTCTCTTCACCACTTTCCTCTCAGCTATGAAATCAGCAACTTCCTTTGGAACCAGCTCCCTCCACTTTCCTCCGGAGAGCATGAGCTTCCTTATATAAGTTCCATCACATCTTTTCCTCTCAAACAGAGGGACTTCGATTACTTTCTTTCCAGCTTCCGAGAAGAGCAGTTTCACAAGCGAATTGTTCGAGAACACAACGTCAAACTCAGGGCAGAGGGATTTTAGATGGCTCACCCACAATGCATTGTTGTTTATGTCAGAAACCGGAACAATGATGCACTTTCCATCGAGCTTCCTTGCCTTCAGAGCTCTCCTTATCATCTCAACTCTCTCACCTGCGGTGAATAGATCTGTCCTGTCAAATGAACGCTGGGTGCTTCCCACCGCTATGACGACTTCATCGCATCTTTTCAGTATCCATTCAACTGCTCTGGCATGTCCGTTGTGGAATGGTTGGAATCTCCCCATGAATAAGCCCCTCATGTAAAGAGTATTTGCTAGCATTGTTATTTAACCTTTCGCCAGCACTCTTTTTGTATGTAAAAAATTAGAGAACCAGAAGTTGAACATCTAGCAGAATTTAAAATAAAAATAAAAGTGGAATAGCGCCCTCTAGAGCGCTATCTTCAGGCCCAGTTCCTTCTTGAGCTCCCTGTACCTGTTCCTTATTGTGACCTCGGTCACACCGGCAACGTCAGCCACTTCCTTCTGGGTTCTCCTCTCTCCAACCATTGCGCTTGCTATATACACGGCAGCAGCTGCAACTCCGGTTGGACCCCTTCCGGAAATAAGGCCTTTCTGAATTGCCTTCTTGAGCAGGGTTATTGCCTTCTCCTGAACCTGCCCTGAAAGCCTCAGTGCCGCGGTGAACCTGGGCACATAGTGCGTCGGGTCCGTCAAAGGAACTTTCAGATCCAGCTCATGGGTTATGAACCTATAGGTTCGGCCAATTTCCTTCTTCTCCACCCCAGAGATTTCGGAAATCTCATCCAGCGTCCTTGGTATCCCATAGCTCCTGCAAACAGCGTAAAGCACTGCGGACACAACACTCTCAATCAGCCTTCCCCTTATCAGGCCTTTCTCAATGCACTTCCTGTAGAGCAATGCTGAGGATTCCCTTATGCTCTCAGGCAGACCAAGATAGGATGCTATCCTGTCCAGCTCGCTAAGAGCAATCGCCAGGTTCCTCTCCATCGAGGAAGCGATGCTTGCCCTCTTATGCCACTTCCTCATCCTGTAGAGCTGAGCCTGCTTCTTTGAGGGAATTTTTGCACCTCTTATATCCCTGTTATACTGGTCAATTTCTGTAACAAGCCCCTTGTTGGGCCTCATGTACTTCACTGGCGCTCCACCTCTCGCCCTCTTCTCCCTCTGCTCAGCATCAAAAGCCCTCCATTCAGGCCCGGAATCCACTATATTGTCAGCTACTATAAGCCCGCAGTCTCCGCACACGAGCTCTCCCCTTTCGTAATCCCTCGTCAGTCTTTTACTCCCGCATTCGGGACATTTCTCATCCATCCTAACACCTCTCAGATGGGCAAAGCTTGCCCTTATCAATCATTTCAGACTTTCCATTTCGATTAGGTTTTCTAAGCTCTTTATTCACCTCGAAAAAGAGCACAACCTTTTTAAAGATAGAGCATAAGTTATATAAATACTTTTCGGTTCAGAAGTGGACTTTCTCAAAATTTTCTCGCAATAATCTGCCCTAAGCATTTTAAAAAATTCCCATAAGTTCACGTCACTGGTATATATAAAAAAATACCGATAGATTATACTGTATTATACCACAATCTGGCAAAAGTTTGATGAGAAGATTTAAATAAAACCTCAAATAATCATATAACGGGTGAATTATATGGAAACTTCTGGACTGTACTCTCTGCCAAAGCTGAATTACGATTACAACGGTTTAGTGCCCTATATCTCAGAGGAACAACTCAGGATACATCACCAAAAGCACCACCAAGCGTATGTCAACGGAGCGAATGCAATCCTTGAGAAGCTCGATAAAGCTAGAAAAGATGGAGCTGATATAGACATGAAATCAACTCTTAAGGAGCTCTCCTTCAACATAGGCGGGCATCTGCTCCACTCGCTTTTCTGGGGCAACCTGGCGCCTGCCGGGAAGGGGGGAAAGCTGGGCGGAGCACTGGCTGATTCAATAAACAATGAGTTCGGAAGCTTTGACAGGTTCAAAAAGGAATTCTCGCAGGCTGCAACGAGCGTGGAAGGCTCTGGCTGGGCAGCCCTGAGCTTGTGCAAGCAAACCAATAGGCCAATTATAATGCAGATAGAGAAGCACAATACGAACGTCTACCCAACATTTAAAATACTCATGGTGCTTGATGTGTTCGAGCATGCCTATTACATAGATTACAAGAATGACAGAGCGAAATTTGTCGAGGCATTCTGGAACATAGTGAACTGGGATGAGGTTAACAGGAGGATGCAGAGCAAGTGATAATATGAAGATTCTTATAATCTGCGGCAGCAGGAGGAAAAATTCCTTAACAAGGAAGCTTACCGATATAGCATATGAATACGCAAAAGGAAAATACAAAAATGTAAGCTATTTAGATCTGGGTAAAACAGATGTTGAGCCATTCAGAGGTTTTGAAGAAACCTACAACAAGTACACTGCAGGTGCAATTAAGCTGATGGAAAGCGCAGACGTTTTCATCATAGGCTCCCCAGTATACGACGCTCTCCTAAGTTCCGGTGTAAAAAATCTGTTCGAGCACGTCAACTACAAAGCGCTTGAAAAGAGCGTTGCAGGCTTCATAATAAAATCAAACAATGCGGGCTCACACCAGCAGGTTAGGGGACATCTTGTAGCGCTTGTGAACTATTTTAATATACTCAGCAATCCCAGGCCGGTCTTTTCAGTTGATGAGGACTTTGAAGAGAACGGAAATTTGAAGAATGAGAAAATAAGGGAGAGAATACTGAACTTGGTTGACTCTACGGTGAAACTAAAGTCAAGAGAGTGACTATTTTTTAAGGGATTTATAAGAAAGTGTGTAAGGGCACTATACCCGAGAAGCAGAGTGCTCCGACCGCAACCGGAGGATTGGGCTCAAAGTTTCAACTAATTATTGCCAACCATACCTTCTTATGAACCATCCTTTCAGAACCTGCACATGAACCAGATAAGTTATGATTATTACGACAATCATGATGAGATAACCAACTGGAGGATGCTCAAAACCTAACATATGCGCGACTGGTGAGAGTGTCAGAACCAAAGCAGTCAGCACAATGCCCGCGGTTGTTAATGTGAGCCACTTGCTTGGGCCGCTCTGAAGGAATGGCACTTTCGATGTGCGGATAATATAGATTACAAACGTCTGCGTGCCGAGAGATTCCAGGAACCAGAATACGTTGAAGAGGGGCTGTGGCGCATTGAGGTATATACCTAAGGCGTATGTAGTCAGATCATACAACGAGCTTATAGGCCCGAAGCATATGATGAAATTCTTTATATAATCTATTCTCCAGGGTGTCGGCTTGAGCAGGTATTCAGCGTCAATGTTATCCGTGGGTATCGTCAGCTGTGACATGTCATAGAGGAAGTTGTTTACAAGTATCTGCAATGAAGTCATCGGCAGGAACGGAAGGAAAATGCTTCCCACACTGACGCTTATCATGTTCCCAACATTAGAGCTTGCCCCCATTTTTATGTATTTGAGTATATTTCCGTATGTTTTCCTCCCTTCCATCACCCCGTCCTGCAGAACAAAAAGGCTTTTTTCAAGAAGCACGATATCTGCAGTTTCCTTCGCAATATCGGCTGCATTATCGACAGAAATCCCAACATCTGCAGTTTTCAGTGACGGGGCGTCATTTATCCCATCACCAAGATAACCTACGGTGTGGCCAGCTTTCTTCAGTACGCGGATAACTCTCTCTTTCTGAATTGGGTTCAGCCGCGCGAAAACGGATGTTTTATTCACAACAACAAGCAACTCCTCGTCGCTGAGGCCGTCAATTTTGTCGCCTGTGGCAATGCTGCTCACGTCAATGCCGACATCGCCGCATATTTTCTTTGAAACCAGCTCATTGTCTCCTGTCAGGACTTTGAACTGTATGCCAAGATTTTTAAGAGAATCCACAATCTTTTTTGCATCTGGCTTTGGTGGATCCAGGAAAATTATGAAGCCTTTTAGGATGAGGCTGTGCTCATCATCCTTTGAATATGAGTGTTTCTTGGCAGGAAATTTCCTGTATGCTAAGGCGAGAACCCTGAAACCCTCTCCGGCATACCTGTCTGATTCCCCCATAAAATGCTCGGGAATTCTGCCGTTGATTTCATAAACCTCACCATCTAGCTCATATCTGTTGCAGCGGCGCAGTATCTCCTCTGGCGCACCCTTTGCTACGAGCAAGTGATTTCCATCCTCTTCCATAACCACAGACATGAGCCTGCGCGTGAAGTCAAATGGTATCTCATCGATTTTTTTGCGTTTGTGCATGGAAAGCTTCTCATGCTTCAGGATTGCTTTGTCAAGGAGGTTTTTCAGCCCGGTCTGGAAGTAGCTGTTCATATAGGCATAAGAAAGAACTTCCTCGCTATCCCTCCCCTGCAAATCGAAGTGCCTCTCAAGCACCACCTCCCCAAGAGTTATTGTGCCAGTCTTGTCGCTGCAGAGCACATCCATTGCCCCGAAATTTTGGATTGAGCTCAGTCGCTTGACAATTACCTTCTTCTGTGACATCTTCATTGCACCGCTGGAAAGGTTAACCGTGATAAGCATTGGGAGCATCTCGGGTGTGACCCCAACAGTTACTGCCAAAGCAAAAAGCAGTGCCGCGATTGGGTTGCCTTTCAGAATTGTATTCAACACAAATATTGGAACAACCAATAGGATTATGAACCATATCATAAGACGTACGAAGCTGTTTATCCCAACATCAAAGCTCGTCAGCGTTTCTCTGCCAGCGATTATCGTTGCAAGCTCTCCGAACTGAGTCTCCGAGCCAGTTTTAACAACAATGCCGGTTGCTGTCCCGCTCATCACATTAGAGCCCATGAAGACGATGTTTGTCAGCTCTGTTATGGAACTCCCTTTCACTTTTACTGGCTCCTCAGTTTTCTCCACTGGGAAGGACTCCCCAGTCAATGTCGCCTGATTTATGAAAAGATCCTTTGCGTTCAGAATCCTTATATCGGCAGGAATTATGTTGCCTGCAGATAGACACACAATATCTCCTGGCACCAACTGATTGGTGCTCACCTCATGATGCCTGCCGTTACGAATTACAGTTGCGTTTACAGAGACCATTTCTATAAGTTTCTTCGCTTGTTTCTGCGCCTTGTATTCCTGGAAGAACGACAGCACAACGCTGACAACCGTCATTCCATAAACAAGCACTGCGCTGACATACTGCTGCATTGCCAGCGAAATGGACGCGACTATTATGAGAACAATAATAAGCGGATTTTTGAATTTTGAAAGTAGTTGCACAAAAACAGGAGTTTCCTTTGTCTTTGTTGGCTCGTTTAAACCATATAATTCCTGCCTCTTTTTTACTTCCTTATCTGAGAGACCATTCATTGAGCTGTCGAACTTCCTGAGTAGAGCCGTCGTGGAAAGCTCTGCGAAGGCGGATTCAAACTTCTTCTGGTCTCCATTAATATCCGTTCCCAATTTCCCGTTACTGCCAAAAATTCTAAAAATAGGAGTTTCTATAGCTGTAATGATTTTATCAAGTAGATG
Organism: Microcaldota archaeon; assembly: GCA_026396385.1. Lineage (GTDB taxonomy): Archaea > Micrarchaeota > Micrarchaeia > Burarchaeales > Fermentimicrarchaeaceae > Fermentimicrarchaeum. Next base: position 9,050 of record JAPLWV010000024.1, on the reverse strand, counting down.
CGTTGCGCTTTCACTTTTCTTCACTGTAATTTTTTGCTCAGAATTTTGCGTTTTTTTCATTAATTCTTCGCAACCCCCAGTGCTGTCCACAATGCTCTGCTTCTCCCGAGCATCTTAGTTTGGATACTTTCATGCTTTAAAGCGTTTCTCTAGGTTTTACCTTTTTATCGACGCAGTCTTTATAAAGCTCATAGGCTGAATCCTGTCGGGAACAAGACTGGCTTTCGCAAAAGCAGGGAACTGAGCCTAGGGCTCAGTGCTCCGACCGGGATTTGAACCCGGGTCGCAGGCTCGAGAGGCCTGAATCCTTGACCGGACTAGACGATCGGAGCTCGGTTTGTTTATTATCAAATCTAACATTTAAAATGCTTAGCAGAATGGGCCCGCCCGGGATCGAACCGGGGATCTTCAGTGTGTGAGACTGACGTCTTACCACTCGACTACGAGCCCCCTCTTAATTTAATGCAAAAACAGTTAATAAATACTACTAATCGCTGGCATATATTTTTAAACATCTGGAGAGAAGAGTAAGTCATGAGGACAAATGAACTAACAATCACTGCAGTAATCCTCCTATCCTTCATCATAGGCGCTTATTTCTACCCAGCAATGCCGGATAATATTGCCTCGCATTGGAACGCCGTGGGCGAGGTTGACGGTTATCTGCCCAAGTTCTGGAGTCTGTTCTTAATGCCGCTTGTCATTACCGTATCCATGTTGTGCATCGTTTTGATACCGCGCGTAGACCCTCTCAAAGCAAACATCGAGAAGTTCAGGCGCCATTATGATGCCTTCTCAGTGATACTTGCTTTGTTCTTTTTTTACCTCTACATTCTAACCATACTCTGGAATGTTGGAATGAAATTCAACATGATGCAACTTATGGCGCCTGCTTTTGCGGTGCTGTTCTACTACACTGGAGTTATGATAGAGAATTCAAAAAAGAACTGGTTTATTGGAATACGGACTCCCTGGACTCTGAGCAGCGAAAAAGTCTGGAATAAAACGCATAAACTCGGCGGGAAGCTGTTCAAGGCGGCGGGAGTCATTGCGCTTTTGGGAATATTTTTCCCATCCTACGCTTTTCTCATCATAGTTGTCCCAGTAGTAGTGGTTGCTGCTTACACTGCCATCTACTCCTACCTTGAGTACAATAAGGAGACAAGGCGCTGACCAAAAAGGCTTTAATATCCCCTTCATCAAATTCTTCTGGTTACCATGGGAAAAAAGGAGCTCATACAGAAATTCCAGAAAGACCATGACAAATACTGGAAGGTTGAGCTTTTCGAAAGGGAGGGCTTCTTTAGGAAACAATGCCCCAAATGCGGAAAATCCTTCTGGGCTACCACAGAAAGAGAGACCTGCCCCGATGCTTCCTGCACCACCTACACCTTCATAGGAAATCCACCGACAGATAAGAGATTTAACTATGCAGAAACCTGGAAGGAGATTGATAAATTTTTTGTTTCCAAGGGGCATACTTCAGTGCGAAGATACCCGGTTGTCTCCCGCTGGAGGCCTGATTTATTCTTCACGGTGGCATCCATCATAGACTTCCAGAGGATAGAGAAGGGGCAGATTGCTTTCGAGCTTCCGGCCAACCCCCTCATTGTTCCGCAGGTATGCATGCGGTTCTCCGATATACCGAACATAGGGGTTACTGGAAGGCATTACAGCTCGTTCGTCATGGTAGGTCAGCATGCAATTGCGAACGAGAAAGGCTACTGGAAGGACAGGTACATCGAATTGGATTTCGAGTTGCTGAACAAAGTCTTCGGCATACCCAAGGATGAGATAGTTTTTGTGGAGGATGCCTGGGTGGGGTATGGAGCTTTCGGGTTCTCGCTTGAATACTATGTCCGAGGGCTGGAGCTGGGCAATGCTGTCTTCACCCAATTCCTAGGTAATATTGACAACTACAAGGAGATGGATGAGAAAATAATTGACATGGGTGCGGGGCTTGAGAGGTTCACCTGGATAACCCAGGGCACACCCACAAGTTACGATGCAGTGTTCGGCCCAGTAATCGAGAAGATGAAGAAGGACTCGGGAGTGAGCTTTGATGAGGAGCTTTTTTCCAGATATGCCAAGATAAGCGGCTCACTTGACATGGACGTTGCAGGTGATGTTGCAACTGTAAGAAAAGGAATTGCAAAAACTGTTGGAATAACTGTTGAGAAGCTGGAGTCCGAGATAGCCCCCATGGAAGCACTCTATGCAATCTGCGACCATGCAAGAACTCTGGCCTATGCCATAACCGACGGGGCTCTGCCAAGCAATACCGGCGGGGGCTATAACCTGAGGGTAGTTCTCAGGAGGGCCCTGAGCTTCATAGAACAGTTCAACTTCCCCTTCCACATCAACGAAGTGATGGAGCTGAACTGCAGGGAGCTGAAACCACTCTTCCCAGAACTGCTTGAGAACATGCCTCAGATGCAGAAAATAATAGAAATTGAGGAGGACAGGTATGGCTCTACAATAAGGAAATCACGGAAAATTGTTGCTGACATTCTTGGAGATGGAAGGAAGTTCTCATCAGAAAATCTTGCAAAACTGTATGAATCACAGGGTATAACTCCAGAGCTCATAGAGAAGATTGCCAGGGAGGAGAAATTTGATGTGCAGATACCCTCAGATTTCTATGATGCGCTCACCAGGACTCACATAGCTGCAAAAGAAGAAAAACCTCCTTTTGATGCAACTGGTTTGCAGGAGACTAGAGCGGTTTACTACGAGGATGCGGAAAAGTTGGAGTTTGATTCCACAGTCATTGCGTTGAGGAATGGTGCTGTTGTTCTGGATGCGACAATATTCTATCCGGAGGGAGGAGGGCAGGCTGCGGACCTCGGCACAATAAACGGCATAAAGGTTTTGGATGTGCAGAAAGTTGCTGGAGTCGTGTTCCATGTCCTCGAGAAGCCCGATCTCAAGGATGGCCAGAGAGTCTACCTTCATGTAGACGGGGAGAGGAGGAAGGCTCTGATGAGGCATCACAGCGCCACCCATATACTGAATTATGCCTGCAGGAAGGTCCTCGGAAAACATGTCTGGCAGGCAGGTGCCAGGAAAGAGAAGGAGAGAGCCCATCTGGATATAACTCACTACGAGAGAATTTCACCAGAGCAGCTAAAGCAGATAGAGATTGCGGCTAATAGGATTGTGTTAGAAGACAGGAAGATCAACATAATGAATATGGAGAGGGGAGAGGCCGAGAGGAAGTACGGCTTCACTATATACCAAGGAGGCGCATCACCAGGCAAGATGGTAAGGGTGGTAGAAGTTGACGGTGGAGTTGATGCAGAGGCATGTGCAGGCTTGCACCTTCCCAGCACTGGGAAGATTGGCATGATAAAGATAATAAAGGAGGAGAGAATACAGGACGGAATCAGCAGAATAGAATTTGTTGCTGGCGAGGAAGCTTTGAAGTACGCGCAGAAGGAGGATGAGTTGCTTAGAGCCGCTTCAGAAAGGCTGAAAGTTGCCCCTGAACAGCTTGCTTCTGCGGAGGAGCGCTTCTTCAATGAGTGGAAAGACAGGGGGAAGAGGCTTGATGAGCTTGAGGAGCGCCTCGCTGAGCTTGAGGCGAATAAGCTGCTCGAGGAAGCGAAGGATAATGCTGTGAGAAAGGTGCTTAACCTTGATGCAAAGCTTCTGGAAAAGATTGCCCTGCGTTTGTCCGAGAACGATGTTGTCGCTGTTCTGGCCAATCAGGATAACGATGTTGTCGCTGCAACTTCAGAGAGTTCTGGGTTGGATGCAAGTCAGCTCCTCGTCAAACTCTACTCAAAATTCGGAGGCACAGGTGGCGGAAGCAAGAGGTTTGCAAGAGGCAGAACTAAGCAGAAGATTTCTTTCTCCGAGTAACTAGGCTTTTATAATCCTATATCCTTTCAACCATTCCCTTGCCCTTTTCTTTATAGAGCTGTGTTTTGAGCGGTTGGAAAGCTCTCTAATGTACGGTATTTTCTCCTCATTTCCTACAGGGCTTCTCAGGATGAAATTCAGGGTTCTCTTTGCGACGGAGAGGTGGTCGGTGTGCGCTCCGATATAATCGGCATTTTTCACCTTATCCCTTTCATCAATATTGCTTTTTTCCATGTAGTCAAGAGCATCTATGGCAACCGGCTCGTGCTTTGAGAAACTGGCTATAAACTTCGCCCTGTCAACTTTGCTCAATTCCGGCATACCGCTGTTCTCCATTCTGCCCCACGCCTCCTCTGCGACTGTGAGACTTGGTGCAAATATCGCAGTATCTCCGAAGTAATAGCTCTTATCCCATTCCGAGAGCATCTTGCTGCCGGCAATAATGTCCACCGCAGTCCTGCCTACCTCTTCATTATCATGGGTGGTTGCAGCATGATGGAGCTGCTTATAATTGCTGAGAAAAAGGCCTAACCTGTCTTTCAGAGATATTCCCTTCCCTCTTTTTTTCATATCTCCCATTTTGACATTTCACCTATATTAAATTATCCTAATGAGAAGAACAGCAGGACTATCTCGCATGGAAGTGGATGAAACAATAGTTATATAAATCTTATGAGTTATATATCTAATCCGATATGAAAGTATTTGCAAAAGGCCTGCTGAACCTTTTCATACTCTGCGAGGCGGAGAAGCCAGTTTCCGGCAAAAAGATAACTGAGAGAATAACCGAACTCACATACGGGAAGTGGAAACCAAGCCCCGGAGTCATATACCCTCTGCTGAGAAAAATGGAGATGGAGGGACTTGTTAAATCCGAACTCTCAGAAGGCGAGGGGAGAAGGGAGATAACCTACGTGATTACGGCCCATGGCAAGAAACATCTCGCAGAAGGTAGGGAGAGGATGATGCATAAGGGAGACATGACAACAATATTCCTGCCGCTCATAACAAAAGTGATATATAACTTCGACGATGATGAGATAAACGAGCTTGTAGAACAATTTGAGAAATTCAACAAGCTGAGGGAGAAATTCACCGAACTTCCTGAAAAGAAAAGGAAGGAGGCATTTCTCAAGATATGCAGTCTTTTTGAAAAACTCGTGGAATCGTGATCCGATGACCAACGTGATTGAAACCAACAAACTAACCAGAAAATTCAATGGCTTCACGGCAGTTGACTCCATAAATCTGCAAATCAGGAAAGGGGAGCTTTTCGGGCTTCTGGGCCCCAATGGAGCTGGGAAAACAACCACTCTCTCCATGCTCTCAACAATACGAAGGCCCACTTCCGGAACTGCAAGGGTGAATGGGTTTGATGTGAACACCCAGCAGGATGAGGTGCGAAACTCCATAGGCATAGTATTCCAGGATCCCAGCCTTGATGATGAGCTCACGGCCTATGAGAATCTTGATTTCCATGCAATGCTTTATGGGATGCCTGCTGGCCAGAGGATGGAAAGAATAAAAGAAGTCCTTGAGCTGGTGGAGCTGTCTGAAAAACGTAATGAACAGGTTAAAAGATTCTCCGGAGGCATGAAAAGGAGGCTGGAAATAGCAAGAGGTCTCATACATCACCCAAAGGTGCTTTTCCTTGATGAGCCGACTCTCGGCTTGGACCCGCAGACAAGAAGGAATATCTGGGATCATATCCGGGAAATGAATAAATCAGAGGATGTGACCGTAGTCATCACAACGCACTACATGGAGGAGGCTGACTCCCTGTGCGACAGGGTTGCAGTCATAGACCAAGGCAAGATAATCGCTTTGGACAGTCCAGACAAACTTAAGCACTCCCTTGGCGGTGATATAATCTCGCTTGAGGCAGACGCAGGTCTGCTGCCGCATCTAAAGAAGATAAAGAACATAAAGAAAATAAAGCGCATGAATGGTGAGATGAGTATATCAGCCCAAGATGCGGAGCACGTCATACCCGCAATATTCGAAATTGCGCAGAAGAATAAAATTGAAATACATTCAATCTCTCTTCGCCATCCAACACTTGAAGATGTGTTCCTGCAAATCACTGGAAAGAGCATACGGGATGAGAAGGCCGGTGCAATGGACATGTTCAGGACCAGAATAAGGAGCAGAAACAGGTAGTTGATATGAACAAACAACTGAGCGGAATCTACATCCTCTGGAAGAGGGAAGTGATAAGGTTTTTCAGAGCCAAGAGCAGGATTGTAGGGACATTGGCAATGCCATTCTTCTTCCTGCTCATACTGGGAAGCGGATTCGGACCGGCCTACGCGGCAGAGAACGGAGGCGGCAATTACATGAATGTGCTAGCACCAGGCATAATCGGCATGGTGCTGCTGTTCTCTTCAATATTCAGCGGAGTAAGAGTGCTCATGGACAGGGAGTTCGGCTTCCTTAAAGAGATAATGGTGGCGCCCATTTCAAGGACTTCAATAATGCTTGGCATAACCTTGGGTGGGGTTACCACCTCAACAGTTCAGGCATTCCTATTGCTCGGCATGTCTCTGCTCTTCGGAGTGCAACTTAATCTATACGGCATTCCCCTTGCGGTGCTCTTCATGTTCCTAATTTCAACCTCATTCGTCTCGCTGGGCATAGCGCTAGCATCAAAAATGGATGATATGCACGGATTCCAGCTCATAAACAACTTCCTCATGATGCCCATTCTCCTCCTCTCAGGAGCTTTGGTGCCACTCAATAACCTCGGGACATGGCAGTTTATAATTTACTTGGACCCACTGACATATGGAGTTGACGCGCTTAGAGGCAGTCTCATAAATGCTTCGCAGATGCCACTCTGGCTGGACTTTGCAGTCCTTGCTGGGTTCTGCATTGCATGCATAACGATTGGGGCTTTCCTCTTCTCGCAGAGGGAGTAACATGGAAGAAATAGTAAAAGTGGAAAATATCAAGAAAAAGTACCTGATGGGTGAGTATGAGCTAGAGGTGCTCAAAGGCATAGATCTAACAGTGAAGAAAGGTGATGCCATCTCAATAATGGGTCCCTCAGGAAGCGGAAAGAGCACCCTGCTGCAGATAATGGGATGTCTAGATAAACCAACGAGCGGCAAGCTTTACATAGATGGGATTGACACTTCAACTATGAATGCCGACCAGCTTGCGGGGATAAGGAGCAGGAAGATCGGCTTCGTCTTCCAGTTCTTCTACCTCATCTCAACTCTCACTTCGGTGGATAACATTGAATTGCCAATGGTTTTCAACGGATTATCGCATGAGGAAAGGTATAAGAAGGCGTCTGAACTCCTCGAACTTGTCGGGCTCGCGGAAAGGGCGGACCACCGACCATCAGAACTCAGCGGGGGTGAGAGGCAGAGGGTTGCAATTGCAAGGGCGCTGGCAAACGACCCCCAAATAATTCTTGCTGATGAGCCAACAGGCAACCTTGACTCGAAATCCGGCCAGGAGATAATACACCTGTTAATGAAGCTTAATAAGGAGGGTTATACCCTTGTAATGGTGTCGCATGACCCTGAAATAGCGAGGCATGCGAGAAAAATAATTCATGTTAAAGATGGGCTTATAGAAAAGACCGAGGTGGTCAAATGAGAAAAGAAGCTTTGTTTATGTTGCTGCTTGCGATGGTAGCATTCGTATCGGCAGATGTACAGATAACATCATATTCTGTGCTGCCAACTACTCTGAAGCCTGGAGTGACTGGCTCAGCAACCATAACTGTCTACAACCCCTCAGCGACGACGTTGAATGGAGTTGTGATATATCAGGGCGGGGAACAATTCACATTCAATTCAAACAGGGTGCAGCTCGGAGACCTTGGCGCTCTGGGCTCGACAGTTATAACAATACCATTCGCCATAAAGGGAGATACATCCCCGGGAATATACAACTTGAGGCTAGATGCATTCTGGACAGAGGGCAGCGAGGCCTTCACAAAATCATTCTCGATACCTATAGATATTACAAACCCGCCGATATTTCATTTCTCTTTCGCACCACTTAACCAGATAACGCCAGGGCAGAGTTTCAAAGTAAATGGGCAGATAACGAATGACGGAGGCAGCGTGTCAAAGATAGTGATAACTGTTAACTCAGCATCATTCTTCCTTGATGGAATATCCCAGCTTTCTCTGGGAGATCTCCCAAGCAGAAGTAACGCATCTTTCACCATCCCCATTGTTGCAAGTGCGTCGGTAAGCGCAGGAGTTCAGTCAATACCACTGACCGTGGCATATCAGGACCCGCAGGGAGCATTGCAGCAGACAACAATAAACATAAACCCTGTCCAAGTGGCTAAGAGCTCGGTTGACTTCCTACTTGACGCGCAACCTGACAAAAAACCACTATCGCCCGGGGATAAGACGCGGCTCTCCGTGAACATCACAAACAATGGTAACAGCAAGGCATACTCGGCAAAGGTCACTGTCTCATCAACCTCCCAGTATTTCACATCGCTCGGCTCTTCCGAAAGATACTTTGATGGCATCAGCCCGGGCTCCGGAGAGCACATGGAGTTCGAAATCGGAGTAAGCGGAAGCACACCGGCTGGCTACTACCCACTCAACATAACCATCGACTACCTCAACGTCAACGGCGAGACGCAGACAGCAATACAGAAGCAGGTTGGTGTCGAAGTGGGCAGCACACCTGAGATAACCATAACCCCGAATACAAACCCGTCGCCGGTATCCTCAGGGAATAAGTACTCGCTTTCGATGCAGTTCTCAAACACTGGCAGTATAAATGTAAGAGCGCTTGAGGTGATGCTAACAAGCGATTCCTTTGAGATTCTCGATCCACCAAAAAGCTACATCGGCAGCCTGAACATAGACGACTACACGAGCGTCCAATACACAATCTACTCCAAGAAGGATCTGAAGCCAGGCACGTATCCGCTGCACGTTTCCATGCGCTGCAAGGATGCGTATAACACCGAGTACAATATGACGCGGGACGTGATGCTGGAAGTCGTGTCACCGGACACCGCAGCCCTCACGCAGGCGCCAGGAGGCATGAGTCTAATATCAATAATCTTGGTACTCATCGTGGTGGGAACGGTCGGATACTTCGTGTACAAGAGGTACCTCAAGAAGAAGGCGAAGTAGATGCAACATCTGGACCTACTGAAGTATTCAATAACGAACCTGAGAAGCAGGAAGCTGAGGAGCTAT
>JAPLWV010000023.1 GCA_026396385.1 Microcaldota archaeon | reverse complement strand
CTTGGAACTGAGGAAATGCGATTCATTGCCAAACTGCACACTGGACCTTCTGAACTCAACCCTCGATACTACCTCGAACATCATACAAGCCAATATGACACCCCTAAGCTACATTTTAGGATTGTACGAGCCAGCTTACCCCGTAATCCAAAACCAAACAGTTTATGTCAACCAAACGCAAGTGGTATACCAGTCCACATCGGGTGGGACTACAACAGAAATACGACCCTATCCTTTTCCGGTGGAGGTTATAAAGAATATTACGGTTGAAGTTCCCAGGTACATTGCTACAAAGTTGCTCAACCCACTTCTGCCGTTAGAACTTTACAAAAATGACACCCAAAATATCTTCATAGAGCTACATAACTCCGAGAATGTTACTTTTGAAAACATCTCAATATCAATCGGTTCAACAGATCTTAGCGTTGAAGTTAAGCCAAATACCAACAAAGTGGGCAGATTGGCGCCTGGCGAAACCTTAGTGATACCAACAAAAGTGACCACCAAAAACACCAGACTGGGCAATCTCTCAGTGAGTATAAGTGCCGCATCCGCCTCCCCGATTATCACTGATAACACAAGCCTGGACATCGCAGTGGTTGCTTACAAAAAAAGTGATATCTTCGAAACTCAAAAATTTATAGAATTCGCAGATGGACTCCTCAAGGACAATGCCGAGTGCGTTGAGCTCACAGCAGGCCTCAATGCGGCTAAAGCAGATTTCGATTCTGGAAATATCGGAAAAGCCCGAAGTAACACCCAGGCCATAATAGACTCCTGCAGGTCAGTAATATCCCTAAGAGTTGAGCAAGCTGTGGCGAATATTCCGCCTTCGAGCATTGGAGGGTTCCTGCAGAGGTTGCCCACTACTACCGAAGCAGCCATCATTTTTGTCTCTGGTTCCATACTTGCTTTAGCACTGCTATTCGTACTCTCAGTAAGGTCAAAGGTGGTTCCATCAGCAATTAAAAATCGTCTTCCTGCATTCATAAGAAGATTGCTTGGAGATAGGAAAAGGTGATAAACATGGCTAAAAACCCTGCGGATGATTTAAAATCTGAGTTCCAGCCTTACGTAAAGAAAATTGAAAACGTAATGAGTGAGATACGCAAGATTGTTGTGGGGCAGGAGAAACCCGAGAGCATTCTGCTCAATGCGCTATTCAGCGATGGGCATGTCCTTATAGAAGGAGTGCCAGGAGTTGCAAAAACATTGTTGATGATGGCCATTGCGAATGTTATGGGGTGTCAGTTCAAAAGGATACAGTTCACCCCAGATATGCTCCCCAGCGATATCACAGGTATAACCACCTACACCCAGGAAAAAGGGTTTTCCATAGTCAAGGGACCCATATTCACAAACTTCGTTCTTGCGGATGAAATAAACCGTGCACCTTCAAAGGTTCAGAGCGCAATGCTCGAGGCGATGCAGGAAAAAAGAGTGACGATAGGCACCCAGACCTTCATCTTGACCAAGCCGTTTATGGTTCTTGCAACGCAGAACATTGTCGAGTCTCTCGGTGTCTACCCTCTGCCCGCAGCACAGCTGGATAGATTCATGTTCAAGCTCTTCATGGACCTTCCCAGCCCGAAGGAGGAGATAGACATACTCGACAAGAACATAACGATGTTCTCCCTGGAAGACTTTGGACTCAAGCAGATCCTAAAGCCTGACGATGTCCTAAAACTGCAGGAGCTTACCAAGAAAGTCTATGTGAGCAAGGAGGTTAAGGAGTACATAGTTAGGATAACAGAGGCAACTAGGAACCCTGCAAAGTACCACATTGAACTTGGCAAGTATATTGAATATGGGGCGAGCCCCAGAGGCTCTATTGGAATGTATATTGGGTCTAAAGCCAACGCTCTTATATCTGGCTCTCATTTTGCCACCCCCAAGCACGTTAAAGAAATAGCGCCAGAGATTCTGAGCCACAGGATAGTCCTCAACTATGAGGGGCAGGCCGAGGGGATAAAGCCTAACGATGTCATTGCGGAGATACTCAAAAAGGTTCCGGTAGTTTGATATGCAACTCAAATTCCAAGCAGATTTAACACCCAAGATAAAACGTCTGGATATAAGTACAAAGAATCTGGCAGTTGGCAGTTTCATTGGGGATTATAAAAGCGTTTTCAAGGGTCATGGAATAGAGTTCGAGGGATACCGAGCTTACACTCTTGCAGACGATGCCTCCCTGATTGACTGGAAAGCATCAATGAGGTCAAACAATCTTCTGGTGAGGGAGTATGTAGAGGAGCGCAACCTGGAAATCGTCTTTCTCCTTGATGTCTCAAACAGTATGATATTCGGCTCCCACCAAACACTAAAATTCGAATATGCGGCCGAACTCGTCTCTTCCATCACTAATGTCCTACTCCAGATGGGTGATGGGGCAGGGCTTGTGATGTTCAGCGATGGAATAAAGAACAATCTATACGCCAATATTGGGTTGAAGCAGTATTACCTCATGCTAAAAAACCTGGTCAACCTCCAGTACTACGGAGGAGCATGTGATCTCCCTCAGGCTCTCTACTACGCAAACTCCAATATTAAGCCACGCTCAATACTCTTCATCATCTCAGATTTCATCGGGGTTGGCAATCAATGGACAGTCCCCATGAAAATAGCTTCAAAAAAGTTTGAGACGGTGTGTTTCATAGTGAGAGACCCTCGAGACAACGAGTTGCCAGCAGATGTTGGAGAAGTGGTGGTAGAGGATCCGTTTTCAGAAAACCAGCTTCTGGTGGATGTCGACACTGTAAAGGTTGCATACAAAAAACAGGTTGAAGAGGATTTGAAAAATTTAAAGAAGAATTTCATGAAATTTGGGGTTGAGTTCATCGAATTGGATACTTCAAAACCGTACGTTGCTCCGATACTAAGATTCTTTGATATGAGGCGAAGGAGATGGAGATAATATTTCAGAGGTCCATATATCTGCTCTTCTTACTCCTAGTGCCGTTCCTCATAGGCATTCACCTCTATAGCATATACTATGTGAGAAGAAGAGCGATGCGCTTTGCTAATTTTGAAGCTATTGAGAGGGTAACCGGGGGAGAGGTGGTTCCCAAGAACTATCTCCTGCTTGTGATGAGGATACTTGTGGTATTACTGTTTGTTCTAACAGCTGCGGGCACAACACTTCTATACACCACGCCTTCAGCTGCCTATGACATGGTGCTGGCGTTTGATACCTCCAGCAGTATGGCTTCGAACGATATGTACCCCTCACGCTTGGAAGCAGCGAAAAATACCACCATCGAGCTGGTGAACTCAATCCCAAGAGGTTCAAAAATCGGGGTGGTTGGCTTCTCATCCAGCGCAACTGTCGTCATTGATCTTTCATCAGATCTAGATGCAGCTTCTCTTGCAATACAATCCCTCAACGTACAGCGTTTCGGAGGCACGGCCATTGGTGATGCAATTATTACCTCCACCAACACCCTTGTCCAATCCAAAAGACAGAAGGCAATTATACTCCTCACTGATGGTCAGAGCAATACTGGCACCCCAGTAACAAATGCAGTTGAATACGCAAAAGCTAATGGAGTTGTGATATTCCCAATAGGCATAGGTGAGAATGCAACCGTGCTAGAACCCCCATATTTCGTGGCGGGCGTTGACGAGGACACTCTCAAAAATATATCCACAGAAACAGGTGGTAAGTACTACATAGCACGTAACTACACGGCGCTTAAGAACGCTCTTAAGGATATAGGCTCAGAATCAGAAGAGAGAATTGAATCCTTTGACCTTTCGCCATATCTAATGCTTCTGGCATTCATTTTCATTTTCCTTGACTGGTCGCTTTCAAGCTCGAAATACAGGATAATTCCGTAATCAGGTTTCTTCATTACCGCCGAGCTCAGCTACAATCTTCTTAAATTCTTTCATCTTATCCAGGACTATCTCCCTGTCTGTTTTAACCCTAGCTTCATCCACTATCTCATCCAGTTCTTTCTTGAACTCTTTCTTGAGCCTACCATTCTTCTCAAGCTCATTTGCATATTGGACGAATGCCTCCCTCAGATTCGACTCCTGTGCCCTTATGCTAGCTACAAAGTGGGGGAAATCATACTCAAGAGCATTCACCTCTGCCAGGAACTTATTCAGCGTCTCCTTGGATTTTTCACCAATATCCTTCCCATCAAACTTACTTGTAATCTCCTCGTATGTGCACTCATAATTCACATCAAACAGCTTCGCAACATAAGAATGAACAAGTTTGAAGAAATCCTTAACCTTCTCATCAAGGTTGTCCTCATCTAGCTCAGCATCTAGGGTATCAACCTTGCTCAAAATACCTTTCTTCCACTCTTCCTTAATTAATTTAGGGTCAACCGCTTTCTTCAGACCAATCCTTTTCTCTATCCACGCTAGTGGCATATTCTCACTAACTTTACTCAAATTAACTATATAAGATTATATGGTAAAACGGTCGCCACTAAGCAGAATGGCATTGCCATCAGAACACCGATTCCTTTGGGTACACTTCTATGCCTCTATCGGTTATCTTGAATGGAACAGTGTTTTTGAGGTGGTTCGAGCATCTCAGCTTGGTTACCTCCAGAGCCCTCACCCGGTCTTTCTCCTTTTTTAAGTTATACAGTACAAAAACTCCATCCGCCATGTAGTTCTCCGGACCTTCGCTTACGTCCCCGCAACCTCCTCTCTCCACAATTGCAAACCCAATCGCATTCTTTGCCTCAATTCTGCTGAATATGAGGTCAAGGTACTCCCTGTAGTATATCCTGTGCGTGAATGAATCCGAAACAGCGCTCAGTGAATCCAAAACAACCCTATCTACCTTTGAGGGCAGCTTCAGCACTGCATCCTGCTCCATTCCCGCCTTATTCTTTGCAAGAGCCTCCTCAACTTCAGAAGCGAATTGAGAGGGGTTTAAGTCGATCAGTTTGAACTTTCCGTCTCCCTCCAGCTTCTCAATGTCTAAACCGAAGTTTGACTTCATATTCTCCTTCACTTTTTTGGATGATTCCCCAAAGCATATGTATACGACGTTCTCTCCTCCCAGAGCAGCGTTATACAACGACTGGAAACAGAAGATGCTTTTTCCACTGCCACTCTCGCCCCTGATAACTACCACATCACCTCTGCGTATGCCGCCATTGGTTATCATTTTATCCATGCCGGGAACCAGAGTTGGCAGGAAGACAGCATCATCGCTCTTGCCCTTCTTTTCCATAAGCAGATTTAAGTAACCTTATTTTAAAGACTTTCCTATTTTTCAGGCTCAAAAAAAATGAAACAACCCGCAGCCTCCTGACAGGCTAAGCATTTAAATAGGTCTTGAGTGAATATTGCATGGTTGTCGAGCGCATATTCCCCCTTAAAGAAATGTGGAGAAAACCTTGGCGCGTAACTGGACTCGGCTTCATATTCGTATGCGTCTCGGTGATACTCGCCAATATGGCCCACCAGCCCCCAATGGGGTTCTTCATAGTAGCCCTTACAGTCATACCTGCCATACCTTTCTTCCTAAAAATGACAATATGCGAGGAGAGAGGGGAGGAGACGTACATAGCCTTCGTCTCAGCAACACCGAAAAGCAGATTTGGGAAGGTAGCGGAAGGAATAACGTCGATCTACAACCACATAATCAAATTATACGCGTACTTCTTCTTCGGCTGCATAATCGGATTTGCCTTCACATCATCCATAATGTCTGAGCAGGCTTCAAAAAGCATGTTCAGTGACCTGCAATTCACCTCAACAGGGGTTTCTGACGTAAGCTTCTGGGGAATATTCCTGCACAACTTCAAGCTCATGCTGATAATGGTAGTATTCTCCATAGTTTACAGCGTGGGTGCGGTATTCCTGCTTGTCCTGAATGCAGCAGTCATAGGCATTTTCCTTGAGACGGGGATAAGGCAGAATCTCATCAATTACTCCTCTCTTGGGATGCTCTCTTACCCAGCAGCTTTTGGTGTTGGCTCTTTTGAAGGAATTCTAAGGCTGCTGCCACACGGAATATGGGAATTCTCTGGTTTCTTCATTGCAAGCGTTGCTGGTGGAATAATCTCTGTTGCAATAGAGCGAAAGGCCTATAAGAGGGCCGATATTACCAAACTTATGCTGGTTGATATTGCCAAGCTTCTAATTCTCGCAACTCTGCTCATTGCAGCAGGCGCTTTTATTGAATCCACCCTCTACCCTGTGTTAGAGACAATGCTACCCAGCTTCCTGAAATAAAAAGAAAAAGAGAAAAAAATTAAAGAATCTAGAGATACTGTATAGTATCTATCTCAAGAGCAGTCTTGTCAAGGGACTTCTGGTCCTCTCTCATCTTGCCCAGGACATGCGGCGAGGTTATCCCTGTCATAATTGCAGTGACAACTACAGCATCACCCATCTCAGGAGACAGCCTTGCACCCCAAATAACATTGGCATTTGGGTCAAATGCAGCCGTAAGACCCTCTCCTATCTGGGTTACTTCTCCAAGTGTCAGCTGAGGACCTCCTGCTATGTGTATAAGCGCTCCCCTTGCTCCTGCGTAATCAACATCAAGCAACGGGTGTTCCAGCGTATTGTGCACAACCGAATTCACTTTGTCCGTGCCCTTGCCGTCTCCTACTGAGATTACTGACACGCCTGCATTGCCCATTATTGCCCTTATGTCTGCAAAATCTATGTTGACAAGGCTTGGGAACATTATTGTGTCCGCTAGGCCTTTCACAGCTCTTGCAGTGACCTTATCTGCAACTGCAAATGCCTCGTTCATCGGAAGGTTCGGCACGTAGCTTACCAGCCTATTGTTGTCTATCACAATCACCGTGTCAGTGTTCTTCTTGAGTTGCTCCAGACCCCACTCCGCCTTCTGGATTCTTGCCCTTTCAAGCGAGAACGGGTAGGTCACTATCGCAACAGTTATTGCACCCTGCTCCTTTGCTAGTTCAGCAACCACAGGTGCAGCTCCTGTACCGGTTCCTCCACCCATACCAGCTACTATGAAGACCAACTCAGCTCCATCCAGAGCCTCCCGGAGCTTGTCCCTGCTTGCCTCAGCGCACTTCATTGCTATTTCAGGGAAACCACCGGCTCCCAGGCCTTTGGTTATGGTCTTTCCTATCAGAAGCCTCTTGTCGGCCTCGGTTATCTGGAGGTGTTTGTAGTCTGTGTTTATCGCTATCGTGTCCGCACTTTTTATACCCATTTTTGCGAGCCTGCTTATGGTATTGCAGCCGGCTCCCCCCACTCCAACTACTGAGATTCGTATCTTATCGTCCATATTGTCGCATTTCTGCTCTTCGGGCAGTTTGCCCGTGTTTCTCAACGCCGATTCAATCAAACTTTCCATAATAACACCTTTCCCTTATAGATATAATACAAAAAAACATCATCCGCTGCTCTCATCAACTTCCTCAAGCTCGCGGTTCATATTCTCTATCATGCTTCTCAGGGCTACTACTTTTCTTTCCCTTACATTCATACTGGTCACCTCTTAATTAAAAAAACAAAAAACTAACCGATTACCTCTATGTCGGAGTACGGAGTTGTTTCCTTGGTGTCCTCCATTGGCTTGCCCATTATGCTTGCTCCCTTCACTCCAGTCACTATGGCAACTATCTCTATCTTTCCATCGTAGCCCGGCATCAGCCTTGCTCCCCACTTTACGTTGGCATGCGGATCCATCCTCTCAGTCACTATCTCTCCAGCCTTTATTGCATCACCGAGAGTGAGGTCAGACCCACCGGATATGTGTATCAAAGCACCGTTTGCTCCCTCAAAATCAACGTCGAGCAGCCTGTTCTTAAGGACTCCCTCAGCTGCCGATGTCACCTTGTCGGTTCCCTTGCCCTCGCCAACTGCAATGAAGCCCACTCCTCCGCCACCCATTATTGATCTCACATCTGCAAAATCTATGTTTATCAAGCTTGGCTGGGTGATTGTCCATACCAACCCGCCGATTGCCTTCGCGAGTATCTCATCCGCAACCGAGAAAGCCTCATTCATTGGCAGGTTTGGAACTATCTTCACCAGCCTGTTGTTATCCAAAATTATCACGGAGTCAGTCACTCTCCTCAGCTTCGCAATACCCTCATCAGCCTTAACCCTCCTTGCCCTCTCAAGGTTGAATGGGTAAGTGACCATTGCAACAGTTATTGCACCCTGCTCCTTTGCTATTTCAGCAATCACAGGTGAAGCTCCTGTACCGGTTCCTCCACCCATACCAGCACAGATGAAGACTAGATGCGCGCCAGAAAGCTCATGCTCTAACAGCGGCCTGTCGACCTCTGCAGCCTTGATGCCTATCTCTGGATATCCTCCAGCACCAAGCCCCTTTGTCAGAGTCTTGCCGATGAGAATCTTTTTGGCCTTCTCATCTATCATATTGAGATGCTGCTTGTCAGTGTTAATCGCTAACAGGTTGCAGCCCTTTATGCCAACCCTTATCAACCTGTTGATTGTGTTGTTGCCCGCTCCCCCTACTCCCGCTACTACAATTTTTATCTGTTCGTTTCCAACGTCTTCTAGGTTCGATGAGTCACGCTCACCAATAACGGATTTTATAAGACCTTCCATACTGATCGCCATTTTAACTTTTCATTCGCACTTATATAAATACTTTTCGGTTTTGAAATTTTTGCTTTTTTTATTGAGTTTTTACGAAGTAAAATTTGCAGATCGCATTTTTCCCGAAAGTTCGTGAATTGTATAACCACATTACGTCAAGTTCAAAATCAAAAAATTTTGAGTTGAAATGCCAGCACTTTAGACTTCCTCAAGCTGAATTCTCTTCTGCATTTTGTACATCTCAATTATCTCCTGAACAGTGGTTGCCTCCTCGGGAGATTTGTCCTCTCGCAGCTCCATCATCCTCGGGAATCTCAGTGCATATCCGCTCTCATCTTTGCCCTTTCCTGCAGTGTGCGTTGGCGAGCGGGTTATCTCATCCGCAGCAACTGCTACGACATATTTCAAATCAACCCAGAAGTTCGGTTTTATTTCAGAGTCCACCCTCGCCAGCTTGTGGTCGACTTTTATTTTTCCGAGCATCTCCTCAAACTGCTTCATCTGCTCCTCCGAGAAACCGGAGCCTATCTTGGCAATTGACTTGAACATATCCTCCTTTTCATCATAGACAGCACAGAGCAACCCCCCGAACTTGAACTTCTCCCTCGCCCCTTTTCCGAGGAAATAGCCTATTACCACCAAATCGACTCTGTCCGCAAGCTCTCCCTTGTAAGACCTCTTGAGTTTTATCCACGCAAACTTCCTCGCTCCTGCGACGTATTCAGCATTCAAGTCCTTTGCGATTATCCCCTCCATCCCCTTCTCGATAGATTCCTCGAAGAATTCCTCGAGCTTCTTGGGGTTCCCTGTCACGATCATGTCAGAGAGCTTTATCACACTCCCTGTGCCAATCAGCTTCTCAAGCCTCTTCCTCCTCTCGTGATATGGACGTTGCGTGTAATCCTCTCCATCAGCGTAGAGAACATCAAATGCAAAAAGCTTCAGGGGATATTCCTCAGCCTTCTCCTTCACACCGTATTTTCTTTTCCTCTGCATTGTAAGCTGAAAGGGGTAATACTCCCCGCCAGTTTCATTGTAAGCCAGCGCCTCCCCCTCAAGGATTGCCTCCTTCGCTCCAACCTGCTTCCTCACTCCTGCAACTATCTCCGGGAACATCGGCGTCATCCTCTCAAGCCTTCTAGAGAATATCTCAACTTTCTCATTCTGCTTGTGAAGTTGCAACCTTAGCCCATCGTATTTACGCTCCACGGCGCACGTCCCAATCTTCTCAATTATCTCCTCTGCACTCGGAAGCCTCTCGGCAAGGGCAGGCCTCACAGGGTTGAAAACCTTTATTCTGAATTTTCTTATCGCCTCAATTCCATCAACAAAGAGTGTTCTTGCTACAAGCCCCAGATCCGAGCATAGGTTGTAGGCTCTCTCCAGTTCCTCTCTCAGGCTCTTGTCACCAGCTTTGTATGCGGAGAGAGCATCAAGAATTGTCGGGTCTCCTACCCCCAACCTCAATTTTCCAACTGGAAACCTTGTTATGTACCTCGCTTCCTTAGGAGTTGAATTGTTGAGAAGCTCAACCAATCCTTTTATCTTGCTCTCCTGACTGCCAGCTCCGCCAGTCTTCGCCAGTTTCATGAAGTTATCAAACACCTTCTGAACAGAGAGGGGCTGCGAGAAAAGAGACATCTGCTGTTTTGAGGAGAGCAGCTCCTCCGCAGTATTCCCCAAGTCCCCGGTTTTTCTGTAAACCTCCTCCACCCTTCTCTTCGAATAGCCCGTTGCAACTGATATCGCCTCCTCAACGAGCTTCTCGCCCAGCCCAACTTCAATTCCCTCAAAAGGAGGCGCAACAACTCCCTGGCTGAGGTAAATTATCCTGTCAATTTCATCCGGCTTGGCTTTCTTGAAAAGCTCCGAGAGTATCGCCATCATCTCGAGCCTTCCTCTCGTTGCCTCAAGCTTCTCGTATGAATCTGCCAGCACGCTGAACTCCATGGAAGTATATTGTGGATTGAGGTTTAAAAATTATTCACTCCACCCGTATACAAAAATATTTATACAAAGAGAGAGAAAGTATTCCGGTGGATCTATGAAAAACAAAATTCTCATGCTCATTGCTGCCATCCTCATCTGCGAGATAGCGGGAATAATTGGTTCAATATTCACCTACAATTCGATTCCGGAATGGTATAACGCAAAGCTGAACAAACCGAGCTTCACACCTCCCAGCTGGCTCTTCGGGCCCGTGTGGGTAACACTGTATTTTCTCATGGGCATATCGGCTTACCTAGTATGGGAGAAGGGGATTAAGAAAAAGAAAGTTAAAGATTCATTGGCGGTATTCGGAATACAGCTTGTTTTGAATATGCTCTGGTCAATCCTTTTCTTTGGATTGCGCTGCCCGCTATGCGGTTTTATTGGGATAATTCTGCTCTGGATCGCAATTGTGCTCACAATCGTTAAATTCTACAAAATATCAAGGACAGCAGCAATATTACTGCTTCCATACATCTTCTGGGTTGCATTCGCAATGGTTCTGAATTTTTATATATGGAAGCTCAACTGACATGTGCAGCAGCGTTCAATCTATCTTCCCTCTCAGTATCCCGCTGTCAGTGTGATTGGCTCCACCTACTATGGAATAGTTGAATGCAATAGTATCACTATAGAACGCATCCCCCTTGTTACCCACTATTATGGATATGCCGCTTATCGTGAGGTTAGCCCCTGGGCTTAGCAACCTGGGGAGTGGTGGGTTCGGTGATACCAGCGATGAGCCCTGTATCCTTATATCAGTAAGGTTCACTGATGCCTGGGCGTTATTCACAAGATAGAGTACTATCCATCCACTTCCATTAACGCTGAAGTCAGTTACTCCGAAAACGCTGAGGCCTACTGCTTCATTACTCACAGGCATCCATGCCGAAGGGTTGAAAACATTCATGTAGAAAAGCAGCACCATTATGACGGATATGGCAACTACCGCCCATCCGTATGTTATGAGATATTCCAGCGCTGTTTGACCCCTCATTTCACCACCATCATATTTCAACATCCTTGTTTTAAAAACTACCTGATAAGGAATCCGAATGCAGATTGGAACATTGAATGCGCAATGAAGAATACCGCAAGGGCGCATATCACAAATATAGGGATAAGCTTGAGACCCCGTGTCACTCTTCCATATCTTATCTGAGCAAGTGTCAGCGCTCCGCATGTCGTAGTGAGAAGTATGCATGCAATTGAGAAGATGTTGACCTCGCTAGGAGTTATGAGTGGTCCACTTCCTCCCTTCATAAGAATGCCGAAGCCGCCTGTCACCGGGATATCCGCAGGTAGCTGCGTTCTTGATCCCATTATCATCACGCTCATCTCCGAATAGTAGAGCGATGAGGCGAATAGCGCAGGAGCAGCCATAACAGAACTGAAAATTATGAATATAGTATACATGAGGGTTGCGTTCAATATCTCTTTCTTGAGGGCATTCGTGCTCCTTATGTCTCTTGCGACCTCATCAAGCAGCGGAGCCATCTCACCCCCAAGTTCTATGCCCTCCACAAGAAGCTTAACTGCCCTTTCAAGTGTTGTCGACCTAACCCTTCCTGCCATCTCCCTCAAACCATCTGCTATCGGCTTGCCACCGAAGCTTTTGCTGCTGACGATTTTTATCTCATCCTCAAGCGGTCCGAATTCTGGCCTTGCCCCCATCCATATGGCATTCTCTGTGGTCATCCCTGCTCTCATATTGGCTGAAATGGTCTGGAGAGCGTCTGGAAGGACCTCCTCTATTTTCACAGCTCTGTTATCAGCAGCAGCTATGAGAAGCAGATAGAATAATGCCTCTATACTGAGCCACACTATCACTCCGACTGCCCATGCGAGTCTGGGCTCTATGAACGTCATTGAAACTTCGAATGCAGCAATCGCAAGAATGAGTGACCAAAAGATACTAGTGCCAGCGTATACTCTTGGTTTTATATTCAGTCCACCCTGTTTCATCAGTTTGGTTATTCTTTTTATAACGGAAGGTGGGAATAAGATTGAAAGTGTTGTTAGAAATCTCTCAGTCATCGTCATATCAATCAACCGCTGGCCTCCTGCTCTTCACGAAGCTTATGAAGAACAGCTGGAATAACAGAAGGAATATGAACACAGCTGGGAAGACGCTCTTCGGCACAAGAATGTTCATGAAGGACATTATTATTATCAGCATAGTTATGCCGAGCGAGGGCAGCACAACTGCCAGCACCATGTATATCATAACCCAAGGATTGAGTTCCTGGCCATATTTCTGTATCTCAGATATCCTCTCTTTTGTGAGCTCCTCTATCATACTCCCTATTGCGTCTCCTACGTCAGAGCCTACCTTCAAAGCATTCGATATCTGCCAGAGCACTCTCCTGAATCTGAATGAAGGATTCCTCTGGCTGGCATTATCTAGCACATCTGACTGGGGCACTCCCGCATTTATTTCATCAACCATCCTTGCAAACTCCTTTGATACTGATCCATAACCAACGCTAACGCTTGTCATAGCTTGGAAAAGCGGCACTCCTGACTTGAGGTTTATGAGGAGTTGCCTAAGCGCTGGGATGAGGTTTCCCTCGAGATCTCTAGTCCTCCTTCTTGCTACGACCGCAGGGTAGAACAGAGTGGTCAGGAAAGACGAGACCCCAACAAGTGCGCCTGCAAGAATGCCAAGCAGAATCACATCCCTTCCGGTCACGTAACCCATAACTATTATTATGGCCGACACAAGGAGAAAGTTAAAAGTTCCAGAGATCAGAGAGACGGCGGCGTATCTTCTTGGCGGTGCTTTCACCTCTGCCTGCATGAGTTCAAGCTTTAGTGTCGGTAGCAGTGAGGATATAACCTCACCCATACCTTCAATATGCCCTGCAAGGTTCAGAAGCAACTTTGATGGAAGAAGGCTCATCGGTACTATCATTAAACCACTCCCAGTTTCATAACCTTGGCTGGCTCTGTATTCTTTTTCACCATCTCCACCAGCTTTTCCTTATCCCTGTAGAATGCTGCGACAACTCTCCCCACATCATTGACATTATAAATTTTGCTTTTCAGCATGTAGTTAAGCACCTTCTTCCTGTCTTCCATATCTGCGTTTATCTCCTTGCTGTTCATGCCTGTGAAGAGGCTGAGCTCATCCATTACTCTCACATAATCTCCGACTTTGTCTATTCTGTCTTCCCTTGCATTCCATGCGAATACTTTATTTACGAAGACCTTGTTCTCCTGCGGCACCATTTCAGCTACCTCGGATGTTCTCCTTATGCCTGTCCTCCTCTGTCTGTACTGTACAACTATCAGGTGGATGGCGCCAAGCATGCTCTCCGGCAAGTTTATGGGCGGGGTTATTAGCCTGTTTTTTGTCTGCCTTGCGTCATCAGCGTGCAGTGTCGCATAGACCGAGTGGCCTGTGTGCATTGCCTCGAACAGCACCTCTGCCTCGCTCTGCCTCCTCATCTCCCCCAGCACAATCCTGTCCGGCCTCATTCTCAGTGAGTTCACCATGAGGTCCAGCATTGTCACCTCTCCCTTTCCTTCCGGGTTTGGCAGCCTTGTAGTCAGGGGCGTCCAGTTCAAGAACTCCGGCAGGTACAGCTCTCTTGTATCCTCTATGGATATGACCCTCTGGTTTGGAGGAGTGAAAACAAGTATTGCATTGAGGAAGGATGTCTTTCCACTTGCAGTTCCTCCACTTATCAGCGTGTTCATCTCATACTGCACGCACATCCAAATGAGCGATGCAACATCTATGTTCAATGTCTTTATTGATGGATCTAGCATGTGGATTATTGTCCAGGGGTTCTTGGCGAATTTTCTTATTGTCAGGCAGTTGCCTTTTGTGGATATGGGGAATACCACCGCATTAACCCTGTCACCGGTACCAAGATGCGCATCCATCAAGGGGTTCAGGTTGGTTATCTGCCTGCCAACCCTTCTCCCTATTATTGACGCGTAGTTCGCTATCTGCTCCTCGCTCTTTATCATAAGGTTCGTCTTGAGCCATCCGAATCTTTTGTGGTAAACCCAAACGGGCTCTTTTGAGGAATTTACTACTATCTCTTCCAGCTCATTATCCGCCAGCAGAAGCTCCAGGTCCCCAAGCCCCAGCATCTCGTGGATGAGTTTTCCGACAAGGATATCCTTCTCCTTTGCGCTGGCATCGCTTATCTCCTTTCCGACAAGTTCGTGCGCTTTCTCCTTGAACTTCGCCTTTATGTTCTCCACTTCATTCGGGTCAAGAATCTCGGAAACCTTTATGTCAACGTTGCCAATCACCATCTCCTTCAAGTGTTGCAGCATAACTTCTGTGGCTTTGCTAATCCTCATCTGTTTTATCTCATACACGTTAACGTACTCGCCAACGCCTTCGCTTATGGTGACTTCAGCGGGAACCTTCTCGCTCTCCACGGTGTACCTATCCAATATTTTCATATCATCGCCTCATGATCGTGTTTTTTAGCTTTGTGAAAAACATGGAAACCGGATAGTGCCACGGCTTTCTCGGGCCCAGCCTCTCGCTCTCCGCCTTCATGGTCTCAACCTCGAGTTTCTTCACTTTTTCATGGAACTTCTTAACCTTCTCTCTGAGCCCCCGTATGTCCTTCCTGAAATGTTTAGTCACCACCCTCAGCTCCCTTGATTCTCTCAGCAGGTACTCCATATCCGCAATGGATACATCGTGGACCCTACCCTCAACTTCGGCTATAATAACCTCGTCCTTATCCAGCCTTTTTCTTATGTTCTGCTCAACAAACTCGAAGCTCTTCTGTGAATCCCTCAGGTCCTTGTCAAGCTCCACCATCATGCTGGTCATCTTACCTCGCTCCTTTTTTTCTTCCACAGCATGTGCTTTCTCCTTAGTGGGCTCCCTTGCGATTAGGTAGGTTCCAAGCAGGGTATAGTTTATATCGATGATTCTACTCTCCTTAAGGACTTCTGCCAGCTCCTCAATCTGATCCTTCTCAAGAGCCATTGCGCTTGCGGCTTCCTTTACGTCAACTTTCCCTTTCTTCTGCACGTACTCCAAGAGTCGGTCTATCACAGTTTCAACTCTCTCAAAAACTGGCTCCTTCTCTTGGACTGGCTCGCATTTCTCTTTAGGTTTCTTTTCCTTTTCAACCTCTTTCATAACCACCACACAGCAATGCTTCTTTGATATTTGTAGTCGTATTCCTATTTAAATGGTGCTCCTCTTCCAACATAATATTTTTTAAGCATGTCAGCACCCCACGGGGCTACGATTATAGATAAAAAGCGCATTGTTTGTGTTGCTTACGTAATAATCTCCGCCGCACAGACTGAAGGGGGCTTGCTGACTCCTGAGACTTATATTCGTCATAGCTATCTCGTAAATGCAGCTCGCCCCCCTGTAGTCTACAGCAACAGTACCGTTTGTTATGCTAACTTTGTAGTCATACCCATCTATCTTGAGGGGAAGGCTGAATTCAGAGTAGTACCCCTCTGAATACATTGCAGTGTTTATGAGGCTGGATATCTGCCAGCATATCCTATCAGCCTGTAGCTTCGAATACATAACCTGACCTTCTGTGCTCTTACTGCCAGAGTAGATCGTGAAGAATATCATAACTGTAATCAGAACAAATACGCAAATCATAAATTCAAGTGCCACTTGAGCTTTACCATCACCCATCTAAGTGGCCTCCTGTATATTAACGCTCCCGTTTGATGTCATGCCCACTACAAGGACATGTCTCCCCGGCAGCGTGGGGAGAGTTCCCGTGAGATTGCCCCTTGAAAGCGCATATTCGTCTGTTGTTTCGCCTGTTGGGAGAAATATGTTTATATTGACCTCATGGCTGTTGAGGGTTGCATAGTTTACTGCTGCAGGAAGGTAAACCTCAACAGTCGTTGTAGCGCCAGGTCCTTGTGCGTAAACTCTATCCGCCGCATCTGCTATAGAATCCACTGCAATCTTTGCCTGCGAAACCTGCCCCGATATCCGTATCTCTGTAATTCCGATATAAAGCACTGGTACCAATATGAAGAGGAAAAGCACAAGGACTGCAGCATACTCAATACCAACTTGAGCCTTGTTACCCTTCGGCATGAGTATAATAAATTATCCGGCACTTAAAAATATATCTGAAGACTGGGCAATGTTCAGGTTTACTGCAGTTATCAACCGCTAAGTATGTATACCACATCTCCTTCTCTGACTTTTGAATCCACCTTCAAACCAACTGATTCTCCTCTACCGGCGCTCTCTACAGGCTCTTTGTTTATCTGCATGGAGTTTACAATCTGCTCAACAACGCCTCCGGGTCCTTCTATAGCTATCCTATCCCCGTTTCTCAATTCACCACCCAGGTCCACCACAGCCACACCTATCTTACCGAAGAAATGCGCGATCTTACCCACAAGTTTCTTTTCCATAACGCCCACCCTCCATACTAATATTATTCCGAGCCAGTATAAAAAGATTACTCATAAAGATAGTAAAGTTTAAATCCCACCGTGTTTAAATAGCCCTAAGGGTGGTAACAAATGATGTTCTGGATATTATGGCTTGGAATAGCTTTGATATTTATATCATCAGTAGTTGGAGTGCTTGCCTGGAACGGTAACCTTCTAGAGCTTGTTAAAATAAAAACTGCAAAGAACCTATGGCTAGTGTCTGCAATTGGAATAACTCTGGGGCTCATATTCTTCGTATACAGCATAGTCACTATAATGAATACACCTGACTTGGTCATTAAATTCTTGACAGTAAACCAAACACCTAGCTGGATGTGGTTGGCGATACTACTGCTTCTTGTCGGAGGATTCGTAGTTGGAATCCCAACCCAGCTTTACCAGCTTAAATTTGTGAAGCTCTCAAGGTACAGTAGAAGGAACATATTCTATCTGGGGATGATTCTCCTAGTGATAAGCGTACTGCTTGTGATAGGGCTGCTACTGCCAGGAAATCAGCTGCCTGCTTAGGATCATTCAGGTGGTTCTTTCAGTGCATCGTAGAGTTCAAGGGAGCTTATCACCTCGCCGTCAGAAGGTTTGAACCTATCAAGGTCAAATTAGAACTGATAGTTATTATCGCATATTGTTCTTATCAGATTCGCCAGCGCTTCATCTTTCTCCATGATTAGAACCATGTAAATATGGAACGACCTTGCCCTTATGCTCAGGTCATGGAGGAATTTCCCAAGCGACGTGGGGTCGTTATACAGGCCCAGAGATGCCAGCCCATCAACTAGAAGGAACCCCCTCTTGCTTTTTGAAGCATTTATAAGCCTCTTTGCTACCTCGTATATCTCTATCTGCAGGAAGCTCAGATCTGAGATGTCCCTGACAAACCATACATTCCTCTCAGGCTTGTCCGTATCCAGGAAGAACGCCTCTGACGGGGTATGCAGCAGTGGGCTGCATGCATCGACATAATACAAGTCCTCGGGGTTCATGCCGTTTGCGCTGAGAAGCTTTGCGTAGTACGTATGGGGCCTGTTTATGCAGGTTATTATTCCGCTCATCGCGTTATCCTGGATGAAGAACTTCAGCAGCGCCAAGTCCAGTTTTGGCAGATCGGATGTGGTAGTTATAGATATAGTTTCCTCTAGTTCGCTCTTCATGAGCTTCTCCTTCAGTATGCTGTACAGCTCTTCTACCTCAGCCATATCATCTGCTCCTCACACTGTAGTATGTCAGCGAAGTAAGGAATATTGTTGAGGAACTCCCAAGGCTCGGTATGTCAATTCCCATCGGGAGTAGGACAATTGGAACGATGAACTCTGTCAGGAAAGTTATGATGGTTGTAACAAATACTCCAGCCAGCATGTACCTTATCCTCTTCTTCACCATCTCGTTCTCGCACAACCTGTAGAATCTAATCCAACGATATATCACGTATGCCATGAAAACTGTCATGTAAGCTGTGAAATAGATGTAGCCGTTGAATATGCTCAGATTCATCGGGGCAATCATGTACACGTCGAACCTTACTTTTACATTGTTTGCAAGCATGCCGGCTAGGTTAAGCATGATGAATAAAAGTGGTCCGAGTACCATAGCAGCAAGCTGTCTTCTTGACGGAGTTTTGTTCTCCAAAGCCATCACAAATGCAAGTGCAATGGATGGTATGCATGGAATTGCAATTTCGATGAAATTCAAAATTGCTCCTGCGGAACCTCTGCTGGCGACAAGCCTCATTGCGAATTCCCCCATATTCCACCAGCAGAATGCGAACATTAGTAGGGCGAATATTCTGTTAACAAGCAGCTTCTTCCTCTTCCATATGAAAATTCCGAACGATAGGTTGACTATGAATGCAAGGAGAGGCAGCGCAGTCAACACCATTCGGATGTACGGTAGCTCTTCCATCCAATCATTCTTAGTTTAATTAGCACACTATTTATACATTATCCTAAACCAATCAGATGTTTTTTTAAACCCCTGTTTGCATAAGCAAGTCATGAAGCTACTTCCTACCCTAGCTCTCGTAACTGCTCTGCTCCTGCTTGGATGCTATTCCACCCCAACCTCTGTGCTTGGGACGGATGCCCCGCTTATAACAACTTCGAAAAATTTCACAATGAAGGAAGGCTGGCAGGAGAGCTTCAAACTCATTTCAGGGGATTCAACGGAGGTTCATACTGTCGCTGCAAGCCATATAGTTTCTAATGCGGCTACGCTTAGAATTGATTCAAAGCCGGTTACTCTTACCATCGGCAGCACCCATTCGGTTTCTTTGAATGGCAAAACTGTGTTCCTGACACTTGACTCAATAACAGATGATTACGCCAAGTTTACAATATCCCTAACTCCGCAGAGTGGTCAGCCCCCGCAGGGAGGCGGGCAGCAGTTGCTTCAGAACGGAGTTGCGTGTTCGAATAATTCCGCATGCCTCTCTAATCACTGCAGCAATGGTTACTGTTGCGCTTCTGGCTCATGCTGTATTTCCAACTCAAACTGCTCCGTAGGGGAGTGCAGTACAACCACCTACAACTGCTCCAGTATCACCCCTCTCTCCAGCGGCTTCCCATGCAATTCCAACTCCGATTGCCTATCGAACCATTGCAACAATGGATACTGCTGTGCATCAGGAAAGTGCTGTCTGTCGGCTTCAAACTGCGCATCGGGAGAAGTGTGCAATACGGCAATTCATTCCTGCGCTCAGGCAGCTACTGGTTATACTGCAGCGGATGCCGAGGTGAAGGCGAACTCAACAATAGCCGGGACGCTATTGGGCAGATTCTCATCAATATTCAACTCTGCCAGACAATGTACTGGTGGAAATGAGACTTACAAACAATGTGTGCCTAATGTCGTGGTAACAACCGAAAAGATGTCAGCATCAGTGTTCAATGTGACTTATTCCTACTCATCCGGTGGAACCGGCTGCTGCCCGACTTCGCGTATCCTGGTTATAACAGTAGACCTCAGCGCAAATACAACGACAACGCAATGGATCGACTCCTCGCAAACAACAACCCTTGCCGATACGATGAGTTCAAGCCTAATCTCCAACTGCATTTCCGCGCTTCAGTACATTGCTCAGGTTCGAGGGTTAGCATGCCCACAATAGCTATATATCATTTATCCCTCGTAGACAAAAAATAAATAAGAAAAAGGGGCTACCAAACATTACTTTATTTTGAGTTCTTTCCTTAAAGCCTCTTTATCGAATCCAACTATTACCTTGCCATTTATATCAATAACCGGAACACCAAGCTGTCCACTCCTCTTAAACATTTCATTTACCAATTTCTTATCAACGGAGACGTCTATATCCTCAAAAGGTATCTTATTGTGTTTCAGAAAATCCTTCGCCATCCTGCAGTACGGACACGTAGGTGTCGAATAAACTTTCACACCCATATAAACACCTCACAACAATTTCACCATCAATATATAAATATACTTCCTCGAAGAAATAAAAAAGAAAATCACA
>JAPLWV010000007.1 GCA_026396385.1 Microcaldota archaeon | reverse complement strand
CCTTGCCTGTCGCTAACTTGTGCGCAGTGCGAAGCGCGGCCTCCATCACGCCACCTGTCGCCCCGAAAATCACGCCCGCGCCTGTCGAGACGCCCAGCGCAGGGTCAAAGTCCTCGTCAGGCAGGGAGGC
Organism: Microcaldota archaeon; assembly: GCA_026396385.1. Taxonomy (GTDB): domain Archaea; phylum Micrarchaeota; class Micrarchaeia; order Burarchaeales; family Fermentimicrarchaeaceae; genus Fermentimicrarchaeum. The sequence goes on along the minus strand of JAPLWV010000007.1, from coordinate 12,633 downwards.
GAAATCCACATTCTTCATTTTTATGAGCCTGCCAAGCTCTCGCGTAGTGAGCACATATTCAACTCCGCTTTTCATCTCAGGGCGCGTGGACTCGAACTTCTTCGCAGTGCAGGGCATAATGGACACAACGACTATATCCTTAGGGTCAATGCCCGCCTTTTTCGCATAGTACGTCTTGGCGAGCATGCCGAGCATCTCGTGCGGCGACTTGCATGTGGACATGTTTCCTATCAAGTCATGGTAGAAGAACTCCATCATGAGTATCCAGCCCGGGCAGCACGTGGTTATCATGGGCAGCACTCTGCCATTCTCAAACCTCCACAGCAGTTCGCATGCTTCCTCCATTACCGTAATATCCGCGCCAAGGTCCACATCGAATACCTTTGCGAATCCGCACCTGCGAAGCGCGGCAACTGTCTTGCCTGTGACAAGCGTTCCAGCGGGCATTCCGAAAAGCTCGCCGAGCGCAGCGCGAATTGACGGCGCAACCTGCACAATCACGTGTTTTTTCTTGTCATTTAGCGCAGCAACCACTTCCTCCACATGCGAGCGCTCTGAAATCGCGCCTACAGGACAGTTGAGTATGCACTGGCCGCAGCGTATGCAGGCAACGTCTGCCAGGTGCTTCTCTTCATACGGAGTGATATGCTCGTTGTGCCCCCGGCTTGCAAAGTCTATCGCAAAAACTCCCTGTACGTCCGCGCACACGCGCACGCACCTGCCGCAGTTTATGCACTTGTTGTCGTCGCGGATGACCGCAGCGCCAAGGTCCGGCTTGTATCCCTTTATCTGCGGGAATCTGGGCTTGCCCATGCCCACCTCATCGTAAATCTCGCACACTTCCAAGTCTTCCTCTCGCTTGCACGAGGGCCCGGGAACCATGAGCTCCATGTTCAGCTTTCTTGCTTTCACAACGCGTTCGGAGTTTGTGACAATTGATGCGCCCTCGCTTGGCTTTGTGGAACATGAGGTGACCAGTTTACCGTTCATCTCCACAAGGCAGACACGGCAGCGTGCCTCCGGGAAAAGGCTTGCGTGGTAACAGAGAGTTGGCACTGTGATGCCGTTCTCGCGGCAGATGCCAAGAAGTGACTTGCTTCCATCCACCCCGATTTCCTTTTCGTTGAGCTTAATCTTCATCCTCTCATCTCACTTCTTCCTCGCAAGGTACGCCTCGTAGTCTTCAGGGAAATGCTCCAGGCTTGTGAGTACGTGGTTGCCGCACGTTTGCCCAAGGTTGCAGAGCGAGGTCTCCTGGACATGCATGGCAAGCTCGCGCAGGAGCTGCAGATCATCTTTCACACCCCTGCCGCTCCTTATTTTCTTGAGCAGGTTGAGTATGCGAATTGTTCCCTCGCGGCATGGCGTGCACTTGCCGCATGACTCATAGGTGTAGAATTTCGCAATTGAATAGGAGATGTCCACCACGTTGTTCGTCTCGTCTATGAAAATTATGCTGTAGTTGCCCTGCTTGCAGTTCCCCTTGCACACAGCCTCGGGTGTGATGCTCATGTTTTCGTCAACCGGCATGATGCCGCCGAAGCAGCCGAAGGACATTGCCTTGAGCTTTCTCTGCGGGCGCGCAACGTCTATCACGGAGGACATCTTCACGCCCAGGGGGAACTCGTATACTCCTGCATTTTTGATATTCCCGGAAAGCGAGAACAGCCTCAGGTTGGCATCCCAGTCGTCAAACAGCACTGCCTGCGCAGCACAGGTGAGAGTCTCCACGTTGCCTACCAGTGTAGGCCTGCCCCAAAGCCCCTCTGTGGTCGGGTTTGGCGGCCTGTACATCGGAGTTCCGCGGAAGCCCATGATGGACTTGAGGAGTGCAGTCGCCTCATCGCATATGTATGCGCCAGCGCCGCGCACAATCTCGATACTGACTCCCTCCAGATTAGCGCGCGGGAGAACGTCTGCAATCTGCTCCTGGAGACGTGGGCGCAGGTGGTCATACTCGCCGCGCAGGTAGATGAAGCACCTCTTCGCCCCAACAATGTAGGCGGCAATCAGGATTCCCTCAATAAGCGTCTCGGCATTGTGCCTGATTATCAGCTTATCCTTGAAGCTGCCCGGCTCGCCCTCGTTGGCATTGCACACCACGAACCGCTCGTCCGCAGGTGTATCCCTGCACTCCCGCCACTTCTTGGCAGTGGGGGAAGACGCGCCTCCCCTGCCCACAAGCCCCTTCCTCTCCAAAAGTGAAAGTACTCCGTCCGAGCCGAGCATTCGCGCCCTCTCGAGTGCCTCCAGGTTGGTCTTGTGGAGTATCTGCATTAGATCACTTCTTTTTTTTCTTTTTGAAAGCGGTGCGCAGCTTCTTCAGGAGCACTTGCACCCTCTCAACAGTCATTTTCGTGTGCGGCTGGCCGTTTATTCGTATTGCCGGGGCCTCGTCGCAGCAGCCGATGCAGGAAGTTTTGTAGAGTGAGAACATCCCGTCCTTTGAGGTTTTGCCTATCTTCACGCCAATTTCTCTCTCCAGGAACTTTTCAATCTGCACCCCGTTGTTCAGGATGCAGGATGGTGAGCCGCAGATCTCCACCACATACCTGCCCTGGGGCTCAGTGTGGAACATAGTGTAGAACTTGGCCACCCCGTAAAGCCGCGAGATGGGTATGTTCTGCTCCACGGAAATTTGCTTGAGCACTTGCTCGGAGATATAACCGTGCTTTTCCTGTGCCTCGTGCAGGATGTTCATGAGCAGATGATTATCTTTTTTCTCTTCCATCTTCATCAATTCATAATTCGCTCAAAATCTTTATATACCTGACCTACGCACAATTAACGGGGCGTTGCCATGAGGACGGAATACTCTTATATCCCAGATTCGCTTTTCAAACAGGAGTATGCTCTTTCGCGGGCACAGGAATACATTGAGATGATTCTGTACTCAGTTGTGGCGTTCTCCCTCCCCTTCATTCTGGGGCACGAGCAGCTTCTCGTGGGCTCGGTAGTGAACTGCGCACTCGTGCTTGCTGCGCTCAACCTCCGTGGTGCGCGCTTATTGCCAGTCATCCTTCTTCCCAGCGTAGGTGTGCTGCTGGCGGGCATGGTGTTCGGTCTGCAATCCGCTTCGCTCATTTACATGCTGCCGTTCATCTGGCTGGGCAACACAATGCTGGTGTTTGCAGTGAAGGAGCTTGCGCTCTCAAGGAAAAAGAACCGCCTGGCAGCGCTCGGCGCAGGCGCATTCGCAAAGACTGCCTTCCTCTTCTCCGCAGCATTCGCGCTCCTCTCGCTTGGTTTGGTGCCTGTGCAGTTCATCACAGCATTCGGCATATTCCAGCTCGCAACAGCTCTTTGCGGCGGAGCTGCCGCCCTGGGGATGCAGGAAGTGAAGAGACGGTTTGTGATCGCCTGAAAGAATTCGTGTCGGCCCCACTTGCTCTCAGAAGAACAGGACTTTCGCGGCCCCAACCAGCGCCACTAAAATGAGCACTTTCTCTACGAAAGCATCACCTTTCTTCACGGCCAGTTGAGTGCCTAGAAACGCTCCCAGTATGCCTCCAAGGGTTAAAGCGACGAAGTGCGGCCAGCTCACCGCACCGCTGATGATGTAGTAAGCGCTTCCTGTCCAGACTGCGACGCCCATTAGGACGGATGCAGCCGCACTGGATTCGACCATTTTCATTCCCCGCCCCATTGTTAGAACCATCATGGTAAGGGTCTTCGCAGAGGCTCCGAAGATTGACTTGTAAACCCCTACTGCAAAGAGAAAGAAAGCTTCCAGCGGCTTATTCTCCCTCAGGAAGGCTAGGTTTATCCTGTTTTTTAGTAGGAGCATGATGACACCCAAAGTTAGCAGAGCAGTTATCAAGGCTTTCAGGATAAAAGCTTCAAGCGAGAGTACTATCTGAGCGCCTACGAGTGCTCCTACCATAAAGAACACTACCAGGTTCAGGACCGGCTTGATTTCGAGCTTTTTATGCCTCCAGTAGTTCAGGATTGTCATGATGTCCGGAAACATCTGAGAGGAAAGGTTTGTTGCTATGGTGTTCAGAGGGTTGAGTCCAACTAGAAGAAGGGCCGGAACTGATAGGAAGCTGTATCCACCTGCTATTGAATTATAGGAATAGCCGATAACACCCACGATAAAGAGTATGAAAAGCTGCAGGTAGTCAATCATGCAAGCATTAACTTTTCACATCTATTTAACAGTTACCGCCCTCGCGAGGTTCTGTTATATAAGAAGGACTGCAATTAGCATAAAGCTAGATGCAGGGGGAGACCACGACTCTGAGCATGACCGTGTAGCACAAAATTTTATAAGCTATGCGCTTCAAAAGTAATATAAAATGCTGGTGATCTAATGAAAGGAAAAGTAAAGATGTTTAACGCCGCGCGTAGTTTTGGATTTATTACGGGCGAAGACGGCAAGGATGTGTACGTGCACACCTCGGCGATTGAAGGCGGTGCCGCGCTTGCTGTCGGCGACGCTGTAGAGTACGAGGTCGAATCAAGCGAACGCGGGCTGCGTGCAAAGAACGTAAAAAAAGTCTAAAAGTGCTTGCGAAATCGTAGAATGCCGCTTCTAACATTATCCCCTAGCCTCGCGCAGAAAAGCTAGACTGACCTCAGAGCAGACGGCTGCCCGTTGACCCTTTCCATCTGCCACAGTGTAGCTATTGGCGTTTATAAGCTCTGCCGCACTCTATCCCCAAGGAGTTTTGTTGAAGCCACAATGCCAAGCACCGCCCAAAACAATAATCCGAAAGTGTTGAGCCCCGCCCTAATTACTTCGGTTTGGCTGTACAAAAGGAGGCTTTCAAGCAGCTTTATTCCTTGCGTTAATGGAAGCAGCGTGCTGAACGCCTGCATCTCGGAGACCATTAGCTCTCGCGGGAAGAAGATTCCTGAGAGGAACAGCAACGGCAAGCAGATTACGAGTGAGGAGAGCATTGCGGTGTTCTCGCTTTCCGCAAAGATTGCAATAATCATTCCGATGGACGCGAAGGATAGCGACATTAAGCCAGCGACAAGAATTGATTGCGGCAGGTTATACCAGTTAATTGCCAAGCCAAAAGCTAGGGAACCCACAAGATAGATCAGTATCACCTGGAAGATTGCGACAAGCACGGTCAAAGCCACCTTTGAAAGCACGAGCTCGATTGGATTCACAGGGGACATCATTGTCCTCTTTAAAGTGCCTCTGGACCTCTCTTTAAGCAGGATGATGGCTGAAAAAAGCACTGTGACGAACATCAAAATGACTCCCACTAGGGCGGGGAATATGCTTTCAATCCTGCGAATGCCAGAAAGGCGCTTTACCTCCTCGAAAAGAATTGGCGTCACGATGCTATCCGGCCCCCTGGACGTGAGCGTGTCAAGCACATCCTTGGCTGAAAGGGTGTTTTTTTTCAAGCCAGAAATCCCTTCCGAAAGGGATGCGACAATGCCGCCCATCGAATCCATCTCTTCCGTGCTCACCTGTTTGAGTTCCTCCAGCTGCAATACCGCGTTCTCCATAGAAGCAATTGACGCCTCTAATTCGCTAAGCTCGTAGACTGAATCAAGGTGGGTGCTCGTGTTGATCACCCCTCCCCGGATTATTGCTAGCCTGCTTCTCGTTGCATTGCTTTCATCTGCAAGCTGGTCGACAAACACCGCCTGTTCAGCCATACTGTTTGACAGCTCGCCAAGCGATTCATTCACGGTGATTAAGTCCTTGCAGAGGAGCACCCAGCGCTGGACTGGGGCTTCGGTTACGTTCTCAAAAGCCGCTGCATCCGGGCAGAACGCATCATTATACATTTGGGTCAAGTCGCTGGAAGTGCGGGAAATGTTTGAGCGCACCGAGAGAATGCCCGTGGAAATGTTCGTTGCGGCATCGTGGATGGCGCCCATCCTAGCATCAAGATAATCAATGTCTGAGATGGAATCGTTCATTTCTCTCTTAAGCGAGTCAATACCCTCTTGAAGCGATGAAAGGCTGCCTTTCGAAGAGTTGATCGAAGCCCTAAAGGAGGCAGTATCTATCGCTGCGATGCGGTCCCGCGTCTCTTTAAGGCTGCCCTGGATTTGAGCGGTTTCAGCGCTTGCATTGTCCAGGCTATCTGAAAGGTTCTCTAGCCCCGCACTCATATTTTCGAGAGTGGACCAGGTTGCGCCAATGAAACGCGCGCTGACCTCCTTTGAAGCGCCGTAGGCTATGCCGCGCGCAACAGACCCGACAAGGCCAGCAACTTCCGGCCTTGCGTTGTCAGTCATCACGGTTAACTTTCCCTGCGAGCCATTCGCAATGTTATTTGAGAAGCCATCATGGATGACAATGACTGCAAGGACATTCCCATTGCCAAGCTCTCCATCAGCTTGTGCAAGGCAGCCTTGGTCGATTGAAACATTTGCGTTGAAGACTTTTGACATCTCTTGCGCGACCACGGTCGCCTCTGGGCCGGAATCCATCTGGCAGATGGCCACCGGAATGCGCTTCATAGAAGTCTCCTGGGGGCTATCCGTGAAAACTAATCCTGCAAGGATTGTTATCGCAACCGGGGCAAGGAGTATGAGTGAAAGCGTTTTCCTGTCGCGGGAGATTTCAATCAGGTCTTTAAAGAGGAGCCAAAGGAGCCTCATCGCTTCACCTCCGCCATTTTCATAAAGAGGTCTTCAAGGGTGGGATTGTTCACGTTTATCCGCGCAATTTTTTCACCAAAAACCTTTGATGCGAGCGGAATGACTCGCTCGGGCTCGTTGCATTCGATCGTGATTGTCGTGCCGGACTGTAGTACCTTGTCCTCCGGATGAATGGAGAGGCGTTTCAATTCCGCGCTTGTTGGCACCTTGTTGAGCTCAACCGTAACCACTGAATGCAACGTCTTGCGCTTCAAGCGTAACGGGGTATCCACGTCAACCAGCCTGCCGCTGTCGAGAATTGCTATGCGGTCGCACAAGTACTCCGCCTCATCCATATAATGGGTGGTCAAAAGAATCGTGATTCCCTCCTTTTGCACATCTTTGATTGTCTTCCACAGCGCCCGCCTCGCAATTGGGTCTAGGCCCGAGGTAGGCTCGTCGAGAATCAAGAGCTTCGGGTTGTAAACCATCGAGCAAGCCAAGTTCAGCCTGCGCCTCATCCCGCCAGAGAGATCCCTAGCCCTCGCCTCCGCCTTCCCATCAAGGCCAAGAACTGAAAGCAAGTGCGCTGCAACGATGACCGGATTCTTGATGCCATAAAGGCGGGCGAAGTGAACAACATTCTCAAGGCAAGTGAGGTCCGCGTACACCGCGTTCTCCTGGGGCGCCAACCCGATTAGCGACCGATCCTTCTTTCCGAACACGGACACGACACCCGAAGTGGGCTTTGAAATAAGGCTGATTATGTTTATGAGCGTGCTCTTTCCCGCGCCGTTATGACCCAAGAGGCCGAAAATCTCACCCTCCCCAATCGAAAAGGATACGCCATCAAGCGCAGTGAAACTACCGAACCGCTTAACCACATTTTCAACGATTACAGCGTCCACGACGGTATTACACGCGCATAGAATAAATAGGTTAAGCAAAGGGGCATTCCACGCCGCAGAAGTATCTCTAAGGCTAGGAGTTTAGGAAGAAAAAGTGCAGGGGGAGAGATTTGAACTCTCGCAGGCCTAAGCCAACAGATCTTGAGTCTGTCGCGTTTGACCAAGCTCCGCCACCCCTGCGTGACTATAAATTACTCAATAACTACTTATAAGTTTTCCAGTCAATGCTTGCACATCCTCACAAAATTAGCATAGATTTCTTCCCCGTGTTCAGTGTGCTCAACTTCCGGATGGAATATGCAGCCGTATAGAGGTTTCTTCTCATGCTTCATTGCCTCGTTTGCGCAATCCTTCGAATGGGCAAGAACTTTGAAATGAGGGACACTCACAACCTCGTCATTGTGGGAAGCCCACACGTTGAATCTCTTAGGTAGCCCTTTGAAAAGGTCGTCCTCCTCATCAACGAACAGCTCCACCTTCCCGTATTCCGGCTTTGGGGCGGGCTGGACCTTCCCACCGAAGTGCATTCCAATGAACTGGTGCCCTGCGCATATTCCCAGGATAGGCTTACCGAAACTATCGAGGTAGTCTGAAACTTCCTGGAGTTCCTTCACCTCACCCAAGCCCAGCCTTATGGCACCACCAGAGAGGACAAGCCCATCTGCATCCATCTTGTTCAGAGGAGTCTTGCAGGAAATTATCTCAGCATCCACCTTAAGATAGCTCAGAGTCCTCCAAATTCTGTGGGTCCACTGCGAACCCAGATCAACAACAAGTATCCTCATCTCATTCCCATTCTATGCAAGCAGGCGGCTTGCTTGTCACATCGTAAACAACCCTGTTGACATGCTCCTTCAGCTCCCTCGTAATTCTGTTGGAAATGTTCTCAAGTATGTTATCCGGGATTCTCGAATACTGCGCGGTCATGCCATCCACACTGTAAACAGCCCTCACAGCAACTGTGTAACCATATGCTCTCTTGTCTCCCAGCACCCCAACGCTCCTTGAGGGAAGCAGGACGGCGAAATACTGCCAGGGAAGCTCCATCTCCCCACTCTCTGCAGCCCTCTCAAGCTCCTCCTCAACTATTGCGCAAGCCTCCCTCACAACCTCAACCTTCTCATGTGTAGCCTCACCGACAATTCTTATGGCAAGCCCCGGACCCGGGAAAGGCTGCCTGTTGCATATCTTCTCCGCAAGCCCAAGCTCCCTTCCAACCTTCCTCACCTCATCCTTGTATAGTTCTCTCACAGGCTCAACCAGCTTAAGCCTCATGCCTTCCGGCAGACCACCGACATTATGGTGAGACTTTATAGTAGCCCTCATGCCCGAGCCGGACTCAATCCAGTCAGGTGCAAGCGTTCCCTGCCCCAGAAACTTGGCTCTCTCCTCCTTGGCAACCTTCTCGAATATTTTTATGAAAAGTCCCCCGATAATCTTCCTCTTCTTCTCAGGCTCCCTCATCCCTTCCAATGCAGAATAGAACTGCTTTCTTGCATCGATGAAGCGCAGATTCATGTTTATCCTCCCAGCAAGCTCCCTTATACTCTCTGGCTCGCCCTTTCTCATAAAGCCCGTGTCTACAAAAACAGCTACACACCTTTTACCAAGCGCCTCGTTCATCAGCACGGCAGTCACGGTGCTGTCAACCCCGCCGGAAACAGCAATAATGGCTTTACCTACCCCGACAGTTCTTCTTATCTGGGCAACAGCATCCTCTATGAATTGTTTCGGTTCAAATGGCATACTACTGTATTGGATATCATGATATAAAAAATCTTTCATTCCGTAGTTTGAATGTGCAGCTAGCGGTTCTGTAATTTTCAGTCAAAGGAGAATTTAAATATTCGAAATGAGCAATATGTAAGGATGTTTATGGTAGAGAAGAAGAAATCTCTTGAAAGCCCAATAGTTCGTGCGGAGTATGAATTCAAGAGTATAAGGAGGGGGAACTATCTGGAGGCTAGACTTAAGATTGGCCCTGATATAACCCCAAAAATAGCCGAAAAGATGAAAGGGATATTGCAGGAGACACCAGTATATATCGGAGGCGGATGTCTCGACGTCTGTTTTGAAAAACTAGAAGATGGAAAATTTCATATGTTGGGGGTTGTGGCACAAAGGGCCCCAAATGGGGAGTATTATGATATTCATTACGCAAAAGTTCCGGAGCCATATAAAACAGAAGTATACGAAGCAGCTATGGAAAGTTCCCACTTGGATAGAGAGAGTGTCGTAAAAGACGAGAAGCTGATTGTAGCAGAAGAGGACAAATTGCTCGAGAAGCTACCAAAACCTCTGGCGTAAAGGCCACCACGAAATATGATAGCGGGAGGGTAGAGGGAACCGCAGGTTCCTCTTCCACTGAAAAGTAAATAAATCTGTATGTTCCTAAATTATACAATGGTAATGAAGGTAAAGGAAATAAGAGTAGGAGACTGCATGAGGAAAGTGGTTGTAACGCTCAATGAGGACAGCACAGTGATGGAAGCAGCGAAACTAATGAGGGACAAGAAGATTGGCTCGGTAGTGATAGTCAAGGATGACCTGCCAGTAAGCATAGTCACAGAGGGCGATATAACCTACCATGTGGTTGCAGAAGGAAGAGACCCTAGGAAGACTCTTATGAAAGAGATAATGCACCCTAAGCTCAAGGTGATAGGCCCCAATGAACTCATAGAGAAGGTTGCGGGGATTCTGAGGGACGAGGGAATAAAGAGACTGCCGGTTGTGAATGACAAGGGCAAGCTCATAGGAATCATCGGGGAGACGGACATAGTCCGGATATCGCCAGGGCTCTACGACATAATACGCGAGAAAGCAGAGATAGAAAGCTTCGGCTCTCCTGAAGTTCTTTCGGGCTCATGCGAGATATGCGGGAACTACTCGGAGACCTTGAAGAAAACTGGCGGGAAGCTTGCCTGCGAGGAGTGCATCGAGGAGGAGTCTGTCGGATAACGCTTATATAGGGATTCGTTCATAATACAAATGCTGTGCAAAGGATGGCTGATGGAGAAAGCCGATCAATGAAATTCGGTCAACATTGCACAGTACACTTCTACTCTTACTCTATCCATTACCTCAGAGAGTAGCATCAAGTGATGAGAGTGAAGAAATTCAGCCCCATGGCAGTGAGGAAGCTCCAGAAGAAGCGGAAGTTGCTTGACAGGGTTATGAAAGAGCTGAAGGAGAGTGGAGCACCACTGCTGGTGGAAGGAAAGAGAGACAGGGAAGCCCTCGAGCGCATAGGGGTGAAGAACAGGATATTCCTGGTGAACATGAGCCCGGACAAACTGTGCCTGAGGGTTTCGAAGGTGGCTGACGAAGCGGTGATTCTCACCGATTTCGATGAGGCGGGGCAGAAGCTGTGCAGGAGGATTGAGGAAGCCCTGCATTCATACAATGTGCTTCCGAATACAGAGGTAAGGAGAAAGCTTAGATATCTCCTCGGGGTTTACAACTTCGAGGATATTGACAGAAGGATGGAGGAATTCAAGAAGAAAATTGAGGGTGATATGGATGGCTAAGACGTATATTGACACTGTGAAATATGTGATTTACGCGAATATTGAGATAGGTGGGCTTGTGGAGAAGCCCGATGTAGTTGGAGCAGTTTTTGGTCAGACTGAGGGACTACTAGGAGACGAGCTGGACTTGAGGGAGCTGCAGAAGAACGGCAGGATAGGGAGAATAGAGGTAGACCTTCAGGCGAGGGGAGGAAAGAGCGTGGGTAAAATAATGCTGCCTTCCTCGCTGGACATGGTAGAAACAAGCATACTTGGGGCTGCGCTTGAGACAGTGGACCGGTTAGGTCCCTGCGAAGGCAGGGTGATGGTAGAAAAGATAGAGGATACCCGAAACATGAAGAGGAAAGCAGTTGTTGAGAGGGCTAAATCTCTGCTGAAAACACTGCTCACGACTCAGATACCAGAGAGTAGGGAGATATCCCAGCTTGTTAGGCAGGAGGTCAAGACGGCCGAGGTTTCCGAATATGGACCGGAGAGGCTGCCTTCAGGTCCGAACGTACAGTCATATGACTCCATCATAATAGTGGAGGGCAGGGCGGATGTGATAAACCTACTCAAGAGTGACATAAATAATGTCATTGCAGTGGGCGGAGCCAATGTGCCGAAAACTCTCGCAAACCTGTGCAGGGAGAAGGAGATCACAATCTTCCTTGATGGGGACAGGGGAGGCGATATAATCCTCAAGGAAATTTCACAGGTTGCGGACATTGACTACATAGCCCGAGCGCCTACAGGGAAGGAGGTTGAGGAACTCACAAGGAAAGAGATAATAAAGTGCCTGAGGAGCAAGGTTCCCATAGAACAGGTGGTTGAGAACTCAAAACCAAAGCAGGAGGAGAGGCAGCAGTACGCTCCAAAGCCCGAGCCTCAGCCTCAGTACCGGCAGCCAGAGGAGCAGCCACAGCCGGTTTTTGAAAAACCGCAGCAGGAAGCGGAGTCTCCCCTGCAGGGCATAGCAAAGATAGGCACGGATATTGAGCCGCCGCAGATTCTGGTCTCAAGCCTGAATGAGCTTGAGAATACGCTGAGGTCAAGGGTGTACGACGAGCAGCTCAACCTGAAGTACGAGGTTCCTGTGAGGGACCTGATAAAAACCTTGACGGACTCGGGTCCTGTCTACGCAGTTGTCCTTGACGGTATAATAACCCAGAGACTGGTGGACCTGACAGAGGGAAAGAATGCGAAAATACTGTTGGGTGTGAAGCTTGGCAATATATTCAGAAGGCCGGAGGACATGTTGGTATCCACCAAATTCTAATCTCTTTTCTTTTTTCTTTCAAAAGCAATATAAAAACATAGCAACAAAATCCTATTATGGACCTACCGGGGAGCACAAAAGAGATTGCTCTGCCCAAGGATCCGCTCGAAATGATAATCGGACAGAGTGAAGCTGTTGAGGCAGCTAAGCTCGCCTCAAAACAGAGAAGACATCTTCTTCTTGTCGGCCCGCCTGGAACCGGAAAGAGCATGATAGCTCAGTCATTTGCGCATTTCATCCCACCTCCGAGGCAAGAGGTGGCAGTGCTGCACAACTTCTCCAACCCCGAGAGGCCCGTGCTTGATGTCAGGGAGTTCAAACCATCCTCGAACAAGGAGGATGGGGTGGTCACTCCCATCTCAAAAGTCCCAAGATATATTGCTGA
>JAPLWV010000033.1 GCA_026396385.1 Microcaldota archaeon | reverse complement strand
CCTTCTCCACGATGTGGGGCATACTGCTTTCTCCCATGAGAGCGAGGGAATCCTCATCAGAAAAAAGATGGGCAGCCATGAGAAGAGGGGTTCAGAGCTGGTGAAGAATGGAGCTAGCGGTGAGATACTGGAGGATAACGGGTATGACCTAAAAAGAATCTGTTCAATACTCTCAGGTGAGGAAGAAGGGGGTATAATAAATTTTGACCTTGGTTCTGACAGGATGGATTACCTCTTGAGGGATTCCCACTACACCGGAGTTGCTTACGGAGTGATAGACTGTGACAGGATTGTTCATACAATACGGCTTAGAGGTAGCAAAGCGATAATTGATTGGGGTGGGATAGAAGCTGCGGAGTCCCTTCTGATAGCAAGGTTCCTCATGTTCTCATCCGTCTATTACCATCATGCAGTTAGGATTGCCAGTGCCATGCTGAGGAGGGCGGTTGAATTTGCGCTTGAGGATGGAGTGGTATCCCTTGATGAACTAAAAAGATATGATGATGCCCAGTTGGGGCTTTCACTGGAAAAAGGGAGAAGCAAGGAGCTTATTGAAAGAATGCGCAACAGAAAGCTTTACAAGCGGGCATATGAGCTGGAGCTGCATAAACTTAACGATGAGGGAAAGAAGCTCTTCAAAGATTACTCGAGCACTAAGGAGCTTGAGGGGGTAATAATGGAAGAAAGTGAGGTGGATGAACTCATCATAGAATCCAGGCAAGCCTATGATGATAAGTTCGGCAGGAGCAGCGTCAAAATACTGAAGGGTGGAAAGGAGTATCCGTTAGAGGAGCTTTCAGACATAGTCAGCTCAATAAAGAAGACCGAGGAGATTAGGAGGAGAGCTATAGTGGCATGCCCGAATGAAAAGACGAAGACCGTAGCCTCTGTTTGTGATAAATTCTTCAAAGAATTTCTGAAGAAATGATTAGACAAAGTACCCCAGTAACTTTATAACCAGTATGAACACTACTGTGAATATCACAACTGCTCTCGGGTCAAGCTGCGGTCCACCAACGTTCGTGTCGTAGAAGCGCAATAAACCCGTTGAACTCTGCGGTGCTGATACTCTGTCTGCCATAGCTATTTATTTAATCTTTGCAGTTTTTAATATTTGTGGTATGATGGACGTATCGTTTGGGACTTCAGGAATACGCGGCGTTGTAGGTGAAAACATCACCCCCGAACTAGCTCTAGCCTTAGGTCAGGTTATAACCAAAAAGAGAGGGAGTAAGGTGGTGATAGGACGCGATACCCGGCCATCTGGCGCTGTGATGGAGAGTGCGCTTATTGCGGGGATTAACTTTCTCGGTGGCTCTGCCCTCAGACTTGGAGTTGTTCCAACACCAACTACTGCAATAGCGACGAGGGCTCGAGCCAACAGCGGGATTATGATAACTGCATCGCATAATCCTCCTCAATACAACGGTTTTAAATTCTATAACCGTTTGGGGGAGGAGATAAGCCGGGAGGAGGAGAGAGAAATTGAGAACCTGCTGCGAGCAAAGAAATTTGCGTCCCCTGAGCTCGATGGCTTTGGGGATTCTTTTTCGGTTGCGGATGCGGTTGACAAGCACATTGAGCTTGCGTTTTCGCTTACAGACAGAGCACTTATAGAGAAGAAAAAACCCAAAATTGTTGTTGACTGCGGCAATGGAGCTGCATGTTCTATAGCACCATTCATGCTTCGGGAGGTTGGGTGCAGAGTTGTCGGATTTAATGCAGAGCCCAGCGGAACTTTCTCAAGGAACCTTGAGCCAAACAGCGAAAGCTTGGAGGATGCATGTGCAGTTGTCAGGAGCAGCGGAGCGGATATGGGCATAGGATACGATGCAGACGGTGACAGGGTAGTTGTGATGGACGAGAGAGGAGAAGTACTGGGGCTTGATGAGCAGCTTTCGCTTATCTCAGGTTACCTACTGGGTGAAAAAGGTGGCAGTGTTGTTTCAACTGTGGAGGCATCCCTTGCCGTAAAGGAAGCTGTTGAAAAAAATGGCGGGAATTTCATAATAACCGAGGTGGGAAGCAGGAATGTAGCCGAGAGAATGAGAGGAAGCGGAGCAATTTTTGGGGGGGAACCCTGCGGTGAGTACATATTCCCTGAGGAAGTCCTGTCTCCGGATGGAATGCTGGCAACATTGAAGTTTGTGGAACTCATGTGCAGGGAGGGCAAGCTGGGGAAGCTAAGGAAAGAAATTAAGAAATACCCCATGAGACGGGCAAAGTTCAACTGCAGTAACAGGAGCGCCTCAATGGAAAGGATAAAGGGCAGGATTACGGGAGAATTCAAAGGTGATGTTAACGAGAAGGACGGAGTTAGAATAGATCTCAGGGATGGTTGGTTGCTTGTCAGAGCATCAGGAACAGAGTCTGCAATAAGAGTGACCTGCGAGCACAAGAGCGAGAGGGAGCTAGAGAAGATCTTCAGGAGAGCTGAGGGAATCGTTAAGGAGGGATTGGTATGAAAGGAGTCATACTAGTTGCTGGCGAGGGAAAGAGGCTGAAACCTCTGACGCACACCAGACCCAAGTGTATGATACCGGTTGCTGGAAAGCCAATACTATGTCACGTGCTAGAAAACTTGAAGAACGCCGGGATAGTGGATGTGGTAATCGTCGTGAACTACCTCAGACATAAGATAATTGACGAGTTTGGCAATGGCAGCAAAATTGGTATGAGGATAAAGTACGCAGTACAGGAAAATATGAGAGGCACGGCGGATGCGTTCCTGGCTGCGGAAGATATGATTGATGACACGTTCGTAGGAATTGCTGGTGACATAATAACAGAGAGCAGCGCAATCAAGAAGCTCATCTCATCCCACGATTCCGAGATGACGATTGGTTTGAAGAAAGTAGACGATGTTAGCAACTACGGAGTTGCTGAACTTGAGAGAGGCAAAATAGTTAAATTTGAGGAGAAGCCCAAAACCCGCAGGAGCGGACTTGCGAACTGCAGCATGTATGTGATGAACGAAAGTCTCTTCTCAAAAATGAAGTCCCTCCGACTGTCAAAGAGGGGAGAATATGAGATCACTGATCTGATAAAAATGCTTGCCAGCAAGGGGCATGCAAGGGGAGTTGAGCTCACTGAATACTGGCAGGACCTTGGCGTGCCTTGGCAACTATTTGATGCAAATGAGTTCCTCCTCAATAGGCTGAAGGCAAAGAAAGAAGGCAAAATCGAGTATTCCCGAGTAAGCGGCAAAGTCATCATAGAGCGAGGTGCCCGTGTATTCGACAGTTTTATAGAAGGACCTGTCTTCATAGGAAAGAATAGTGAAGTTGGCCCTCATTCATTCATAAGAGGCAACAGCAGCATAGGAGAGGACTGCAGCATAAGCGATTCTACAACGGTGAAGAACAGCATAATCATGAATCATGTCAACGCCAAACATCTCACTTACATAGGTGACAGCATAATCGGTGAGAACTGTAATCTCGGCGCTGGGACTCAGGTAGCGAACTGGAGGTTTGATGCTGGCACTATCAGCATGGAAGTGATGAATAAAAGAGTGGATACCAAGAGGAGCAAACTTGGCGTTATAATCGGCGACAACACAAAGACCGGCGTGCTATCCTCTGTAATGCCTGGCAGGACCATAGGTGACAATTGCTGGGTTGGAGCCGGAGTTGTCGTTGACAGAGATATACCCCGCGGGACAAGGGTGTTTGTCAAGCAGAGACTCATATTTAAAAAGCATTGATTGCTGGTGATGAGCTGAAGCAGTTGATTATTGGCATTGACCCGGGCACCACAATAGGATATGCTATATTCGATTTCGAGAAGAAAACTTTTTCTGTAGGAAGCAAAAGGGAGATGAGCAAGGAGGAGCTTGTCGATATCATAAGCAAGGAGGGAAAACCCTCTCTTCTCGCATGCGACGTAAACCACGCCCCTGAGCTGCTTCTGAAGCTAGCTTCCTATTTCAACTCCAGAGTTTTTATTCCTGATAAAGATATGAGCGAGAGGGAGAAAAACCAGCTTGTGGAAGGAATGAAGTTCTCCAATGAGCACGAGAAAGATGCAGCTGCAGCCGCCATGAAGGCCTTCAGGTTCTACGAGAATAAGCTCAGGCAGATCGACAGGATCCTGAAGGAAAAGGGGCTTAGTGATAAAGCAGCGGAGATAAAACATCTAGTTCTCAACCGCATCTCTCTGAGTAACGCTCTTCTCATGGTTGACATAGAAAGGGAGATTGAGATGCCCAAGGTTAGGGGCAAGGAGGAGATAAAGATAGACCTTGATAAGAAGAACAAGCAGCTCAAGGAACTACTCAATTCAAACGTTGAGCTTAGGAAAGCTGTCGATAGGCTGGAGAACGAGAACCAATTGCTAAGAGACAAGATAAAATTCCTTGAGAGAGGAGTTTTTGAAAGGCTAGCAAGGGAAAACGAGATTAGGAGAATGGAAAGGGAGGTAACCAGACTGAAACAAGTGGTGCGCAGCAAATATAAGCCTAATGTCAAATCAGTTGATTCTATAGAGGCTGAAACTGAGGAAGAGGGTGAACCGGATCTTGAAGGGATGGTAGAAGAATACCGTGAAAAACATAAAGATTTATAACCCAATCGAGAAAATATTACTCAAGTATAAACCAACACAAAACGGAGGTGCATTAAATGGCAGAGGAAACAATGAGAAAGGACGAGAACGTTGTCTACATCGGCAAGAAAAGCGTGATGTGCTATGTTCTGGCTGTGATAACCCAGTTCAATGGTGGGGCAGCTGAGGTCGCAATAAAGGCTAGAGGAAAAGTGATTTCTAGAGCCGTGGATGTTGCGGAGATAGTGAGGAACAGGTTCATGCCAGAAGCGAAACTAAAGGGCATAGTGATAAAGACTGAGGAACTCGCTTCGGAGGACGGAAGCATGTCCAAAGTATCCGCAATAGAAATAACCCTTTCGAAATAGATTTTTTCCTTTTTTCATTTTTATTCTTCTTCAATAATGGTGGGACTGGATGAATCTACCGATATGCGAACTATGCGCAAAAAGCAATACATTATGCTCGGGGTGCGATGAGAAAGTAAAGAAAGGAAAGCTCTCCAAGCTAGAGGTTAAGTTGAGCAGACTCTTATACAAGCTCAAGAACAAATACAACTTGGAGCATGCTGACCTCACAAAAGTTATAGATTTGGACAGGGTGGTCATAATACTCACGAAGAAAGACGTGGGTCTTCTTATTGGGAAGGAGGGCAAGGTTGTCTCCGAAATATCTCAGGAGCTTGGCAAGAAGGTCCGGATAGCTGAGATTAGCGGTGACATAAAAAAAACTCTTTCCGATGTAGTTGCTCCAGCAAAAATACTTGGCATAAACAAGCTTTACAAAAAAGATGGAAGCATATACAAGGTGAGGTTTTCAAAGAGGGAGATAACACAGTTGCCAGTAGACATAAACACCCTTGAGAAAGCTCTAAAATATCTTCTAGATTCTGATGTCATGATAGTATTCGAGTAGGTGATAAAGTGGTACAGATGAAGAGTATAAGAATGAAGATTCCTGAAGGTTGCAATATAATCTTAGGCCAAACCCATTTTTTAAAAACCGTAGAGGATTTATTCGAGGTGATGGTAACTGCTGTTCCAGAAATAAAATTCGGTTTGGCTTTTTGTGAATCCTCTGGAGAATGTTTAGTTAGGAGCGAGGGGACAGATAAAGAGCTGCAGAAAATAGCTGAGAAAAATGCTTTAGAGCTGAGTACAGGGCATGCATTTCTAATAATTTTAGGAAAAGGTTTCTATCCAATAAATGTTTTAAATGCGATAAAAAGTGTTCCAGAGGTTTGTAATATATTCTGCGCAACAGCAAACCCCGTAGAGGTTGTAATTGCAGAGAGCGAGCAGGGAAGAGGAATCTTGGGAGTGATAGATGGCTTGAAGAGCAAGGGTATTGAGAAGCCTGAAGATGTTAAGAAGAGGAAGGAGTTCCTCAGGCAGATAGGCTACAAGCTCTAGTTGATGAGATGTTTCATGCGGAATATAACGGAGTCATCATACGGGTCATAAAAGGAGACTTGACAAGAAGTGAAGCGGATGCAATAGTGAACCCGGCTAATTCTTTCGGCTATATGGGTGGAGGGGTAGCTCTAGCAATAAAAAAAGCAGGAGGGGCGCAGATAGAGAAAGAAGCAGTTGAAACGGCCCCAATACCCATTGGAAAGGCAGTTGCAACAACTGCTGGAAGATTAAAAGTGAAGTTCGTCATCCATGCCCCAACAATGGTTGAGCCCGCAGCTGAAACTGATTCGGATAAGGTGAGGCTTGCAACTCTCGCAGCATTGAAATGCGCTGAAGAGAAAGGCGCGAAATCCATTGCTTTCCCAGGAATGGGAACCGGTGTCGGAGGTTTATCATATAAAATTGCAGCTAAAGCTATGGTTGAAGCGATAAAGGATTTCATAAGCAGAGGAGTGAAAATAAGTGAAATAATTCTTATAGGATATAATGATGAACTATACATGGAGTTTGTAGATGCAGGAGCAATATTTAACTGAATATCTAAGTAATAATAAGTAAGCAGGAGGTGGTGATATGTTCTCTCTGAAAGCTAAGGTTGCCATAATAACGGGCTCGGACAGGGGCATAGGGAAAGGGATTGCCACTATTTTCGCAAAGGCGGGCGCTAATGTTGTAATCGCATCGGTGAACACCCAAAGATGCGCTGAAACCTGCCAGGAAATTAAAAAATTCGGAGTGGATGCCCTCGCCTTGCACTGTGATGTATCAAATGAGAGAGATGTGGAGAGTCTTGTCTCAAAAACAGTGAAAAAATTTGGGAAGCTCGATATATTCGTTAATAATGCTGGTGTGTTGCTCGAGAAGTCGCTTGAGGAGGTAACAGAGAAAGAGCTGGATTGGTTACTGAGCATAAACCTTAAAGGTGTTTTCTACGGAACGAAGCATGCCGCAAAGCAGATGAAGAAGCAGGGTAGAGGCGGCAGCATAGTGAACATTGCATCCATAGCCGCACTTGTTGGTTACCCCGGGCTCACTGCCTACTGCGCATCAAAGGGAGGCGTAGCTGCATTCACCAGGGCTGCTGCCATGGAACTTGCGCCTTCCAAGATAAGGGTTAATTCTATATGTCCTGGCCTTGTGGAAACTCCAATGACCAAGGATGCACTTGCAAATGAGAAGATGCGGGAGGAAAATCTGAACTCCATACCCATCCATATAATCGGTCAGCCTGAGGATATAGGATACGGTGCCCTTTACCTCGCAAGCGATGAGGCGAGGTACGTCACAGGAACATCGCTCGTGATAGATGGCGGCTCAAGTGTGAAAGATGGATAGAAATAAGGTAAAAGTGGGCCCGCCCGGGATCGAACCGGGAGTTTTCACCGTGTCAGGGTGACGTCTTACCATTCGACTACGAGCCCATGCAGAGTAGATTTTCGTTTAACAGATTAAAAACCCTTACGCTTAGGTATTTTGTTTTTGATAGCAGTTATTTTAGATCCCACTAATCTCCATAGGGTTCTGTCTTTTTCAATAGCCCGTATAACATAACCATCGCTTAGTATATGTGTAAAAAATGAAATTGCGCCCACCATGCACACAAGTATCGAATTTGCCAAAAAATACAAAAGTAGACATGCAACAATGCCGAATGTAAACGTATGTGGGAATTTACGGTGTAAATAACTATTCTCAGAATATTTTGCGTGAACTATAAAAATCGCTATTGCAATAATGATTTTTGCTAAATCAAATGGATTAAAAGTGTTATAAAAATCGAATGCAGAAGAACCGAATAGGTATATTAAAAACAAATTCAAAATCCCGCTTGCATGAGATTTTTGGTGGTCTATATCCGGAAGAATACTGAAAATATAAAATGTCATCAGTAAGGGAACAATAAGTTCTGCTCTAAATACATCAATATGAAAAGTCATATAAAGTATAAATAAGAATGCTCCGTTTACAATACCACTTAAAACCAAGTGCTCGGTATAACGCATATTCACCAACATCTAGACATCATTTCATAGAGTCGTATCCTTCTGTCCCAACCATTTTTCCATCAAGCAGCACCCCCCTTCCTCTTGTCACTCTTCCAATCTCTATAAGGGCACCACCGCAATCCTCCACATTGCCCTTAACTTCCCTAAACCTCCTTCCCTTTACAGTTACAAGAAGCTCATAGTCCTCACCGTTGTTTAAAAGTAACCTCTCCCCGATATTATGCTCTCTCGCAAATCTCCTCGCCTCTTCTGATACTGGAATTCTACTACCGTCAAGCGAGATGCATACACCGCTCATTCTGGCTATCTCCCCTGCAGAGAAGAGCAGACCGTCAGTTATATCCATCCCAGCAGCCCCTGCCCTGCACTCCGCTATTGCTCTACCTTCCCTAACTCTCGCCTTCGGTTTTAGAAATGCATCGACGAGTTTTTTGTATCCGGGGGCTCTCATACCGCCTAGTATCATCCTCAAACCTAGTGTAGCATTCCCTATCTCGCCCGTCACTGCAACCACATCTCCTGCTTTCGCATTGCTTCTTCTCAGAGCTTCATTCCTCCCAATTTCGCCAAGAGCAATTCCGCAGATTGCAAGCTCTCTGGACTTTTTCGTATCCCCTCCGACAAAAGGAGCGTCATACTCCGAGCAAACCTCATCTATACCGCGCGCTATCCTCCTCAGCTCCTCAACCTCAAACTGGGGAGGTATCCCGAACGAGAAGAGCATTGCAAGCGGTGATGCTCCCGTGGCAGCCAAATCACTCATATTCGCAATTGCAACCTTCCTCCCAATGTGCTCAGGTTTCATTCCTCTCGGGAAATGGGTGGAGGCAAACATTATGTCAGACGTTGCAACAAGCTCCTTCCCCCCAAAGCTTATGAGAGCTGCATCATCCTCACCTGCACCTGAAATCACTCTTCTGTTCGTGTATAAATCTCTAGTCAGAAGTGCAATCAACTTCCTCTCACCAAGTTCCGATGTCTTCATATGACTAGTATTAATTTATTTGCTATTTTAAATAATAGACAGAGAGGTGAGCATATGGAGCTTTTTGATAGCATAGAAGAAGCCTTTACTGTCGATTATGAAGAACCTTTGACTAAAGCCATAAGTGAACTCCCAAGACACAAGACCTGTCTTGTTGTGTTAAAAAACAAAAAATATGTCGGGATAGTAGACGATTGGACCATCACAAGTTCTGCAGTTGAGCATACATCTAAAGTTGGTTCAATCGCCATCTGCGCTCCAACAATCACTAGGAATACAAGTGTGCTCAACATCTGCAGACTTTTCTTCAGTGGTCCATACAGGGCTCTGCCGGTTATTGAGGAGGATAAGATCATAGGAATACTGCCCAGAAACGAGGCCCTGAAGTTGATAGTGGATGAAGGTCTTTTGGAGAAGGGAAAGGTGGAGGAGTTGATGTTCAAGCCAGTGCCGAGGATAGACCTGAAATCCCATCTGGGCAGAGCAAAATCGAAGATGCGCGGGAACCAGTATGGAAAGCTTGCGGTAGTCGACGAGGGCAAGCTTGTAGGAGTTCTAACCGCATATGATTTTGCAGCTTTCCTGAGCAAGCCAAGGGATAAGCTACCCCTTGGAAGGAGCAAGACTAGGCTTGAGAATATACCTGTTTCATCATTAATGCGCGAGGATGTTCATACAATAAAACCGGATGCATCGCTCAAGGAAAGCGCCATGGAGATGATTAAAAATGATGTAGCAGCGCTTATAGTCGAGAGCGGGCAGAAACCGGTGGGAATTATTAGCGCAAGGAACCTATTCAAGGGCGTTGCCGGACCCGATGAGACTGCATTGGATATCTCTGGCCTTGCTGAAGGAGACAGGATGTTCGTTGAGGACATTAGGGAAGAATGCATGAATTTCCTCAGCAAGCTAAAGAAAAGTTTTGACGTTGAACACATGTACCTTCATTTCAAGAAGCATAGAAAAAAGTACTCGGTGCATGGAAAACTAAATGCAGGACGAGTCTCCTACTCCGCCAGCTCATTCGGTTGGGACCTCAGAAGCGCATTGAAATCATTTCTAGATGAAATGGACGCGATATTCAGAGAGGAGAAGGATGCGAGAACACACATGAAAAAAAACAGACCCCAGAAAAGTGAGAGGTGGATTGAGTGACCCATGCGGTCGGTTCTCTTAATACTTTGGCGATAGGCGGCTCATCAACAACGGGTGCTGCAGGGGTGGAGGCCGACATCAAGACATTTGCATCCTTCGGAGTGCATGCAACGGTTGTTGTCACGGCAATAGCATCCCAGAACACTCGCGGAGTGCAGGATGTCTTCTGTCTACCCAGCAGAGTAATCTCGCAGCAGATCGATTCAATATTCTCAGATATGAAAATAAGTGCTGTCAAAATAGGCATGCTAGGAAATGAAAGCATAATAAGCGTAGTTTCTGATGGGCTCAGGAGATGGCATGGCACTAACATAGTGCTGGACCCAGTTATGACTGCTCAGTCGGATGGAAGCTGGCTTGTCAACAGGGAAAGCATAGGCGGAATCGAGAAGTTGGTAAGGCTCTCAAAGATAGTGACTCCGAACAGAGCGGAGGCAGAGAATCTTACGGGTCTGGAGATAAGGAGTATCGATGACGCAAAAAAGGCTGCTTCGCTCATAAAAAAGAAGGGGCCAGAGGCAGTGCTTGTGAAAGGGATAAAACAGGGAAACAGAATAGCTGACGTACTGCTCCATGAAAACTTCAAAATTTTCAGCAAAGAGATGGTTTCAACCCATACACACGGGGGTGGATGCTGTTTCTCATCCGCCATTGCAGCCTGCCTCGCAAAAGGGCTCCAAATAGAAGATTCATGCAAGGAAGCTGAGTGTTTCATAGACGATGCAATACGAAACAGCATGAAAATTGGCCGGGGGGTGGAGGCGGTTGACCCGACCGCATGCCTCCGAATGAATGCCGAAAGATTTGCGGTAATCTATGATGTCAAGGCAGCTTTGATGAGCATTGAGAATTGTCCTGGATTTTCCTCATTAATACCTGAGGTTGGTACGAACATAGTACGCGCAATACCGAATGCGAAAGGTATTAATGATGTAGCCGGAGTAGCTGGGAGGATAAGGAACACAATGGGAGCTCCCAAATCCCTCGGAATTATAGAATTTGGTGCTTCTTCTCATTTGGCGAGAGCAGTGCTGAAGATGATGGAATTCAACAGCTCAAAGAGAGCTGCTATCAACATAAGACTGACTAATGCAACGTTGGCTGGCTGCAATAAAATTGGATTGAGAATCTCCTCCTATGACAGGAGTGAGGAGCCTCAAGAGATTAAAAGAAAGGAGGGTTCAACAATCCCTTGGGGAATAGAAACTGCGGTCAAAAACACACACTGCATTCCCGATGCAGTCTATCAGAAAGGAGAAGTCGGGAGGGAGCCATCCCTAATAATATTCGGGGATAGTGCAAGAGATGTTGCGAGGCTTGCTTTGAGACTAGTTCCACTAAAAGCAATGGCGTAAGCGCATTAACAAGTGCACAAAGCAAAAAGCTTAATATTCAACCCCTTATATCACTTAACATATGAGAGTAAAGGCTCAGGCAAGTACCGAGATGATGGTAACAGTTGCTTTTGTTGTTACTATAATGTTCCCCCTGCTTCTCATCGCCTATCTTCAAAGCACAAATGTCTCTGACCAGCTTGGGGTGCAGCAGGCACAGCAGACTGTCACCAAAATAGCAAACTACGCGGATATAGTGGGTGCACAGGGAGACCCAGCTAAAATAACTCTACAGGTGTTCATGCCACCGAATATAGATAATATAACTGTTGGGAACTCCACCAATGGCATAGGGCATGAGGTAATAGTCAACCTAAGAACCAGCTCTGGGATTACCCAGGTAGTCGGAGTCACCTTAACAAAAATCGCAGGGAACCTTACTCTGATAGCAAAGCCGGGCACCTTTTTCATAAAAATCTACGCTGAAGACAATTGCACGCAGATTGACCCTATGCAAAGTTGCGTTTATATCGAGAGGAGCTAGGTGAGAATGTGTTTGGCTCAAAGGGTCAGAGCGCTAATGAGCTCTTGGTCATATACATGTTCGTTATGCTCATTTTCACAATTTTTGTACTGAGCTTCGCTCAAGATCGTTCTGCTGAAATACAGGCATCAAAAGTCCGCCTAGCGGATAGTATTGGCGAGAGGTTTGCATATGAGCTGAATTTAGCAGCGAGGTCTGGCAATGGTTACTCCAGGAAGATGAACTACCCCATGACTCTGGATGGGATAACCCCTTACACCATAATCCTAAATAACATCTCAAGAACTGTTGATATCAATTTTACAGTAGGAGCGACAAACTACACCCATTCCTTCCCCATTATAAACACTAATGCAGTGGTAACCCCCAACATACCCGCATTACTACCCGACGGAACTCCCTACGGTTACGTGCTCCACTCCACAAATCTGCAGTTCTCAAGGGGTGACATGTACATACAGAACATAGATGGTGAAATTTTAATAAGCACTATAACCTACTTCGTGTCGACTCCCTGGGACATGAATATTGCCGCAACGCCTGATGAAATTAAGCCTTATGGTAATACTTCGACCGTAAGCGTGTTTGTCTACGACCAATTCTCCAATCCCATTCCAGATGGCACCCTTGTGCGCTTTCAAACAACTCTCGGAATGATAGATGAGTTCGCACCAACTATAAATGGAACTGCCAATGCTACTCTCATCAGCGGGTTTGATGTGGGACCCGCTATGGTAAATGCAACAATCTCCGTAGGCGGGGGGCAGTTGAGCAGATCCATAAGGGTGAGCATTGTTGGTATATAGGTGTGTCTTATGAGGAAAGCTCAGGCGACAGTCAGAGAGCTCGGACTTGCCTCAGTGATGCTGCTACTTCTTGCTGCGTACCTCTACATAAACGGACTAAACACTTCCCCAGGACCATCATTTAATGAGAAATGCCTGCTTCCAGCCAACTTTTCCTGCACTTCTCTCATTCTCAAAACTAATGGAAAACTTGACTTTGTTCTAGCCCAGAATACCGGAGGTCTGATAAATGTCACTTCGTTCGTATGCACGAAATATCCAACCTTTCCAACTTTGCCAGCTCTTAACAACAGTATACTTATAACCTCGAGTGAGAAGGCATATGTATCGGGTGGCAACAGCGGAAATGAGGTGCCGTGCAGCGGGCTTGATGGAGTGTCTATACCAAATGCATCGGCTGGCGATATTTACGATGCTAATCTATACATCATGTACAAGCTCAAGAATGGAGAGCCCAGGTACATAACTGGGACAATATTAGTAAAATACTCCTAGACGATGTTCTCAGCGAAGTACTTGCCCCTGTATACTCTGCTTGATTTTTCAGAAAGTTTGATGAATATCAGCTGCACCAGCCTTGCGTTTTTCTTCAATTTTATTCCACGTTCATTCGAGACTACAAGGAGAGATTCACTCCTTCCCTCGTAACCCGGGTCCCAGACCGCACAATGGAGGAATGCGCCACACCTCAGGAGCGAAGAGCGTGGAAATGCCAAAGCTATGCAGTCCTTGGGAATGCGAACAATCTCGTTGTATATCACTTTATAGGCTCCCTTCCTGAGGTTTGCCCATCCATTTTTGAAAGCAACTTCTTTGCATTCCGGAAT
The DNA here is from genome assembly GCA_026396385.1 of Microcaldota archaeon. GTDB lineage: Archaea > Micrarchaeota > Micrarchaeia > Burarchaeales > Fermentimicrarchaeaceae > Fermentimicrarchaeum. Next base: position 23,969 of record JAPLWV010000033.1, on the reverse strand, counting down.
AACCCTCTCCCTGTTGCTGAAATCTATAGCCCCAGCTCCCTTGAACCGCAGAATTTTCGCGAGTGTCAGGTCGACTCCAGCAGGCTGGACCTGAATTTTCTCATCAACAAGATTCTCAAGCAGTGGAGGGTTCGCCCTCATCAAGCCTGCTATCTCAGAATCGCTTAAGATTCCCATGCACACCGCACATCCTTTTATAAGTCCAGAACTAGTTTTGGTTTTCCATGTAATTAAAAACTTCATTCTGTTTGAAAAATCTTTTAATCTCAATCTCAGCAGTCTCTGTGGAATCCGAGGCATGTATAACATTTGCCTGAACATCAGTTCCAAAGTCGCCACGTATAGTTCCCTTCGGTGCCTTCTTTGAATCAGTGGGTCCTGCCAGCTTTCTGACGACCTCAACTGCATTCTGCCCTTCGAGAACCATGCATACAACAGGGGTTGAGCACATGAATCTCACAAGTCCCCCGAAGAAGGGCTTTCCAACATGATGGGCATAGTGCTCCCTGCACATCTTCTCATCAAGCTGGATCATCTTAATCGCATCTATTCTCAAGCCTTTGTCATCAAGTCGAGAAATGACTTCACCTATTATATGCTTTTCAACTGCATCCGGCTTCAGCATAACAAAGGTTCTCTCCATGCGAGCACCTACGTCTTATACTTTGTAGTCCATTTAAGCTTTCTTGGATTTCTCTTGAGCTTCAGCATACCCCTCTTGCATTTCTGCGAGCAGAAGTCGAGCATGCTGCCATCTCTCCTCACAAATATCGTGCCTGTACCGCTCTCAATTTCATTGCCACAAAATGAGCATTTCATAACACTACCTCTGCTACTTGGCTTTTATGGGCTTTGCTTCTCTCTCGGTCTCTAAGAGGACTATCACGTCACCCCTCTTTATAGGTCCCTTTATATTCCTCCTTATAACTCGCCCCTTGTCCTTCCCTTCCAGTATCTTGCACATTGCTTGGTAGACTTCCCCGTATATCCCTGTTTTACCAAGCACCTCAACAACTTCTGCAGCTGCTGGCTCTAGCATCTAATCACTCTTTCTTCTCCTCAGCTTTCTCAGCCTCTGCGCCCTCCCCTTCCTTCTTTCTAGGCTTTCTGGCTTTTTTAGGCTTCTCAGCTTTCTCTTCCTCTACCTTCGCTGGTTGCTCCTCCTTTGCTTCTTGCTTTGGTCTCTTGAGCTTTGAAACTATCTCATTTACCAGCTCGCTGGCATTGCCTGCCTTCTCTATTCCAATAGCAGCACAACCCACCTCAAGGCCGGCGGATTTGCCAAGGTCTTTCTTTGAAGGCACATATACGTAAGGAATGCCCTTCTCATCGCATAGCATTGGGAGGTGTATGACTACTTCCTCTGGGTCAACATCCTCAGCTATGACAATCAAAACAGCCTCTCCCTTCTCTATAATTTTAGTTGCCTCATTTGTGCCCTTCCTCACTCTGCCTGTGTCTTTTGCTATCTGAATTGCTTCGTAGGCTTTCTCAGCAATTTCTTTCGGAGTTTCAAATTTCACATAACTCTTCATTTCAAACACCTCACATTTGGTCATCGATCTATATTAAAAAACGGATGGAGAATATAGACAATTCATCCTTAAAAAGCTTTCTGTTCAAGAGGCTTTGCACACAAACTCCCAAAGGCTGGCTTTGAGAGCCCATAAAAATAAAAATAAGACCGCTCATAGCCATATGGAAAGTTGAGTTTATGAGTGGCGTGAAGGAGTTTGTTCTAAAATGGATTCTTCCAGCTGACGAGGAGACTCTCCACAGTTGGCTTTACGTAATTGAACTTTTCAACATACTCATATCGCTCTTCATGCTGCTGCTTTTAGTACTGATGATATATGCGAACGACTTACTATGGGCCATAAAATTCGGAGTTTTGCTTCTCATGTTCGTGATAGGGCTCTCAACGTTGAATCTTATGCAATACCTTCTGCAAATAGAGTTCAACACTAGGGGCAATAAATCAAAAAAGAGGTGATTTGAATGAGAAAAAAAGATGACGACACAGAAATAGAGCGGATAACCCTGCTAAATTACATCTTCAGAAGCAAATACTTTAATTTAGTTATATTCATCCTGATAATATTCTTTATCTTACTTTTTTGGTTTAGGGCTTTGATACCAATCGAAATAATCGGACCAGGTTATGTCGGAGTAATCTACAATGCTTTCGGTGGAGTAGATATGTCTCATACTATGCAACCTGGATGGAACTTTAAAATTCCCATATTACAAACAATCTATCATGTGAAGACTGCAAGAGATACGGTCAATATGTACGGGACAGCATTCGGAAAAGATTGTAACGCACCGGATTGTGATGATATAGCTGTTCAAGTACCATCTAAAGAAGGATTGCTAATTACCGTAGATGTAAGTATTTTTTACAAGGTAAAGCCAGACAAGGCAGCATCAATAATACAAACCCTAACTCCAAATTATAGAGATGGAACGATTATGCCTAGTCTAAGAAGTTCAGTAAGGGACATAACTGGTGGTATGGCTATAATTGAACTTTATGGTGAAGGCAGAACACAACTTGAGCAGGGAATATTCAATAAAATGCAACCGAAGCTGGACTCTGATGGATTTATCCTAGAACAGATTCTTATTAGGGATGTAGTTATGCCAGACCAAATAACAAAATCAATCCAAGATAAGCAATCAATGGAACAGTCAACACTCCAGAAGCAGTATGAAGTGGAACTCGCACAGAAAGAAGCACAAAGGAAGATAATGGAAGCGCAAGGTATAGCTAATTCAACTATAATCCAAGCACAAGGAAATGCAGAAACAATAAGGATAATAAATGAACAACTGAAACAAAGTCCAGAATACACCCAGTTCTTGGCTATACAGAAATGGAATGGAGTTTTACCACTCGCAACTGGGGGAGTTTTGCCGTTCATTCAAATACCGATAAATCAATCTAAATAAAATAGGTGAGCGGGTTACATATTAATCAAAAAAGAGGGGTTAGCATGGTTGTGAAATTGAAAATTTGTATTTTTGCTTTTTTACTAATTATTGACCTAGTAAATGCTACTGAATTCTACGAGTTAAATGCGATACTAGTAGACAATAAAACTCTTTATGGCCCTAATTGCAGGATACAGGGGGGTCCAACATCCTATCAGGTCGATGTTTTAGTCGTAAATCCTTCACCAAACGCTACGCTTAAAGTCACTTACATGTATTACAACTTATCGTCAGGTGGATATGAAGATGGAGGTAAGATATGTGATGTGATGCGTGGTGCTAGTCAATCCTGCACGCTAACTATCTATACTCCGACAGGTGGGAAGAATGGAAGCGATCAGATCCCCTTCAAGCTTTCCGGTACTTTTGGTGTGGAATCATACTGCGGGGGACCGTTTTGCGAAGGAAGAGTAGTATATGAGAAAGAACTTAACGTTACCGTGAACCACTACACCAGCCTTTATGAAGAGAGTGTTATAACCAAGATAGACATTGCGATGAAGGAATATGGCCCAGTCTTTCAGGAATATACCAATTGCCCTAACGCCAATGCCTCTGCGTTGGCTGAACTTCAGGATGCTTCTTCCGAACTTCTCAGCGCAAGCAACGATCTCACCATCTGCAACATACAGCAGGCTTACAATCTTACAACTGATGCAATAGTCAAGATCCGCGAAGTTAACTCATCTTATACTCAAGAATTATGTATTCCACCACCTCCGCAGAATGACACGAACAACACTCAATTGCCCAGCGATCATAATACGACTCAGAATAATGAAACTAATGAGACTCCTGTTATCCAACCTCCAGTGAACTCCCAGCCATCGCCCCCTTCTAGCACTGATAACATATCCCAGGTGGTATTGTCACTTGCCAAGGGGTGCATGCCATTCTCCATCCTGATGGCAATGTTCGTTATAGCAGTTTGGAGCGAGAGGAAGAGTAAAACTAATGTCTGAAGTGTCTTATTCCTGTGAAAACCATAGCTATATTGTGCTCATTGCAGGCATCTATTACCTGCTGGTCGTTCTTTGATCCGCCTGGTTGTATTATTGCAGTGACCCCTGCCTTAGCTGCAATGTCAACTGCATCCCTGAATGGGAAGAACGCATCCGACGCCAGGACTGCACCTCTTAATGATTCAACTGCCTTCATTGCGCCCAGCTTCGACGCATCAGATCTCTTCATCTGCCCAGCACCTATCCCCACAGTCCTGTCCTCGAAACTGTACACTATCGCATTTGATTTAACGTGTTTGCATACTTCCCATGCAAACAAGAGCGCTTTCATCTCAGCTTCAGTTGGCTTTCTTTTTGTAACAACCTTTGGCTCACCAATCAACAGCTTCGTGTTCCTCTCTTCTACCAGAAGCCCACCGTTTATGCTTCTCAGCTCCCTCCTCTCATTTTTCTTCGTAGAGAAACTGCCGACTTCAAGCACCCTCATATTCTTCTTTTTGCTGAAAATCTCCAGAGCCTCTCTGGAATAGTGCGGGGCGACCACAACATCCGTGAGCACAGAAATTATCTGTTCTGCAGTACCCCCATCAACAGTTCTGTTAAGCGCGACGACTCCTCCAAAGGCTGCCTCCGGGTCGGTTGCTTTTGCTTTCAGGTAGGCATCCTTGAGGTTCTTGTTAACTGCGACACCGCAGGGGCTGTTATGCTTCACTATTACAACTGCCGGCTCCTCGAACTCCTTGAGAAGCTCAAGGGCGGAGTCCGCGTCAAGCATATTGTTGTAAGATATCTCCCTTCCCTGCAGTTTTTTTGCTTTTGAAATTGATGCCTCGTCACTTTCCGATTCCCTGTAGAAGGATGCTTTCTGGTGTGGGTTCTCTCCATAGCGCAGGTCCATCTCCTTCTCAAAACTCAGCGTAAGGAATCTGGGGAACATCTCTCCGCCAAACTTCTTCTCAAAATAACCGCCTATGAGTGCATCATACCTCGCCGTATGCTGGAATGCCTTTGTAGCAAGTCTCTCCCTAGTCTGAAGTGCCAGCGATTTGTTTTCCCTAAGCTCCTTCAAAACTTCCGGATAATCCGCTGGATCGACAACAACACCTATGCTCTCATAATTCTTGGCAGCCGCCCGTATGAGCGTTGGTCCGCCTATGTCTATGTTCTCAACTGCATCCTCATGCCTAAAAACTTTCTTGGAGATAATCTGCTCAAAGGGGTATAGGTTAACGATAACAAGGTCTATCCCTTCAATCCCATGTTTCGCCAGCTGTTCAAGATGCTCCTTCTTGCTCCTCAATGCCAGTATGCCCGCGTGTATCTTCGGGTGCAGCGTCTTAACTCTTCCGTCAAGCATCTCAGGGAAACCCGTGATGTCAGAAACTTCCTTAACTTGAATTCCTTTCTCCCTCAAAATTTTTGCTGTACCACCAGTTGATATAATCCCTATCCCAAGCTCGGAAAGTCCATTTGCGAGTTCTGCAACCCCGCTCTTATCTGAAACGCTTATCAAAGCTCTTTTTACTTCGGCCATAAAACACACTCATCTCTCCCTTAGAACCTCAGAAAAAGTTACAATTATTACACGGGTGGAATTAAAATGGTTTTGACATGCCTACTTCTTACCCTTAATCGCTCCCCATTTTTCGTTCCAGCTGAGCATCACTTCAACTGTATCCTTCAAATCTCGCGCAGCCTCTGTGGGTGAATAATAGCTCCTTATGGGGCTTTTTTCAACCTCTCTTTTCACAAGGTTATTTGTCTCAAGGCTCTTAAGCCTGTCAGCCAGCATTTTTGGATTTATGCCCGGCGTTGCTCTGAGCAGTTCATTGAAACCCATCCTTCTATCAGCGTAGAGCAGCCTCGAAAAAATACGAACAGTCCATCTTCTCCCAAAAATATCAAGAATAGAATCCACTGTTTTGCACTTATCTAGCGCTTCATCACCACTCAAAAAACCACCTACTTTACATTTTATAGTTGTAAATGTTTATAAATACTACTCAAAAATGAGTTTTAAAATTCTTGAGATTACTATATCTCTCTGCTCCAAAGAACCAGCAATATCGCAAAAAGGATTACTGGAGAGCTGAAGTAGAGAACGAACTCCTTAAGAAATACCATATGTGCTGGGTCGGCTGCGGTTTGCGGAAGAGAGAGTGAAAGGATTACGAATGCTGTCAGTACAAGGAGGTAAAGACCAACTACAAAATAGCTCGCCCAGATGAAGAATTTCTTTCTCGTCTTCTTTCCCCACCACTCGCTTTTGTAACCTCTCCCTCCAATATCCATTCCCATCACCTGATGTATTAATGGAAGGCGTGATTATTATATGTTGTGTTCGCTGCATTAAAACAATCAGCGGGATGAGTGGACTCGGCGGGAGTCGCACCCTACTTCCTTCGCAGTATCGACTCATTCACTCCTATATACGCCTCTTTCTTGCTGTACCATACTGCTATCAGTAGCGCTGCCACCAATGCTATTATTGCAATGATAACCTCTGGGGTCATCTGCTCATTGGCGATAATCAATGGTGCAATGAGCAATGAAACTAGGTTCATAACCTTTATCATCGGGTTAAGTGCCGGACCAGCAGTGTCTTTTAACGGGTCTCCGATAGTATCGCCGACTATGGACGCTTTATGCGCCTCCGAGCCTTTACCTCCGTAAAGTCCATCCTCTATCATTTTCTTCGCGTTGTCCCAGGCACCACCGGCAGTGGACATGAAAACAGCAAGCAGTTGCGCTGACAGTATGGCGCCTGCGAGGAAACCTCCAAGGGCTTCTTCGTGCAGGAGCAGGCCAACCGCTATCGGGGTCAGTAGCGCAATTGTCCCAAGGGCAATCAGCTCCTTCTGCGCCGAGATTGTGCATATATCGACAACTCTAGCATAATCCGGCTCCACAGTGCCCTTCCACACACCTTTCACTTCCCTGAACTGCCTCCTCACCTCCTCCACAATCAGGTTAGCTGCCCTGCCCACAGACCTTATTATAAGCGAGCAGAACATGAACGGGACTGCCCCGCCAATCAAGAATCCTACAAAAACCAGCGGGTCAACCCTATCCACCCTTATCCCTGTCAAGCCGGTCATCTGAGTGAAGGACTGGAAAAGCGAAACAGCCGCAATAACTGCCGAGCCAATTGCAATGCCCTTGGTTATTGCTTTGGTAGTGTTCCCAACTGCATCAAGGCTTGCCAACCTCCGCCTCGCCTTTCTGTCTATCTTTGCCATCTCGCCGATTCCATTTGCATTATCACATATTGGGCCGAATACATCCATGGCGATTGTATTGCCGGTGAGGGTGAGCATGCCTATCCCGGTCAGGGATACGCCGTATGCAATGGCCAGCGCCCCAGCACCGTAGAAGATAACCGCGGATGCGGCGATTGTTGCCGAGATTATTATTACCGCCCAGACGGAATTCTCAAGCCCGATCGCCAACCCCGTCAGTATTGTGGTTGCAGCTCCGGTTTTTGTTGATTTTGCAAGTTCCCTTACCAAGTCTTTCTCAATCGAGGTGAAGTGTTCTGTAGTGTAGTTTATCATGACCGCAAGTGCTATCCCTGCAAGAGTCGCCCAGAAGAAACGAATATCATTCGCGTAATATATGGCTACAAGGGCAAAGCCGACTATGGAAAGAAAGGCAGATAGGTTAAAACCTCTTTTAATTGCATCAAATGCGTTTTCCGTTTCGCTCCTTACTCTGACAGCATACGTTCCAATTATTGAGCTGAAAACTCCTATCCCCCTGACTAGGAGTGGAAAAATCACACCCATGTGGCCAAATGCAGCAAATCCTAAGATCATTGCTGAAACAATGGTAACTTCATAAGATTCAAAAATATCTGCGGCCATTCCAGCACAGTCTCCGACATTATCCCCAACCAAATCGGCAATCACCGCAGCATTTCTAGGGTCATCTTCGGGGATATTCTTCTCAATCTTACCAACCAAATCTGCACCAATATCCGCTGCTTTCGTATAAATTCCGCCCCCTACCCTCATGAATAAGGCAAGCAATGTGCCCCCAAAACCAAATCCCAGAAGGACTTCATATGCCCTATCTCTATAAATCATGAATATTACTACGCTTCCCAACAGACCTAGACCATTTGTAAGCATCCCCACAACTGCACCAGACCTGTAAGCGATTCTTAGCGCCTCACCCAAGCTTCTCTTGGCTGCGTTTGCAACCCTTACATTTGCGCGAGTTGCAGTGTTCATTCCAACATAGCCAATGGTTCCAGAAAATATGGCGCCAACCACAAATGCCATAGCCCTTCCAAGACCAATTCCTCCGTCTTGCGCAGTTAAATAGAGCGCAATTGCGAGTATTAGGATGATGGATGCGATTGCCTTGAACTGTCTATTCAAATACGCATTTGCGCCGGCCCTTATTGCATTTGAAACTCTTTTCATCTTTTCTGTTCCTTCACTCTCCTTCAGCATCTGCCTGATTAGAAAAACCGCGTATGCTAAACTGATTACGGCTATAGCTATTATGCTCCAAAGCGCATATTCTTCGAAATTTAATTCCAAATCTTCACCTAGAGCAGAAACCAATGTCGGACTGCACCTTTATGAATATAGTAATTTAAAAAACTTCGCCTAAAGCAAATGAAAAACAATAAAAATGAAACCACAGAAATCTTAAAAATGGACTCGGCGGGATTCGCACCCGCGGCCTTTCGCATTTTGGAAATAATTCGCCAAGCGAACGCTCTGCTGCTGAGCTACGAGCCCTTCGTAACGAGTCAGTGCAGTAAATTTTTAAATAGAGCATTATTTAATACTTAATCTGTGGAAAGATGGATTTGAAGCTCTATAAGCGACCGGTAAGTTCCTTGTCCGTGACTGGTGATAGGGTAAGGGTCACTCCAGGAGTTATAGCGAAGTTCTCCTCAGCTCTTTCTGTTAAGATGGTGAACATCTACTGCATATCCATGGGAGAATATTCGGTGAGCTTCTTTGTGGATGATGCCGATATGGAGAAGGCGAGGGATGCACTTGAAGACATAGTTTCAAAGACTTCTTCGTTTGGCGCCTTGTCCATACTGAGAAATCTTGGCATGGTGACTGTGACGGGAACCGAATTCATGAACAAGACCGGGGTAATTACGAAATTGGCAGGCGTCCTCAACAAAAAGAACATAAACATAATCAGCTTGTCAACCAGCTTCGACTCTGCAGTGCTCATACTGAAGTGGGACGACTGCAAGAAGGCATATGAAACAATAGGGAGAGATCTAAGGATTTGAAATTCTAATCTAGTGTTTCAGGAGGGTGATATAAAGACTATGTTGTCCCCCCTCACAAGCATCGTGCCGAGCTTCCTCTTCACCTCGCCGTCTTCAAGCTGCTCGGCATTCTCAAGCACTATATTCATATGAACGTCATATGACGCCATGGTGCCTCTTACTTCAACTCCGCCCTTGAGCTTAAGAAGCACAGAGCCCCCAAGAGCTCCGTTCAGAATGTCAAATGGTCTTTTTTCTGTCATGGTCCACCTCTAAAAAACAATAAATACCTATCCCTTCCGCGGTATATAAACCTTTCATCGGGTATCGGCAAATATTACAATGTCCGCAGTCTTCTTCAAAGCAACGCTGAAGCCGGGGTCAGCCCCAATGACTATCGTTTCCTTGCCCTTCTCCTTTGCCTTCACTATCACTGGCCTGAAGTCAATATCTCTTGTCATGAGGGCAATTATCTGAATATTGGGGTTGAAAACCTGCTCAACTGCATAAACAGCCATGGTGACATCAACATCTCCGGTTGTTATCACAGGCTCATACCCCTGATTCGTGACTGCCTCTATAAGCTTGTCTGAAGCATACTGGTCCAGAAATACCTTGCATATCTTTATCTTTCCATATTTCTCAACCTTCTTCTTCACTCCTTCCAAATCCACATTCACATCCTTCCTTATAACATTAGGGCCGTCTACCAAGAGGGCTATATTCTTCTCCTCTTTCGGCTTCATGAATGACCTCAATTTATCAATCACTGCCATGCTAACACCTCAGGTTGAAAAGAGCTATGCAGCTCTTCGTTGTTACGCGGGAAACCTCTTCAACATCAATGCCCTTGATATCCGCAATCATCCTGGCTGAGACGTTTACCGCAGCAGGCTCTCCTCCCAGATAGGGGGCATCGGTTTCTAGCAATAAGTTTTCAAGCGGAACATGTTTAACTATCTTTTCCCTCCCTCTTGATGGCACTGGCGGAACTGACATCAGGAAGCCGTGCTCTGCCGCTGTCTCAGCAAGGGAGAGATCCCCTGAGAAGCAGTGCAGCAAAACCTTTTCGGCACCTTTCTTCATTATAACCTCCAGCACTTCTTTTTCAGCCTCCCTGGAGTGCACAACAAGCGGAAGTTTCTCAGAAAGTGCGAATTCCAGGAAAAGCTCAAAGCACTCCCTCTGCCTCGAAGTCTGCTCGGGAGTCTTGCCCCAGTGGAAGTCAAGCCCTATCTCGCCTACTCCAACAATTCTTGCTTTATTATTTTTTAGGAATGACAGCACTGAATCAAAACTGCCCATGTCCATTGCTTCCTGGGGCGCTATTCCTATTACCGGGAAGACATACTCTGGGTATTTCTGTGCTATCTCCAGGGTCTTCGTGTTATCCTTACCTGAGCAACCAGAGGTCACTATTGCTTTCACTCCCGATTTCAATGCCTTTGAGATTACTTCATCATAATTCTTGAATGCATCCAGATGGCAGTGGGAGTCGACGAGTTCCATGACAATGTTTAAAAAATGGAAAGTTAAAAAGGAATAGGTAGGTGTTGGCGATGAACGATAAAGCATTTGGAGTCATGAAAGATTTGAAAGTCGGGAAATACGTGCTTATAGATGATGTCCCCTGTAGAATAGTGGGGATTGAGAGCTCTGCGCCAGGCAAGCATGGAGCTGCAAAGATGAGGGTAACCGCAATTGGCATTTTTGACAACCAGAAGAGAACTCTTCTAAAACCATCGGATGCTGATGCCGAAATACCTGTTATTGAGAGGAAAACTGGCCAGGTGGTATCCATAACCGGAGATAACGCCCAGATAATGGACCTTGATGACTACAGCACTTTTGAAATACCAATACCTGCTGAGATGAAGAATGAGCTGCTCGCTGGTAAAGAAATCGAATACATGGAAAGCATGGGTAAAAAACTGATAAATAGAGTGAGGGGTTAAAAATGAATCTTAAAATAACAGAACAGAAAGACAATGCTCTCCTTAAAAGAAAAGAGGTGAAGTTCACACTGAGCTTCTCAGGTCCGACGCCTAGCAGAAAAGAGGTAAAGGAGCTGCTCTCTTCGAAGCTTGGTGCTGATGACTCTCTTCTAGTAATAGACATTCTTGAACAGGGCTATGGCAAGCAGGAGTTGAAAGGATACGCTAAAGTTTACTCTGATAAGGATGCTATGGCTATCGAGAGCAAATACAAACTCGAGAGGGATGCTGGGGTGAAGAAGGGAGCTAAACCCATTGAACCCAAAGCACCCGCAAAAGAGGAAAAGGGTGAGAAGAGTGGCTGAGAAAAAGAAAGAAGTTAAGCAATACAAACAAAGACGCTCCTGCCCTAAATGCGGCAGCGGAGTGCATCTGGCAGAGCATAAGGACAGGTTCTCCTGCGGAAGATGCGGCTATCTCGAGACGAGAAGGTAATATAATGCAGAAGGAGAGAGTGCTGAGGCTACTCATCCTGATTCTGTCTTTCGGCTCTTTGTCTACTATCGCATCGCTCATCATTATAGCAAATCTGCCGCCGGTTGTGTCTGTTGCTACTATCTTCATATTTCTTACATCGCTCATTGCGGGGATAACCAAGAGATATGGAAAAATTGCGTGCTTATGGGCAGCACTTTCCTATCTGCTATTCGTAGTATTCGCTACCCATGTTGCCTACGCTACCTCGATTATACTCTCATTCAGCCTTTTGGTATTCCCATTCTTCTGGAACATGGAAGTGAAAAGAGCATCTCTGGGCAAAACTCTCAACTCCTTTGGGATCAAAAGAGATAAATTATGGTGGAATGTGGCTTTTGGGTTGCTTGCGACTGCATTCATTTTATACCCACTAACAGGCCTTGAGAAAGTCACTATAGTATATCTCGGATTTGACACTCCCGATGTGGTAGCAGATGTAATCAAATCGCTGCCTTTGTATATGGCTATATTCACCTTCACTTTCACCCCATTTGCGGAGGAGATATTTTTCAGGGGATTTCTGCTTGACCGAATTGGGATAGTACTCTCATCGCTGCTATTTGCTATGGCGCACTTCACCTATGGCTCGGTAGCAGAGTTTGCAGTAGCTTTCACTGCAGGTCTTGCTTTCGCTGTTATGAAGAGGAGGAGCGGTTCTCTGGTACCGGCAATCACAGCTCATGCATTGTTCAACTTCGTCACTGTATTAATCTTCTACGTTGTTGGTGCTAATCTATGATATGCATAGGTATAGAGAGCAGCGCGCATACCATCGGAGTAGGGGTGGCTGATGGAGCGAAGGTTCTGGCTAACGAGAGAAGCACCTACAAGCCGAAATACACAGGCATACACCCCAGAAAGGCTGCGGACTTCCTGTCAAAAGAATTTGAGCCCGTGCTCGAAAGGGCTATCGAGAAAAGCAACGTAGAACTCGGTGAGATAGAGCTCATCGCATTCACGATGGGGCCGGGGTTGGGGGCATGCCTAAAAATAGGGCTTGTCGGAGCAAAGATGCTTTCGCAGGTTCTTGGTACTCCCATACTAGGCGTGAACCATGCTTTGGCGCATATTGAGATAGCAAGAACTCTCTGCGGATGCAGGAATCCACTCGTAGTCTATGTCAGCGGTGGGAATACCCAGATAATAGTCCCGGAGGGTAAGAAGTACAGGGTTATGGGCGAGACGCTCGATATCGGGCTTGGGAATCTCATAGATTCTATCGGAAGAAGCATGGGTCTGAAACATGCGCACGGCTCTGTCATTGAGGAACTTGCAAAGAAAGGGAACTACTTCCCTCTCCCCTACTCCGTCAAGGGTATGGATCTTGTGTTCACAGGCTTGCTTACAGATGCCCAGAACAGCCTTAAAACTCACAGCAAGGAGGATGTGTGTTACTCGCTGCAGGAAACTGCTTTTTCTATGCTAGCGGAGGCAACAGAAAGGGCGCTCGCGCTGACAAAGAGGAGGGAGCTGATACTCTGTGGGGGAGTTGCGCAGAACACGAGGCTTCAGGAGATGCTCCGTCAGATGGCAAAGCCGCATGGTTGCAGGCTATCTGTAACCGAAGGTCAGTTCAATGCAGACAACGGAGCCATGATAGCTGTCACTGCAAATCTTATGTATAAAGCCGGCGTCAGAACGAAGCTCAGCGAGTGCAGAGCTGTCCAAAAGCTGAGAGTGGATGAAGCTGAAATTAGATGGTAGCTATTTCAGCAGTTTCGTTACGATGATATTTATCTGATCTTTCTTTGATGTGTTGTAATTCAAATCCCTTACTTTTAGCTTTGTTGGAAAATCCAGCCAGAAGTTGGTGCTGTTGAAGGTGAACCCCATCTCGCTTCTAACCTGGCAGCCGAATATCCTAAGGTTCATGAGGTAATCCTCGCCGGAATAGTGCCCGAGCCATATTTCCATCTTGCAGCTCTCATTAGAAAAGTCAATGTTCAGATGCCCTCCAGGATTGCCTGCAGGATCAAAAGCGTCAAAGTCTGTAGTTGATATGTACTCTTGGTTGATGCTGTCGTTCACCCTAATGTAGACTTTTATGCAGCCTGGATCGCCCAGATCACAATGTTTTGGTTTCGGGTCCCATTTTATTTTACTAAGATCTGTGAAGTTGCCTGTTGTGACCGACATATTGTACCATATAAAGTTTATTGCTGCTGATTGCGAGTATGGAATCTGTATGAAAAGGTCTGTCTTCGCAAAGTCAGTATACCTATAAGTCATGTTGAACGGCTCCACAGTTATCGTGCTTGAGAGGGTGTTCAAGCTTATATTCTGGTCTGCTGGATTCAGGAAAGTTACCTCCAATTCAGGTGTTAGATAATAGGACCTCATAAAATCCTCATAATAGGCGAGTCTATCCGATATTCCATTCCCGGGGAAGGAATCCGTAAATATGAGGTTATAGCCCTGCTGCGTTATACTGAGACCGGTTATATTAGTTATATCCTCGGTTATGTCATCAAAGATATAACCCACCTTTTCTGAAACTATCATCTCTGAAACCCTTTGGGAGTAGGCGGAAGAGCTTTTAGAGTACTGAAAAGCTACGTTTATGAGCAATACGAATAGGACCGTAGCAATGGCAGTGAGTATAAACCCTTTCTTCAACTATACCAGACCTCCATAGTTGCAATTCCGTAGTAGCTGTTGTTGGTGTCGGTGAAGATCCTCCTCACTACGCTCTTAGTCTGCGTTGTGCCAGCTTGGCCAGCGGTGAAGTTCCTGTTGCAGACAAAACTACCCGGGTAAGTGCAAACTGTAACATTTATCCTGGCAACCATGCTGGGAGGAATCTGGACTGAAATGAGACTATTGAGAGTTGCTATTGCATCTGGATTCGTTTGGTTAAATATAGCCTCAAGAGTTCCATCCTTGTCTCTTGAAGTTAAAAAATCCTGTGCTGAGTTGTACAAAGCAATTTCTTTATACCACTCGCCACTCCTGAGGCTTAGCAGTTGCGTTATGACAGTTAATGCGGTGATGGCAATTACAACCGCAACAAGCGCGTCAAGCGTGAAAACAACGCCTCTCCTCATCTCCACACCACTATGTTGAGTACCACTTTCTGTTTCTCAAGCTGCCCGAAATATATCTGTTTTAGTGCCAACTCAAGCTCCTGTTCATTTCTGGCTGCGTAATACTGGCATTTGCCAATGGCAGCTGCCTGCTTGAGCTGAGCTTCTCCAGTGGAGCCCTGAGCGAATCCAACCGTGCATATCCTTTCTACCTTCTTTGTGTTAACTGCATAGTCCGCAGCGCTAACCACGTTTCCACCGCATGTCTCACTTCCATCTGAAACAACAATAATCATAGTGTGATTCCTTGTTGCGCTGGCATTTGTATAATCTGCAGCATCCCTTAAAGCCTGCGCGATTGGAGTCGCGCCTGTCGCAGTAATACCATTCACACTAGATTTAATCAATGCATAATTAGTTGTGAAATCCCTCAGCCTCTGGCTGTTGCATGAGTTGAATCTATAGAGCGACATCTCGTCAACTCCCTTTGATTCGTTTGAGACTACATCAACGAATGCATTTGTTGCAGTCTTTGCCGCATCTATCCTCTTGGCGGGAGTTTGGGACATAACATCATAGGAGAGAGGATTTGTGTAACTATACTTCCTGCCATAAATTTTCCAAACACCTGCCTCCCACCTGGAGCTTGTGAAGTTCATGTAATCAGCTCCGCTGTAGTGAGTCGCTGTGCAACCTGTTCCGCAGTTTGTGCAGGTAGGATTGCTATCCCTGCATCCATACTTGATTCCCGAGGGGCTCGTGACGTTTATTCTGCCATTAAAGCCTCCGCTGTCATTGGTTTCCATCACAAAATCAAAATTGTCAGTTGGAGAGCTCGGGTATGTAACATTCAGTATATTCACCCATGAGCTTGTTAGGTTACCACTCCCATACCCTATTGAAGTTGAGTACCAACCCATACTTCCAGAGGAGTCGAAAATAAATGTTATTGAGTTGTTATGCACAGTTATCTGTCCATACAGGGCGGTTCTTTTCACGCTGCTAGCGCTCGTGGCACTGATGTTGCAGTTTCCACCTGTAGCGTTTTGATCACCAATTTTGATGGGGTTGCCAACTTCGTCCGTCAGGTTGATGCACAGCTGATACGGTCCCAAGCCAAGAAGTTCTCTCACCAGATCATACCTCTCATTGAAATCGGGTCGTGATGTATTGAGCAGGTCAAGCAGATTCTCCAATTTTGCCTGGTCAATAACTCCTCTCTCTGAAGAAAGTCCTATAACCTGCACGTTGGTTGCATTCCAGTCATAGGGGTAGCCAGGGCTGTTCAACAATTTGTTTGCAACTTCTATCGCTATTAAGTCTGCATTTGCACTGGACTTGACATTGTAGTGCACCATATCCCACAAAACCGTGAATAGCACCAGTACAGTTAAAAAAAGCATAAGCGCAAGTATAAGATCCAACCCAGATACCTGTGCTTTTCTGTATCCCATGGAACTATATTATTTACCTTGGTATATAAGATTAACTGGATGGTTGGCATATTCGTGAGGAGTTATCTTTATTAATGGGGTCATACCAACCATATTAGTGATGATCTATGCCGAGAAAGAAGGCACCTGTAGCCAAGAAGGTTGTAGAGCCTAGAGTGAGTGACGGCATATTCTACTCTCTATTAATAGGCGTACTAATAACTGCAATATCCGGAGCATATCTCAAAAGTTCCCCTTGCCTCACCAA
The DNA here is from genome assembly GCA_026396385.1 of Microcaldota archaeon. Taxonomy (GTDB): domain Archaea; phylum Micrarchaeota; class Micrarchaeia; order Burarchaeales; family Fermentimicrarchaeaceae; genus Fermentimicrarchaeum. Next base: position 7,573 of record JAPLWV010000033.1, on the reverse strand, counting down.
TTGCATTGGTCAGAATATAATTAACGGCTACCCCTACGGATGGTTCTCTTATAACACGTATGAAGGATGGCAGACGGGGGCAATAACCTGGGTGGCGGCAATCCTAGACGTGGCATTCTGGGCATTCGTAGTCTATACCGTGATGATTGTCCTCTACGCAGCTATGAAAGAGATGCAATGAAGCGCTTGATTCTCAAAGTATATATTCATCCTAGTGCTAACCATCTGCATGGCAGAATTCCTTGCAAGAGGGGCTGAGGCAGAGCTTTACCTGGATACGCTTCTGGGCAAGAGCATTGTTAGAAAGAAAAGAGTACCCAAAAAGTACAGGATACGCGAAATAGACGTGCCTCTAAGAAAGAGCAGGACAAGGAGTGAGGCATCTCTGCTGCATTCAGCAAAAGAAGCAGGCGTTGCTTGCCCCTCCATATACGAAATAGAGGATTTTGAAATCAAGCTAAGTTTCATAGATGGAGTGCTGCTGAGAGATTTCATCAGAAAGCATGAAACGCGCGGGTTAGACAGGATACTCAGAGCAGTTGGGGAAGCATTGGCGAGTCTGCATTCTGCCGATGTGGTTCATGGGGATTTTACAACTGCAAATATCATGGTAAGTAAAGGAAAAGTTTTTTTCATAGATTTTGGGCTTGGTGGTTTCTCAAAAGATCCAGAAGAGAAGGCAATAGATGTTTTGCTCATGAAGAAATCTCTCGGAAACGAAAGCGCCTACAGGAGCTTACTCTCCGGATATGAAAAGTATAACAGGTACCCAGAGGTCATGGAGCAACTTGCAGAAATAGAGAAAAGAGGGAGGTATGTGGTAAGGAACTGGGCTGGTGCCTAGAGTTCTCCTACTCTCCTCTTCAGCTTTCTCTTCATCTTCTTTCTTCTCTTCTTAAGCCATTTCCAACGCATTCTTCCGGCTTTTTTCCATTTTCTAGGGATCGAACCCAAAAATTCACCTTTCTTTTCTTTTACTCATTCTTTTTAGGAAGGATAAATTAATATAAACTCCGATGCCCATTTAAACAAGGTGATTTGAATGTCCGAGTGCGATTCATGTCCTTTCTGCTGCGGTGGCAAGGCGGAAGTTGAGGAAAAGAAGCCGAAAAAGAAGAAAGCAGCTCCTAAATGACATTGATCCTATTTTTCTGTGCATAGCGCATCTTCATCCCACCGCTAAAGGATGCGGGATTTCCCGCTCGCTCTGTTAATCATACGTTTTTTAAATATAACGCCCCAATTAGTATGCGGGGTGGAATTATGAGAGCCAAAATATTTCTGATATTGTTAGTACTAGGCATAGCATCGGCGCAGCAGACTACGACTGCGAGAGATGCACTATGCCCCGTCATAACTCTTGTCAGACAGATTGGAGTTTTCGTTGCAATAGTGATGCTCTCATGGGCAGGAGTGAGCTTCATGACATCTGGAAGCGACCCGCTCAAGCACAAGGAAGCTGAGAAGAGGCTCGAATATGCCATAATCGGGATTCTAATACTGCTAATGGCATTCTACATAGTTGCAAGAATGTTTGCCAATGTGAATGTTCTCAGCGGAGGAGACTGCCCCTGGGCGTAACCACTCAGTACTAGAGCACAAAATGAGTTCCTTCAACAACAACCTCTATTTTTGCTTCTTTTATTATTTTCCCAATTTCATAGGCCCTCTGTCCATGCTCCTCAAAAATTCCGATTAATTCTTTTACATCTCTCCTGCTTACAACAACGCACAAGCCAATCCCCATATTGAATGTGGAGTACATGCTGCCGTAATCCATCCCAGCCCTCTTCCTTATCTCCTCGAATATCGGCTTTGGTTTTGGCATTCCATCAAGTAGAAAACCACGTTTTGCAGGCTCGCCAATCCTACTGAGTTTTGAGAAAGCCCCACCTGTTATGTGCGCAAGCCCATGCACTTTGACCTTCTTCAAAGATTTCATGACTGGCTTCACATATATGCTTGTTGGGATGAGCAATTCTCTCGCCCACTCGTTCATGTCAAGCACTTTTCTTGCAAGAGTATAACCGTTGGAATGCAGTCCAGAACTCTCCACGCCCACCACTACATCAGTTGTTTTTATGTTTTTTCCAGTTATCAAGCCACTCCTGCCAACAACTCCGATGCAGGTTGCAGCAAGGTCAAAACCGTTCGTGTTGAATCCGCTGAAGTCCAAGCCAGATTTTATCATATCTGGGAGTATAGCTGTCTCCCCCCCCACTATGGCAACTTCTGCCTCCTCTGCACCTTTAACAAGCCCCTCCATAAGCTTCTCAACAAGTTCCTCGTCCTCATGCTGCAGGGCTATATAATCCACAAGGGCGGTGGGCTTTGCGCCAATGCATATGATGTCATTCACATTCATCGCAACGCAGTCTACCCCCACCGTATCATACTTCTTTAGAAACTGCGCTACGAGCACCTTGCTCCCCACGCCGTCAGTATGTATCGCAATTGTCTCCTTGCCAACCTTGACAATTCCTGCGTAATGGCCGTATACTGGCAGAACATCTTTCCCATGAGTTCTTGAGATAAGCTCCCGTATGGATTTGTGGATTCCTTTGACTCTAGCAACATCAACACCTGCTTTCGCGTAATCCATGCTCATTCAACCACCTGCATAGAAACTCTCGGAAACTTGTGCATTCCTTTATCTTCTCTTCATCTCTCTGATAGCTTTCTCCACTATCTCAACAGCTTCGCCTATATACGTATCGGGGTCGAAAGCATTATCCAATTCTCGCTCAGTGAGGTACTTTATGACATCTTTATTCTCGCCGAGTGCCTCCTTGAGGTGTTTGCCTTCCTTGAATGCCTTTATGCTGGCGTTCCTTAGAAGTTCGTGTGCTTCCTGTCTGCTCATTCCCTTGCGGGTGAGTAATATCATGAGCCTCTCAGCCATTATCTGACCCTTGCTGAGCTCCAGATTCTTCCTTATGTTGTCCGGGAAGAACTCTAGGCCAACAAGTATGTCTATCATCTCATTCATAATGAAATTCGTTACTATGAAGGACTCGGGAATTATGAACCTCTCATTTGCTGAGTTCGTCAGATCCCTCTCATGCTCTAGAGCTATGTTATCAAGCGCAACTGATACATTGGATCTGAGCAACCTCGCTAGACTGCAGACTCTCTCACATCTGTGCGGATTTCTCTTGTGCGGCATCGTTGAGCTACCAACCTGCTTCCTTCCGAACGGCTCCGCCACTTCCATTATCTCAGTCCTCTGTAGGTTCCTTATCTCCTTCGCTATTTTCTCAAGTGTGCATCCTATCAGAGACAGGACAAACATGACTTCAGCGTGCCTATCCCTCTGCACAACCTGGTTTGTCACAAGTGCAGGGACAATGTCAAGTTCCCTCATCACGTACTCCTGAATCCTCAGCCCCTCCTTGCCAAATGTGGACATTGTTCCAACAGCACCGCTCATCTTTCCAACAAACATCCTCTTCCCTGCCTGCTTCAGTCTTTCCTCCTGTCTCTCAACCTCTGACGCATAGAGGGCGAACTTCATACCATATGTTGTGGGAACTGCATGCTGTCCATGAGTCCGGCCTATGCATACTCTCAGCTTGTTCTCCTCCGCAAGCACAAGAAGAATCTGCTTAAGGTGCTTGAGTTTTCTCTCAATAATCCTCATCGCGTCTCTCAGTATGAGCGCATGAGCGGTATCCTCTATGTCATAACTAGTCGCCCCAAGATGGACATATTTCGCCGCCTCTATACTGCACTGCTCACTCAGAGCCTTCACCATTGCCATGAGGTCGTGGTCTATCTCCCTCTCAATCTCCTTCACCCTACTTAGGCTCACATGCTTCGTGTTTGCTTTCCCCTCTATTTCCTTGGCAGCACTTCTTGGTATCCTCCCAACCCTAGCCTGCGCCTTTGCCAGCGCAGCCTCAATCATGAGCCATTTTGCTAGCGTGTTCTCTTCATCGAATATTGCATTCATCTCGTTTTTATACCTCAAATCCAATGGTGAAACGGCCATCCTACCACCTCACAGCCTAACATGCACTAGTATATTAATAATATTATATTATAAATAGTATCTTGGCAAATTAGGAAGAAGGTGACGCTTTGAGAACTCTTAAGAACCCCCCGTATCTCCAGGTTGCGCTGGATACCCCGGACATTGATGAAACTATAAGGGTTGTTAAAGCCCTCCCGGAAAGTGAGAAGATAATCATCGAGGCAGGAACACCGCTTATCAAAAAATATGGATGCGGAGTCATTGCCACGATGCGGGAAATCCGAAAGGACTCGTTTATAACAGCAGATTTGAAAACCCTTGATGTGGGAGCTCTTGAAGCCAAAATAGCTCATGAGGCAGGAGCAGATGCTGCAGTCGTCTCAGGCCTTGCATTTCCCTTGACAATAAAGGATTTTATAGGAGAGGCTAGGAAGATAGGTATATACTCCTCAATAGACATGATGAACGTTTCAGACCCGCTGAAAGTTCTGAGGGAAGCACATGCCATGCCAGATATTATACTCCTTCACCGAGGAATAGACTCTGAGTCAACATCAAAGCATTCCTGGGATTACCTGAAGAAATTCAAGGCGAAAGTCAAAGGAAAGGCGCTTGTCGGTGTTGGGGGTGGCATAGATCTAGAGCTTGCGAAGGAATCTCTTGCAAGTGGTGCGGATATAGTAATCGTAGGAAGATACGTGACAAAATCCAATGATGTTGCGTCATCCGTGCAATCCATACTTAAGCTGATGAGGTGATTTTTTGAGGAATATACTGATAGAAGAGCTACAACAGCTTCCAATTGACAAGAAGATGGTTGAGGTTGTTGAAAGGAAAGGTACCGGGCACCCAGATCACATATGTGACGGGGCCATGAATCAGGTATCCATCGAGTTGAGCAAGGAGTATATAAAAAAATTCGGCCGTGTTCTGCACCATAACACAGATAAGTGTCTCCTAGCTGCTGGTAGGGCATCGCTAGCTTTCGGGGGGGGAAGGATAGACGAACCAATGCTTATGGTTATGGGTGACCGGGCGACATATGAGTCCGAAGGCATTGAGATCCCTGTTGAAGAAATTGCGGTAAACGCCACAAAGAAATGGTTCAAGGAGAACCTTAGGTTTGTTGAGCCTGATAAGAATGTCTGCTTCCAGAATCAGCTGAGGAAAGGTTCGGCTGAACTTACCGATATATTCAGCAGGAAAAAAGGCATGCTTGATGCGAATGACACGAGTGCAGCCGTGGGATATGCTCCCATGTCCAAGCTAGAGAGGCTTGTGCTTGATACAGAGCTTTTCCTCAACTCGAAAGAATTCAAGAAGCAGCATCCTGAGTCTGGCGAGGATATCAAAGTGATGGGGCTGAGAGTGCACGATGAATTTCATCTAACAGTTGCAATGGCATTTGTTGGCAGATTCATAGACTCTGAGCAGGACTACTTTAGCAAGAAAAAGGAGATGCTAGAAGAAATAAGAACTTTTGTAGTTGAGAAAGTTGGAAAGAAATCCAAGATTGACTTTAACACATTAGACGTCCATGGAAGAGGAGTTAATGGCGTATACCTCACGGTGCTTGGAACTTCTGCCGAAGATGGAGACTCCGGCCAGGTAGGCAGGGGAAACAGAGTGAATGGAATAATACCGCTCAACAGACCGATAAGCAACGAAGCTGCTGCGGGCAAGAACCCTGTTAGCCATGTAGGTAAAATATACAATCTTCTAACGCACAAGATGGCGAATCATATATATAAAGAGACTACGGGGCTTGACGAAGTCTATGTATGGCTTCTAAGTCAGATAGGGCAACCCGTAGACCAGCCAAAGGTCATAGCAGTTCAGCTAGTGGGTAAAGAGAAGAATTCTGATCCTAAATCGCTCTCAATGCAGATTGAGGAGATAATCGAAGAAGAACTGAGCGACATACAATCATTCTGCAAATCTTTGACTGAAGGAAAAATACCGGTGTGTTGATTGGAGTATGAGTACCAGCTGTTCTACCCAAGACAGGTAATTCTTGCAACCAGCCAGAGCGGAGGAAAAAAGAATATAATAACACTGGCATGGCACTGCCCCCAAGGATATGGATAAATTTTCAGCAGTTGGGCTGACTCCTGTGCAGGAGAAGCGGTCTAGGCAATGAGGATTGTGTAGAGCACATATAGCATAACCAGGGCAACAATGAATATTGCGAGATACATCAACAAATCCTCAGAAAGGAAGCTAAGCTCTCCCCTTATGTTAAACGAAGTATAAATTTTTGTGTTTGGTTCGTATGGAAGTCTTGCTATATCTATGTCTCTGAACTCGCGCGTATCCTCAAGATTCAGGATCTCCCCTGCGCTGACAGTGATTTGCTCCATGGCCGTATTAACTGCATCATTCTTAGCCAGCATCTCCACCTCCTCATAGGTGAAGTTCACCGGAATCACTATGCTCATTTCGCTCCCAGGTGGCCTGTAAAGCAGCAAAGACCTCTTTTTAAGGTTCATGCTATCCCCAATTACCCTGTTGAACTCGCTTGAGTTTTCAATTGATGAGAGGTTCTCATAGCTCATCGCGTGCGGCACTAGTATCGGCACCCACGAGTCATTATATCTGACAGTCTCCACTATTGCATTTGTCGGATCGGATATTTCTATATACGATATATTCATCGTACCCGGAGCATTTTTGTTTTTCAGCGGTCTGAGTATCCTCTCATCTTTGCTTAGCATCTCCACCTCAGCATCATTGAAATAGGATGATACAATCACAGCGTTCTTCCCATTCTGGCCGGTGTACAGCAGCAGCCTATCTTCGCTTTCTAACGCTCTCTTGAAACCATTTTCCGCAAACAGAGCTTCCCTATCCTTCACTGTAATGTTCTCCACTATTATTACGCTCTTGCCCCCGCTTTCAACGATTTCAGTCTCTGGCGGTTTAATTATACTTCGAACGCTCTCATTCCCGCAGTTCACCATACTTAATGTGTTGTCCACCTGCCATCTGCTTGCAAATTCATTGTAGGAAATGGTGCTGGCTATGACTGCTATTACCAAAAGCAAACCTAAAAGTGATAACGCAGCACTTCTATCCATCCAATCCGCTCTCAGCCTAGTAAACTCTCTCCCCTACATAAACTTCAATTCCATTGGATGTTATCTTGAAAGGAGTGAGCACTTTGGAATGGTCGCACCCCCTCATCTTCAGGACTTCTATGGCGGATATCCTCCTCTCCTGCTGCTCTAGTAGATATAGCAGTATGACTCCATCTGCAACAAAGTGCTCTGTAGCAAACCTCACCGTCTCCCTGTTCACATTCTGAAGCTCTGCGGTGAGCATCGCTGTGCATCCTTTCTTCTTAAGGTCTCTGAGCAAGTTCAATATAGTTCTCCTATACTCAAGATCATTATCAAAGAACAGGTTAAGTATTGATGCCGAGTCGATAACCACCCTCCTAATCTTATTGTCATCTATGACCTCATCTAACTTATCATGCAGTTTGCTGAATGTGTAGTAAGGGCTAACGCCAGTCTCGGGCATATCCACATGTATATACGACTCCTGCGTCACTATCATAAGTTTCTTCTCCTTCACAAGCTGGTTGAACTTGCTCCATTT
>JAPLWV010000053.1 GCA_026396385.1 Microcaldota archaeon | reverse complement strand
TCTCCGCACTCAGGTCAGGCGGCAAGAGTATACTGGCTTCGGAAGAAACCCTTGCTCTGGCGGGCCATTCGGGAGATATTTCGCATTTCAAGTGCGATGGAGTGAAAGTCAAGCTTCTGAATTCAGGTCATATACTCGGCTCAAAGCAGCTCAGGGCAGAATGCAACGGAGAGAGCTTCCTTTACACAGGAGATTTCAAACTGCACGATTCGCTCACAATGAAAGGTGCGGAAGTTGAGAATTGCGATGTGCTGCTAATGGAGAGCACCTTTGGTTCCCCTGAAATGGTTTTTCCCGAGAGGGACTTTGTATACTCCTGCATGGCGAGGTGGGTGAGGAGCAACCTTGAGAGGGGAGCAATAGTTATGCTTGGCGGTTATTCAATCGGAAAGGCTCAGGAGCTTGTGAAGCTTGCAAACGAGTATCTAGGGATAGCTCCCGTTGTGGAATCCAATATCGAGAAAGCATGCAGCATATATGAAAAATTTGGAATAAGGCTTGATAGGATTCCTGTTAGGACTGACGAGGCTGAGGAGATTATGAAGCACGAATTCCTCTCAATCGTCACTCCCACTTCAGCAAGCAGGAGCTTCTGCAGCAAGCTCGAGGGGATATACAACAGAAAAGTTGTCTGCGCTGTTGCCAGCGGTTGGGCTCTCAGATTTGCCTACTCTGCAGACAGGGCATTCCCTTTGAGCGACCATGCGGATTTCAACCAGTTGATCGAGTATGTTGAGAGGAGCTCTCCAAAGAGAATATACTGCACCCATGGAGAAACCATGAGGCTTGCAAGCGAGCTGAGAAGGAGGGGCTATGACGCAAAAGAGCTGAGCAGGGCTTCGCAGATGACTTTGGATGAATTCTCGGAGGGGGACTGATGCTCTTCGTCTACATGACTTTTCCAACTGAGGAGGAGGCAAGGAAAGTCGGCAAAAAGATTGCTGAGGAAGGGCTGGCCAGATGCGTCAACATTATACCTGGCATGGAATCCCTCTTCATCTGGAAGGGCATGATGAGGAACGAAAAAGAATGCATCATCATCGCGAAAACAGCTGAGAGAAATTATGCAAAGCTTGAGAGCAGAGTGAAGCAGCTCCACTCCTACGAAATGCCGTGCATAATAGCTTTCAAAGTTTCAAAAGGTTCAAAAGAGTTCATCAGATGGGTTGATAGCAAGGAATAATTTAATATACGTGTACCTAAATAGATTCGGGGTGGAAGAAAATGAAAGAATTGACAGTTTTCGCTGAGGACCGGGTTGGCCTTCTGGCCAAGATTTCGAATAAGATGAATGAGAACAGAGTTAACATAAACTACATGTCCGGAGAGAGCATAGGGGGCACCGCAGTCATACACCTTGTTGTGAAGGATGCCGAGAAGGTGAAGAGGGTGCTGGAAGAAGCAGGCTTCCTCACAGCAGTATCCGAAGTGCTGGTGCTGAAGCTTGTTGACAGGCCCGGGGAGATTGGCACTGTTGCAGCAATACTCGCCTTCAAGGGTGTGAACATAAGGAGCATCTACAGCTTGGAGAAGAAGGGAAAGGATGGAATATTCGCATTCAAGGTGGATGACATCAAAAAGGCAAAGGAGGCTGTGAAGAGCTACGTTTACACAAAGATGGACTGAGTTGCAAGTAACTATCTTTATTTCTGTTTATAATCCAGATTTCAAACTAGGTGTTAGCAGAAGCGAGCGAGAAAACCCCACACTCTTCAGAGGTGGGATGAAAGCGAATATACAAAGCCTGGGCAAGGGGGAAGTAACACCTGCAATTCCTTGCATAAGGAGAGAGATGTTGCAGTAGCAACGTCAATGAAGCAGGAAGCCCACACCTATTCATAGGTGGAGCATGTCACAATAGCCCCGGTCGGATTCGAACCGGCGTGTGGAGCTCCAGAGGCTCCCATCCTTGACCACTAGATGACGGGGCTGCGAGTAGTTTTAGCTCATTCCACTTTTAAACTCTTTTCCTTTTCTTCCAGCTCATACCCTTTCGGGAAGTAGATGAAGTTGGATGCGAAAAGCCCGCTCATCACATCCCCTCCCTTCTGGGGTATGCAGTAGGTTAACTCCTCTGTCAGAGACACGGGCTCCTTCACGCATGGAAACTTGGAGCGGAAGTGCATCTCCAGCAGGTCTGAGTTTTCCCCGTAGCCCACAAACGTGACTTTGAATATTGCGTCATTGGTTCGCCTTGCATTGTTGTACATGTTGACTATTGTGCGCGCTATGTGCTCCCTGCGCGTATCAATCTTGACAGGCAGTTCCTCAAATCTCTCCTGTCCGTATATCGCACCCTTGCTCAAATCATGCACTGGTTTTGCTGTGAACATGCTTGCAACAACATTGCTCAGCAGAATGAACCTTGATACCTTCTTCTCCTTCATTATATACCCGCTTCTCTTGCCAGTCTTTATCTCCTTCTCGTAAAACAGCTTCTCGCTCTCAAGCTCAGCCTCTGAAGCAGGGATAAAGGAAACAAGCATCTTTGCATGGTTGTTCTTCATAGCATGGTACACATCCGCAAGATTCTCGGGGTTGTAATACATCCTTGACTGCATCAGCAATAAGTTCTCTGATGTGTCGAAGTTGTTCACAGCACCCTCGGGAAGCGGGAAGGCGACATACTTCCACAGTGTTCTAGCGTCTATATCCTCATCCAAGCACTCGGTGAGATACTCAAACTTCAGCCCTTCTATGCCCCCAAATATGCTTTCAATCACCTGCCTCCTGGCACCTATTGTAACAATATACTCCCTGTCCTCTTCAAAGTCGTAAAGGATGGAGAAGGGTATGCCCTTGAATTTCCTTGTGAACAGACCAGGAACGTTGAATGCATCATTGGAACTTTTCAGCATGAAAAGATGATACCCTGGCACAACATGGCTGGAGCTACCTTTCTTAAAAGTTATGTCAAAACCGTCCTTGCCCATGCGTATGGTGCTAGCCTGCATTTCTGGCGGCCCACCAGTTCTAAACCTCAGGTGGCTTAGTGGGTTGATATTCATCACTATGTTTTTTGCTTTTTATTATTTAAAATACCTTCTTCGTCATATGTCGAGCAGAACTCTTATGCTGACTTTACCGTTTTTCTCGACTTTTAGAAGATGATGTGTCACTGCCTTTATCTCCCTTTTCACCTTTTTCCCTTCCCATTTTTCGCCATATACCTTTCCCTTCAGCAGGAACTCTCCATCCTTATACTCAAGGCTCTCCACCTTGAACTTTTTTGGCATAACCTTCCCAATCTCGCTTTCTGAGAGAATTGCTGACAGTGTAAAAACAGTCAGGTTCTCCAAGCTGTCAGCGTGCTCCTCAACCTGAAAGCTACTCTCCCCCTTGAGCTTGTCGATATGCGACATGACGCTGAACATCGCTTCTGCAGCGTTCTCCAGCGCAGATTCAAAAGTGCTTCCATACGCCTCGAAAAGCACATCAGCCGTGTGCTCAAGAAAGCGGTATCTCTCAGGCATCAACTCCCCCCTCTAAGAGCCGAATATCTTGGTTTTGCCTATGAAGCTGAGCATTAGCGGCATCACATCCAACCCCCCGATATGCCCGAGTCCACCCTTCATGCAGGATATCTCATCAAACCTCCTCACGTCATCAACCCTCACCCCCTCCCCGTATACGGCTATAGGTAAGGGGTCCGCGGAGTGGTTCTTCAGCGCGCAAGGAGTGCTGTGGTCCCCGCTGAGTATGATGTACGCTTCTGTCTTGAGCAGGGGTCCTATTGCCTTGTCGATTTTTTCAATCATCTTCACCTTTCCTTTCACATCCCCGTCATGGCTGAAGTTGTCGGTTGCCTTTATGTGCAGGAAAATTATATCATATTCACTGAGAGCGCTCTTCACTATCGCAACTTTTGCCGCAAGGTTTGTGTCGGCTGTTCCCGTAGCTCCTTCCACATCAATGATATCCATTCCTACCGCTTTTGCGACTCCTTTGTACAGCGCACCTCCAGCAACGCATGCACTCCTCACCCCGTATTTCTCCTGCAGTGAATCAAGCCTGCTGTAGGCACCCGAACCCCTCGCAAGAACTATGTCGGCAGGAGGCTTTCCCTTCTTCTCCCTCTCTATGTTTATTGGATTGTCCTTCAAAACCTCATGCGACAGCTCAGTGAATCTGTTGAGTACGAAAGCAGTCCTCTTAGCCTCCATAGTTCCATCCAAAGGTTTGGACTTCATCACAGACATATTCGCCTCGTGGGGGTCCACATCGGAGACGTTTCGTGAAAGTCCTTCACCCCTCAGCACAAGCACCCCCCTGTGCTCCGTAGTTGCCTTGAACACAATCTCCGTACTATCCACCTTCTGGCCATTAAGCCCCTTTGCAAGCTCTGCCCCAACACCGCTTATCCTTCCAGCTCTCCTGTCCGTGACAACCATCCTATCGTTAACAGTCGCAAAATTGCACCTGAATGCAATATCACCATCCTCAAGCTCCAAGCCCGCACCAAGCGCCTCATATACCCCTCTTCCCTGGTAATAAGTGTGCGGGTCATAGCTGAGAAGGGCAAGGTGTGCGGTATCACTTCCGGGTATAACACCAGGAGCTATTGTATGCATAATGCCAGTTATCCCCTTGGAGGCAAGTGCATTCATGTTAGGTCTCCGCGCCATCTGCAGAGGGGTTTTCCCCTTGATCTGCCTGTCACCTAACCCATCGCATATTATTAAAATAGCCTTACCCGCCATAAAATCACCTCGAAATCACAAGGAAGCCCACAGACTTCAGTCGTGGGTAGTTTACCAATCAGTAGTAATTTAGCATCAATTAATATAAAGATTGTTCGTAAAAATACGTTTGATGCAGATTCGGAGGGGTCTTCTCATAAAAATTATTATAGGTCTAGCGGTCCTGCTGTCCATTGCATCCATTATGACGCATAAGCAGTTTCCGGAGTGGGTTGGGGAGATCCAGAGTAACCCAAATACCCCAAACCTGCCCTACTTCGTCCTCAGGACAATGTTGCGGATGATTGCCGCCTATGTCCTTGTGGTGATATTCGGCATAACCTACGGGCTGATCGCCGGCCTCTATGAGAAGCCCAGAAAGGTAATGCTACCGCTCCTTGACATACTGCAGTCCATACCTGTGCTGGGCTACCTGCCAGCTGCCATACTCTTCTTCATCAACCTCTTCCCAGGCGAGCTGGGTGTTGAGATAGCCTCAGTACTGCTCATCTTCACAGGAGAAGTCTGGGCGGTCACTTTCGGGGTTTACGGTGCAGTGAGAAACCTGCCAGAGGATTTGAAGAGCGTAGGCAGGGCTTTCGGGCTGAACGGCTTCGTGTACCTGAGGAAGTTGCTTCTTCCATTCATATTCCCCTCATTCATAACAGGCAGCATACTCGCCTGGGGCGGAGGCTGGTATTTCCTTGTCGCATGCGAATTCATGACATTCGGTAGGAAGACTTACACCCTGCCGGGTATTGGCTATTACCTCGCAAGCTCAGTGTATGTGCAGCACAGCATAGTATCCGCCCTCTTCGGTCTGGCGATTTTCGTGCTGCTCATATTCTCCATTGACAAGCTCGTCTGGGCCCCCCTCATAGAATACTCCGAGAAGTTCAAGGTGCAGACTCTGGAAGGAGCAGAACCGCGCAAGAAGACAAGCTCCCATCTGGCGCTTTTCATAGAGTCTATATTCGACAGGCTTGACGACCTTCAGGATGCCCTCCGCGAGCTGCGCATAACGCAGAGGATTCATCAGCTGGTCAAGCTTCCTGACATAAAATTTGCTGACATAGAATTTGAGCTGCATACCGTCGAAATAATGATCGACCCGAGGAGGATGAGGATACGCAACCTGGTGCTCTTCTCAATCCTATTTGCGGTTGTCATGTATTCTGTTGGGCTTTTTGTTGCAGCATCACTCCAAAAACCTCTCTCCAATTTTGAGTTGTCAATCCACAACCATCCCGAGGTCTACTCCCTACCATGGCTCACTCTGAGTTCAGTAGCCAGAATATTTGTTGCCTATGTCATAGCTCTTGCCTGGACTCTTGCCGCAGCAATAATAATAACGCGAAGCAAGACGCTCTCGGGCATCTTCATGCCGCTCTTTGACATCGGTCAGTCAGTGCCTGCACTGGCGCTGTTCCCCTTCATAATAATAGTTGTCTTCAGGTACCTTGGGACTGGTCCCCTTGGGGTGGAGACGGCATCCGTATTGCTTCTACTGACAGGCACGCAGTGGTATCTCCTCTTCAACATCATAGGGGCCATCAGGCGTATCCCAGGAGATATCACTGAGGCTGCCAACTGCTTTGGAATAAAGGACTGGAACTTTGTGAGATATGTCATACTGCCTGCCATATTCCCAGCGATAATTGTGGGAAGCATACAAGCGTGGGGAGGTGCCTGGAATGCCAGCATAGTCAGCGAATACATAAACTACGGAGGTCATATCCCATTTGAGGCGAACTACTCTGGTGTGATGCTGACTAACATAACTGCCACTGTCAGTGATAAAACTACGACAATACCCTGCGCTGCAGGGACATGCAAGGGGATGCTGGAGGTGAGCGGCGTTGGTGTGCATAATGCATCGCTGGAGCTGCGCTCAATTTCAGGGAGCATACTCATCCCGCTTGCTCTCAATGTGAGCGAGGTGGGGCAGAGTGCAACTTCTGGCAACCCAGTAAAACTGCCCTTCTACTCCGGCTATGTGACTCTCATCAACCCGCTGAATGGCTCCTCCTCACCCCTGCATCCTTATTCTGTCCAGGGGCTTGGAGCTTTCATAAGCCAGGCTACTGCAGAATGGGGAGACCCCTGGCTTGTCACCCTGGCAATAGCCACGATGTCCCTCACCATAATCCTGCTGAACCGTATCGTATGGAGTTACCTCTTTGCAAAAGCAGAAAGATATAAATTTGAAATGACTTAAACCTAGAGTGAAAGAATGGCTCCTATACTAAGCATAAAAAACCTCAGCAAGACCTTTCTGCAGAACGGCACTAAGGTAAAAGTTCTCAACAACGTCACCTTCGATGTCCAGGAGCACGAGTTCATCTGCATAGTGGGGCAGAGCGGTTGCGGCAAGAGCACCCTGCTGAGGATTATTGCAGGCCTTGAGAAACCCAGCTCCGGGGAAATGCTCTTCAAAGGCAGTCCCATTGACGGTCCAGATCCCAAAAGGGCGACCATGATATTCCAGACTTTTGCGCTTTTCCCCTGGCTGAATGTGCGGGAGAACATAGAGCTTGGGCTTGAGGTGCTCGGCATCCCGAAAATAAGGAGGCATGCCCTGGTAAGCCATTACCTGAAGATTACCGACCTTGAGAAATTCGAGCATTCCTACCCTTCCGAACTCTCAGGAGGGATGAAGCAGAGGGTCGGCATAGCCCGCGCCCTTGCGGTTGAGCCCGAGATGCTGCTCATGGACGAGCCATTCTCCGCGCTTGACGCACTCACCGCTCAAATCCTGAGGCAGGATGTGCTTGACATATGGAAGGACACAAGGACACCCACCAACACCTTCCTCATGATAACCCATCTCATCTCCGAAGCTGTTTTCATGGCAGACAGGGTCATTGTGCTCTCAAAAAGGCCTGCAAAAGTCATAGGCGACATACCCATAGACATACCGCACCCGAGATCAGAGCACGAGAGAGACCCTGCTTTCTATGAAATCTCCGATAGGATAAAGAATCTCATCATGACTGAATGAGCCTACCTGCACCTTCTCGTTTCAAGGTTGCATGTGGAGCCGGGGCAGTCCCAGTCTCCGTTGCACGGGATGTTAATCTGGACGCATGTATACAGCGTTGGGCTGCCAGGAGTCAGGTCGCATACGTGGTCTACACTGCACTCACTGTTTGAGCCGCACATTCCGCCCATTGTCACGCAGTCGTGGTTGTTGTTGCACATCTGCCATCCTCCGCAGTCACTATTACTTGAACATTTTCCTGCTTTTGGCTCGCATATGTGATTTACACCATTGCATATTGCCCAGGAGCCGCAGTCCTTCGCATCATTGCAGTAATCTCTCTTCGCCTTGCAGAGCAGCGAGCTCAGATCGCAGAGCTGCCAGCTTTCGCAGCCCGAGTCATTCAGGCAGTAGCCCGCCTTAAGCTTGCACTTGTGTTCCCCAGAGCAAACATACCTTGAATCGCAATCCAAATCGTTGTTGCAGAACCCCTTCTTTGCAACGCAGAAATGGTTGCCCGTGTTGCATGTCTGCCACCTCTCGCAGTCAACATTCTCAGTGCAGTATCCTGTGGTTGCGGCGCACAGCTTTGTCATGTTGTCGCATGCCTGCCAGCTTCCGCAGTCGTAATCATCTGAGCAGAAGCCAGTTTTTGCCACGCACCTGTGCTTACTTATGTCGCAGTTCTCCCATCTTTCGCACTGGGAATCGGAATCGCACCTGTTCGCCTTCACATCGCACTTGCTTGTGGAGTTGTCGCAGAACTGCCAATCCTTGCAGTCATAGTTATCAAGGCAGAACCCTCCCCTGAACTCGCACTTGTGATTCAGGAGGTTGCATCCCTTTCTCGAGTCCGTGCAGTCGACATCTGCAGCGCAGTAGCCTTCCCTCACAACGCACTTTCCGCTCTTCTGGTTGCACACCTGCCAGTCCTTGCAGTCAGTGTCCGCCTTGCATGTTGTTGCACCCGTATTCGTGCATCCGAAAATAGTGAGTGAAACCATTAGCAAAAGAACGAGCGTGATAGTGTTTCTCATCCCATCCCTCCGTTAGTACACTTCCCAAATTATTGCTCAATTTCAATTTATAAAGGTTATGCCATCCTCTTGCATTATCCGGGCATCCCGAGCTTAGCTGAATCTCCGAAGTAATTAAAGTTATTTTAACGTAGCCTAAGATTTAAATATTAAGAAAGGCATAAATTCTACATGGTAACATCACAGAAACCGAATCCAGAGCAGACGAATGAGGCGAAGCGTGATGAGATGCATATGCGTCTGGGTTTCAACGATGACAGAATACTAAAATCCATGAAGCTTGACCCCACCTTCGAGAATACAAAGCTCCTCCATGGCCTGGCCGAGTTACTGTACGATTATTCTACTAAAGCGCCAGTTGATGCCAGAACCCCTTCCCGTTTACCTGAATCAGTTATACATGCATTTGAGTCTTTAGCAGAAACAGGCGCAGTAAGGTCATCTGAAGACCTCAAAGGAATACTTAGGCTAACCTCATCATACGCGCTGCATGCTTTCCCATTATACTACCCCAATCCATTGAATCTATTTGAGGATACATGTCCCTTGTTGGCAAAGGCCGGGCTTTTTGATTCCTCAAAGGGCCCAAATGCCAGAACCGAACTTTTCAGAAACCTGTCAGAACATCCATCTATCATTAATTACATAAACTACTTCCCGCCCGAAAGGCTGTCCCAGCTTGACCCCAAATATTTCTCATATCAGCTGGTTGATCTTGCTGACAAGGAGCTGGGTGAGATGGAGAAAAGGTTCGGTCTGCAGCAGTTTCCTAGGGATAAGCTAATGAGGTCAGCGCCTTATTGCGATCGCAATGAGAAAATACTTGATAAACTGCCCCAGGAGCAGCAGCGATACAAGGATCTCACCAGATTTATAGCCAAGGAGGCGGCTCTGAGGAATCGGCGGGATGTTATTCATCTCTGACTTGTCATATCCGATTGCATATAACATTTAAATATGCTAAGTGGCATAATTTATGTGGTGATATTCATGTCAGGTACTGTCGCAACTAAGAAACCATGGCAAGAGGAAGTCATGGGAGGTCCTGTAGCAACTAAGAAACAAGGACAAGAGAAAGAATTAATATATAAAAACAAATACAGAGATGACGACGTTAAAATGATGGAAGTCGGCGGTGGTATGTGGGGTGGCGATGGTAAGCACAATTCCTATAACATAAACGTCGTAAAAGACGGTATCGAACTTACCATAACGCCCAAACAAGCACCAGAGGCGAGAAAGATATCCGACGGTACGGCACTCGTTGGGACGCTAAAGATGCTCTTCGACTGGGACTGCGAGCTAAAGAACGCAGAATTCATCCTGCCTCACCACGAACCTATAAGGGTAGATTTCAAGCCTGCTAAAGATAGTAAACTTCACCCGGCTGTGGAGTTTGGTATGGAATTCAAAAATCTACTGGGCACATTAGAAGACACCGAGAGCAAGACTAAAATTGAATTTTCTGAACAGTCTATCAAGCTTATTGAGATATCCAAAGCCAAACATGCAACTGCAGACCATGATGTCCTCGTAGGAAAAATATACGACAGGAAAGGTGGTCTTGCAAAGGCATTGTATGACCTTAAATATCTAAGTGATGCAGGAGATTTCTTACGCCTGACCGACTTTGTGGACGCTTCTGATGAAACCTTGCGCATGAATGACTTCATCAAACAGCACAACATAAGAGAAGAGATTGAACAAGCTAGATCCAAACTATCTCTAAACCCTATTTAACATGCGAGCAGGAAATCCCGCGCCTATTTACGGGTCTTCAAGGTTTAAATAGAAGAAAAGCCCTAATTCAAGCATGGTTCTTGCGCAAAAGCCAGACTTCGGCAGTAGCTCAAAAAAAGAGTTGACTACTAAAGAGTTTGTAGATTTTCTGGTGAAAAAGTTCGGGATGTCTGAGGGTCAGGCAAAGAGAGAGGCATTTCACCATCCGCCTGAGCAGAGAGAGCTGATCATGACGCTGAAAGAAAAGATGCCAGAAACATCTTTCAGAACCATAAGCAATCTTTTGAGACAACATCCCCTTGATAAGATTTACAAAAATCTGCGGGTTCTGGAAGAGCATAAGATACCCCCATCTGTTCGGCTTCTAGGAGTGCCGCCGGTTACCCTGGAAAAAAACATAGAAACTCTAGAGGAGAATGGATATGATCCCAAACAATTCATCTTAGTCCTAGGCGCAAACCACTCCAATCTAAAAGAAAACATCAAAACCTCGCAGGAGCGCAGAATAAATCCGGCAGAGCTTACTCCCATATCAATTCTGGGAGCTTCACCATCAGAATTTAGGGAGTTTTTGGAGACTCCGCCAGCAGAAAGAACAACAAAATATGCATTCTTAGCAGTCGCAAGGTACGAATTCTCAGATGATGCAATGAAAGAATGTTTCTACGATTTGGTCACAAGGCTCCATCCCCATGAACAAGAAGCATTCAAAGAGATAGGGCACAAAATAGAAAACGAAGGAGATATAACCAAAAAAGAAATGCAGAAAATTTTCAAAGAGCATGTCACAAGCCGCTACCCAAGTGCGGTACTTGGGAGGCTGGATAATATCCTGAGCTCAGTTGTGAAAGATCGCGGTTTGGAGAAATGGGAGGAGATGAGAATATCACTAAATGTGCCGGCCTTCCTACGCAAGAAACTTAGAGAGAAACAGGATAACCTCGCTGGGCATCCTGCTTGGAAGTCAGCCAAACAAGAATCACCTGGTCCAAGCCAAGAGGAAAAAAAAGCAACACTGGAACATCTCAACCGTTTGCTCCAGCAACACGAGAAAGACGTCGGGGAGGATATCATGCTTCTCCTACGCGGAACAGAGGAACAAAAAAGAGAAATCGTTGATAAGTACAGGGACAAGATGCAAGGAAAAGGCTAACTTAAACAAAGCTTAAATACGGAAAAAACCTAATTTAAGCATGCTCAAGATAAGAGACTCTCAAGGGCAGCTTGAAGCTGAGAATAAAGGGCAGGGATGGAAAGCTTTACATTGAGAAGAAGGGAGCAGCATAGGCTTGCGAAGTGAGAAGCTGCTTGGGATGAAAGCCTGATTCTTCAGATAAAATTTATATACCCTATCATGCCAATACATAACAGGCGATGAAGCTCGCCCTGCTTTTAAGGCTAAACCGCCGCAAGGCTGATAGCTTCTACTTGAACAGCAGCGGGGTGGTACGATGGGGAGAATCTGTCCCAAGTGCAACATGGAAAGTTCAATAGCAAGCGCGCTGAGGGAGGAGAAGTCAGGCGAATTCGTCTGCACGAAAAACCCGGCGCATCGGTTCAAGCTGGACAAGGATGGCTGGTTTGTATCGGTTTAGGCTGGCTCAAGTCTAGGGCTTATTCCGGCATTTCCGAAGCATCCGGCTCGCTCGGCTCTCCAGCTCCTCTAACCTTGTATTATTTAAGCAGGGAATCCGCAATATTAATGCCAATGAGGATATGAACAACCCCTGATACAACATGATGAGGTCAACAGCGTCCGAGGCGAAACGTATTCTACGACGTAAAATTTGCGAGAAACTGGCTGGTTTCATCTGTTACTTCCATGATCAACTCCTGTAGCAACGCCCATTGGAGCAATAATCACCAGCCGGGCAGTAGGTGGTAGGACCTCCACATGGCTCGTGGCACAACCCATCCGTGCCAAGAATCCAACCTGTCTGACATTTCAAACATTGGTCATTATAACTCTGGTAACCTGCCGGACAGGGTTTACATGCGTATTGATTGGCCGTAACCGCCCCCGAAGGGCATTGAGAGTAACATTTATCATTGAACGTATAAGGCTTATTTGGATATGAGTTAACGCAATCTAAACAGCTTGTAATCATGTTAAGCGTCCTGTTTCCCGAGCAGTTCTTCAGCGTACTGCCCAGATAGTTCCCCCCAGCCGTGTCGAAGATTACCCAGATGCTGTTGTTATACACAAGGTAGTTCACGGTGCCGTTGTTATACCTAAAATAATCCACCGAGGAGTTGGAGCCGTAATGGCTGGCAATTGCCCGTGACAAATTGCTCAGCTCTACCTCTGACGAGCCGACATGCACTATTGCATAGGCGTGACTGCATCCCGAGTCTGCCACGACTTTCGCTGTCCCTCCTATCGCTCTTACCATAGATGTCACCAAGACCGCCTGGTTTTTGCAATCCCCTGATTTTGTTGCCAAGGTTTCCGATGCAGGATAGGGAATCCCCCCCAAAGGAACATTCTGGTATTCTATATTTGCCTTCACCCAGTCGAATATGTCAAAAAGCTGGTCAACGCTGTAACGCCCCGGATGCTTTTTAATCGCCTCTGAAACAGCTTCACGGACACTCAAATCATAAGGGTTAATCTTGTCGCAGTAACTGCCGTAATACGGATCTTCGTTCTCATGACTCACGGAGATGTAGATTTGTGATAATTCAGGTTCAAGGGGTTTAGGCGAATTGCACGAGCCATTGCTGCAGCCATTGGGACAAACTTCAGGATAATATTGACACTGGCCAACCACGCAGAAGCCGTTGTAGTACCGAATATTGCCATTACAATAATTACTGCATGTCACATTAGCGCAAGCATCTTGACCTTCATCATACGAGCCTCCGCTAAGATAGAAAAATAAAACCGGTAAACCCACAAGCAAAACTGAAAACAGTATACCAAAAACCAAAAGCATACCAAGAACAAACAGCAATGCCCGAAATCCTGGTTTCCTGCTCTTGGCAGGTTCCTCCGCAGCCGGCTTTTCCGTTCCGGCTTTGGCTGAAAGCGCAGCCGGTGGCTGTTCTCCACTAATGGGAGGAGGCGTTTCCTTGGAAAGAGCAGCCCCGCATTCAGGGCAGAACTTTAGATTTGGTTTGAGAAGCTTTTTCCCGCATTCTGTGCAGTACCTCATGAAAATCGTTACGGTGGCTTTATTGAAAATACTTTCGGCTAGAATAACTTTTTGGAGTCTACAGCGTCCGAGGCCTTCCACTTGTTAGGCTCATTTACACTTTCCACGTGATTTAAAAGAAAGGGCGCTGGAAGGTGTAGACATGAACGAGCGGTATGCTGAAAAGAAGAGAAAGGAGATTGAGAGGTACTTGACTTCTTATGGAGGGGTTACGGACCCAATGAGGAAAGATCTGAAGTGCTTTGATGAGGAGAATGCAGCCAGAAACCTGTCAATCTGCACCAGAAACAACTACGTTCGCTTTTTGAGCTTCTTCGCTAATTACTCTGCATCAAAAGGTATACCGAACTTCAGGAGAGTATCGAAGAATGATGCTGTATTGCACCAGTTAGTGGAAGATAGTCGGTATTACTGGAACAATTCACTCCCGCCGTGCAGGATACTCCATTTAAAGCATCATATGGCTCATCGCAAAAGCTATCATTGTTAGTATCGTTGCAGGTATCCGAATAGCCAGTAAGTGTTGGGTTTCCCCAATAGTTGCCTCCTATCTGCGTGCCATTTCCATAAATGCGAGTGCCCGATTGATTTGTGGTATTCCAAAAATTGTTTCCAGTTATCCTAATAACATTGACTGAGTTGTTGAAGAAATTGTTGAAGACTGAACCTCCATTAATGCCGTTTATATTCATTCCGTATATGTTGTTATAAACCTTGGAGTCCTTGAGCGTGATATTGTTTCCGACATAGGCTAGCGCAATATCATTTGAATATGCTGTGATATTCTCCACCATGACATTATTTACATCATACAAGAAAATTCCGTTTTGCGTTCCGCTAAAGGTGACATTGCTGATACTCCCCTCTGAATCCCCAATGTTATACCAAACTATTGGGTTATTCCAGTCTGTGAAGATGCAGTTCTTGATTGTTGTGTTAAACTGATCAGAATAGACTCCATAAGTCTCTGAGATAATATCCACTCCGTCAATCAAGTGCCCTTGGCAGTCGATAGTCACATTCGCAGCCGTAACATACATGCAGGCTCTTCCACTAAATGGACCGATACCAGATGTCCCCAGAGAGGTGTTGATTATATCTGCGGTTAGATGGTAAATTTCTCCAGCTTGATCTATAACAGAACAGTTTGAAATTGTCCTGGTAGGGTTAGCACATCCAGGTTGCATACAACTTAGATTCATCATTCTATCACTAGATACAACATAAAAGATACCCAGCAGTAACACTAGTAAAATAAATATCCCGATCTTTCTCCAGTACGGCTTCAGAAATTCTTTCAGACTCATTTTACCACCACATCAGATATCTACCATTCGGGAGTATATTAAGATTGCTTTGGCTTGAAGAGAGGTGCACGCCGCTGGCGTATTTTGAATGAAAATATTAAGTGCAGAAGTAGACACGAAAGTGTCTATAGGACAGAGATTGCTGCGGTGTCTTTTGTCGGTCAGGTCAAGCAATTCGACTACATTGTGTTCCAGGGGCAACATTCTGGAAACTTTCAAACTATAGGCAAACTTTTCCGATCCGATTTTAGTGGCACTTCCCCAGATGATGCATCCCGACAGGTAATGAATCGATTAAATTCTTCTCTGAGTTTTCTTATCCTGTATAATCTTTCCGAACCTTTTACAATTTCTACCAATGTTTTTTTCTTTATGTTACCCTCGCTAATCCCGAAGTCAAAACAAGAAGCCACTCTTCCATCGTGATTTACTATGACATGATCATAGACGGTGCATGAAAATCCAAGATACGGCATGTAGGGAGTCCACTCATACCCCCATTTGCGTTTGTCTTCATGAGCTACGGCTTCGAATATGCTCTTGAGATCCGCTTGGCTCACTTTTATCGTATCCATTTCAACTAAAGCACGTCCAGTTGCGTGCAGTGTCTCGAAGAATGGAAAAACATTTCGCTCTCGTGCAAAGTTCCAGAGCGCTAATATCTCATCACGGTTTTGAGCGCAGATCACGGTTTCGATTCCAAGACGTGTGGGAGTCTCACGGTTGAAACCGACCTCAACTGCTTTTTGGAACGAGCGATCTCTCCATTCATGGGCACGTTTGGTTCCACACAGAAAATCCTGGATATCGTCTTTGAATGAGTTGAATTTCAGTAGCAGAGATGCATTATCCTCAAACAGAAGCTTCATCAGTTCATCATTGCTCGCAAGGGCGGCTCCGTTTGTGAAAATCACTGTTCGCAGACCTCTCTCTGAAGCTTCACGCAGAAGGTGCGGCAACCCAGCCCAAATCGTGGGCTCTCCAACACCCGCGATTTCGATTGTTTTTGCGCCTAGTTGTACTGCGGCATCCAAAACTCCTTTGACTTCCCTTTCTGTCAATCCCTCCTGGGATTTGGTCGGGTCATTTCCATATTGGCAATAGATGCATGAGTAATTGCAATTTGGGGGTACCATAATTCCAAGTATAGGCACAATACCTCCTTCCAATCGTCCGGTTTCGTGGAATCGGATAAAGTTTCTTCCGTACTCCCGCGACTCCTCTTCGGCAATATCCAAGCCCCTGAGCTGTGGAAGCTGAATCTTTGGCGTTGTCATTTGTTCACAACCAACTCTATAAGCATCAATCTATCTTCCAGAACAATGGGTTTGGTGTCCCTCTGTCCTTTGAGGATTGCAAGAATTTCTGGTTTCTTTGCCATAACTGCCTTTTCCCCGTATTCCCTCTGAAAAAACTCCGACAGATCATCGATGCTATCAAATTTCCAATTGATCGAGAATCCCTTCTTTTTTATGGACTGGAAAACAGCTTCGGCCTCAGCTTTTTGAACTGTTTTATACACTTCCATCAGTTCATCAAACTCATCCTCAAAAAGTAGAAAAAGCGACTGCATCTGACCAGCTGCGATTGGTTCGTAGATGAACAACTTTCCTTTCCTCTTCAATACTCTTTTTGCTTCAAGAATGGCGTCGTATTGTCTATTCAGCGGAAGGTGATGGAAGGATAAGGAATAGAATACAATATCAAAAGAGTGACTTGGGAATTGTAACTTTTCCCCTCCTCCCGCTTCAAATCGAACCTCGGGGTAATTCTGTAGTCGCTTACGCGCTTTTCTCAGCTTCTCCTCATTTGGATCTACGGCAACAAGTCTCTTAGCTATCTCCGCAAACCTTACGCTCAAACGACCGTCGCCACAGCCCACCTCAAGGATCTCCTTATCGCACAGATCCGGCCCTGAAATATTCATAAACTCAGAATCTTCATCGATCCACATATCTTAAATTTGCGTAATAGAACCTTATAATTATTTACGTGGTTGATGCCATTCCATCGAAGATAGATATAAAAATAATAACACCAATAATACTGCAGGAAAGTGTGTACCGTAACTGACCTCGCCAACTGCTTGAAGTCTACAGCGTCCGAAGCAAAACGAATTTTACGAAGTAAAATTGGACTAATTTAAGATTGCTTTGTAACTATGGTTACATTCTGCTCTGCCATACCTACCTTCGCCTATGTTTCCAGTTGCGCGAGCCTTTCCCCCCAGACCTCTTTTGGCGTTTGCCCTTCCATCCAGCCACCTCGAAGTCTATGAACCCCTTCTTCGGATTCAGGTTTATGAGCTTCACCACCACCTTCTGGCCCACCCGGAGGCCTCTCACCCCGCGCATCACGCGTCCTTCAGCCGGCGGTGCAATGAGCCGCACGTATGTGCCATGGTCAGAGACTCCTGTGACTATGCTGTTGAATGACTGGCCTATCTTTCCGGAAAGGACGAATGCTGCCTCAGCCTTCTCCATGAACCTTTCCACCTTCTTTGCTGCCTCCTCCCTCTCCGTGCACCAGGCTGCAATTTTCGAGAGCTCCTTACTGCCGTAGGGCGATGGCACCCTTTCCAGCGCCGCCTTCAGCAGTCTTTGTATCACCACGTCCACATAGCGGCGGTTTGGGGCAGTCCCATGGGTGTAATCTCTCACTGCCAGGCAGAAATGCCCTATATTGGGCTGGAAACTGTCATACATGACATATTCTCCCGAACCCAGAAGCTTCACTATTGTCAAAGAAAGGTCAGGGAACAGCTCCGGGTCGGCTTTCTTCTGGCTTGCGAGGAATTCTGAGAGTGCCTTGGCGTCAGGCTTAGCCGGCAGCGATGCTCCGCGAGCTTTGGCCACTTCCACGATCCTATTCCAGTCTTTTGGGATGCGGACGACCCTCTGGATTGTCGAGATTCTGGCTTTTTCCAGAAAGCCGGACATGACTCCGTTGGCTGCCACCATGAAGTTTTCTATGATCTGCCTCGCCCTGTTCTCATGGATGGCAATCAGGTCCGACACCTTACCCTGCCGCAGTATTGCCCTCACTTCCAGAGTTTCCAGCTCCAGCGCCCCCTGCTCGACCCTGTAGCCCTCAAGCCGCTGGGACGCTTCATTCTGAAGCCGGAGCTGCGCATCCAGGCCCGGTACACTGCCAACCGTTTCAGGCAGCGGTCCGCTGCCCTCCAGCCATGCACCGACCTCTTCGTATACAAGCTTCGCCTTGTTCCTCACAAGCGCCTTGTAAATTCCTCTTGGCAGCACCTCTCCCCCCGGCAGCACTGAGAATTCCACCACCACGGCCAGGCGTTCCTGTTCCGGAAGAAGAGAGGAAAGGCCCTTTGAGAGCCTGTCCGGAAGCATTGGGTAGGTTTCTATCCCGGTGTAAACTGACGTAGTGTTCCTGCGCGCGTGTTCATCAGCGAATGAGCCCTCCGGCACATACATGTCCACATCTGCAATGGCCACTTTGACGAGGATTTCGCCGCTCTGCACTCTCTCGCAGTACTCTACCTGGTCTAAATCTTCTGAATCTGAATTGTCTATGGAAGACCACAGCAAGCCTCTTAAGTCCCTGGCACCCGGCTCAGCCTTCTGTGCCTGATCTTCCAGTGCGTCCACCTCAGCCATCAAATTCGCAGGGAACACGGCCTCGAACCCGTGCTGCTCCATGGCCTTGCGGGCGACGACCTTCAAGTCAACCTTGCGCAAATCAACCATTTTA
Organism: Microcaldota archaeon; assembly: GCA_026396385.1. Taxonomy (GTDB): domain Archaea; phylum Micrarchaeota; class Micrarchaeia; order Burarchaeales; family Fermentimicrarchaeaceae; genus Fermentimicrarchaeum. The sequence goes on along the minus strand of JAPLWV010000053.1, from coordinate 9,209 downwards.
CTACCCTAACCCACCCACTAATACTCGCTTAAAATTGCTGGCTTCTCAATCTTCCTCCTCTTCCTCGTCCTCATCTGCTTCCTCTTCCTCAGCATCCTCCTCCTCATCCTTCCCAGTTTCATCTTTTTGTTCGGCTTTGAAACCGCATTCCCAGATTACAACTTGTTTTTTCATAATCACCACCAGTTAGTAGTTAGGTTACTACGCAGTGATATATTAAGATTGCTTTGGCAATATTGAGCGCTTACGAAATTTTAGCAAATATTAAATAGACTGAGAAGTCAAAAAATAAGAGGGCCGAGGCGAATCAGATGCTTAGCGCGGAAGAGATACTCGAATTAAAAAGAGAACATCACAGCTTAGAAAAAAGAATGGAAAAAATCGAAAAGAACCGACTTTCTGCTATTGTGAGACTTTCGGAACGGCTAAAGGAATTAATGGCAGACATAGAATCAATACGGGAGAAAGGAAAAAACATGTGGAATCCAGACCTTAACACACGGATAAAACTTTCCAAGAAAGGCGCTAGGCTATACAAGGAATTAAATTATTTTGTAATGGAGGTGGCGAGCGAGTTTGAAAAGGGCAACATCCCGGAAGATGCAGGAAAGAGGTTTATGTCAGTTGCAAAACTCATCAAAGATAACAGGATGGATCCTGCAAAAAAAGAATTTGAGTATTTTGGAGAAATTATCGAATTAAGCAAAAGATACGAAAAAACCGAAGAGGAAATGAAAGAGAAAGACAGGATACTCAAAAGAGAGCAGGCCAGGATAGAAACAATACTGGCAGAAATGTCTGAGTTGGAAAGAGAGACAGTTGATTTGGAAAAGGTCCTCAGCTACGAGAACCTATCGAAAAATCTGGAAAAACTGGAAAAACTTAGAGAAACATATATCCATTCCCTCCTTTCAGAACCCGTAGTAGAATTGCTTGGAGATATAGAAAAATATTCTCTGAAAGATTATTGCCAAGCTCTTCCCGGAAAAGATGAACTGGCGGAGTTAAAAGAGTTCTTTTCTGAATATCCTGCATTTGGAAAATGCAATGTCAGTCAGCTTTGCGAGTTCTTCGAATACAGCGAAAAAAAGCTTTCACATATCTGTCCTGAAACTTCTAGATTCAGAAGATTAGTGGTGGGAAACAAAAATTTATTTGAAACAATTCTTTCACTTGAGAAGACGACCTTCCTGGCAGTGGATGATGAGAACGAAAAAGTCATGGACTTTTATGCCGAAAGGATCGAAGGTGCACAAGAGATTGTTGAACAAATAAGACAGTTGAGAAAAGAAAAATATTTTTATAGAGAAGAATATGAAAAAAACAAAAAGATTGAAAAAAGAAAGGAAGAGCTTTCCAAATATTCAAAAAATGGATTGGAGGCAGAGTTGAGAGACATCGAACATCTTCTCGAACTTTTGCATTCCAATCGTCCCTGATTTTACGACGTAAAATTGAACTAATTCAATCTTGCTTCGCCGAACAGCGCCCGAGGTAATGACTTCTAAATCTCATATTTACTCTCCAACTAGATAGTCTTTTAAATACTGATATGTCAATATTTTTGGGTGATGGAATATGAAAGTTTATTTCCTGCTTTTCCTTTCAGTTGTAGCTTTATTCCTTGCTGGATGCGTGCAGACAGGCGGTCAGGTTCAAAGAGAATATGTCTGCCCCAACGGAGCGATTGTTGCAAACGTCTCGCAATGCCCTCCAGTGCAGCAGGTTGTCGAGCAGACAGACCCTGAAATGAAAACTTGCGAGGAGATGCCAGATGTAGAGAACATGCATTTCTCAGACTATTGCTACATGGGTTTGGCTTATAAAAGGGAGAATGCATCAATATGCAAAAAAATAAGCGAATACCAAAAAGCCAGTTGTTACTCCGGTCTTGCGGTGCTTAAAAGCGATGTAACTCTTTGCGATGGTGCTGGATCGCAGAAGAATAACTGCTACTCCACTTATGCAACACAGAAGGACGATGTAACTGCCTGTGATAAGATTACTGAGGCATACCTTAAGGATAGCTGCTATTCGCAGTATGCATCAAAAGCTGGAGATTCCACTATTTGCGAGAAGATAAAAACATTGAATTCCAGAGAAAATTGCTATTCGAACCTTGCTTCATCGCAATGCGACAGCTCACTCTGCAATAAGATAGCTAACAACAACACTAAGGAACAGTGCTTGAGAAACATACAATACTGCGGTGGGCAGACCCCCTAAACCAGATTGAACAATCTAAATGCGTGTACGGAATTCCGTGACTGACCCTAGCGGTTGTTTTGGCAGGTGCTTATTGGTCCGAGCGCACGAAACATTAAAATTGCTGAGTAAACCTTACCTATTCTCCGCAACCATACCCCCTACCTTTTTCTGCATTTAAACTTGCTTTGGCTTGAGACTTGCAGATGTATGCTTAATCTTAAATACCTATAAATTGAATATAAGACGTGGTGGTATAAATGAAAAAATACTTGGCAATTTTGGTTCTAACTTTGCTTTTATTTGGTTGCACGGGAGGAGGTCAACCTCCTGCACAACCGCCAAGTGCAAATCAAACACCGCCACCAAGCGCAAATCAGACACCACCGGTTACTCCTCCCCCAAAACTTTCTCCATTCCCAATGAAAATTGCATATGAGATGGTGCAGGGGACAATGCAGGGAGGACCACAGGTTAACCAAACCATCCTAATAACCTACTGGCTTGAGGATGAGAAAAATTGCAGCGCTAGGGCTTCAGTTTTGGGATTGCTCACCATGCAAGGTGCTAGTATCGGGGGACAGCCTTATGCAAAAGTCACAGTATACCTTGATAACGGGGAGATTGCGGTTTCAAACTGGCAGTCAGAGTCGGACCTCTCATTTGATACTGCAAAACCGCAGGCAATGGATATAGATTTCTTACTTTTAATGAACTATATCTTCAACAGTGCCGGCAAGAACTTCATGAATGACCCGATTTGGAATTCTACGGAACCCATTATACTAAAGGAAGTGAATTTATTCGGCTCAGAATCAAATATCTCAATAGCTAAACTTAGCGAATCAACAAGCGGAGTTGTTCCGTGTACTGAGTTCAATGTTGCCATAAAGAGAACTACCTCTTCAGAGCAATTGATTGCTTGCGTTGCACGCATAACCGATACTAACCCACTCCCGTATATCGTATACCTCAAACCAAAAGGAGGAGAGGGTGGATTCAGCTGGAATCTGGAGAGCGTTGAGAAAGCTAAATCGAGCATAGCAAAATATCCGCAGTGTCTTTCTCCAGTCATTTGCCCGAAAGTTAAAACCTTAACGCAAGAGGAGTGGAATGCCTGCAATCAGCAGGGTGGAAGCGTGGAGAGTATAAGGGATAGCGACAACTGCATAACCGAGTACAGGTGCATGAGTTCAGAAGAAAGGGCAGAAATGCAGATTAAGGGCAGCCAAGCGCCAAACTGTCAAGTATCACAACAACTGATTGATGCTCTTGCAGCTTGCTGGGAGCAGCAAAAGAATGCAAATTTTGATAGAGACAACAATGGGTGCATAACCGGGCTAACATGCCAGTGATCTCTTTTCTTTTTTAGTTGTTTTTCAGGAGTGGAACCATGGCTGAAAAAAAAAAGATGTTAAAAAAACGTTTCAGATACAAGGTTTTAGAGGTAAGGCTGAAATCCTTGGAGATGGAAAAACAAGCACCGCTGGCGCTCAACCCGGTGCCAGAGGGGAAGACCTACCTGATACTGGAACTTTCAATGAAAAACACTTCCAAGTCGCAGTTCATAATCTTCCAGCAGGAGGAGATAACCCTCCAGATCGGCAAGGAAATAATTCCGCTTGAGAACTACAAGATAGAGAACAACCTAGATGGAGGGCAGGAATCCACTGGCTTCCTTCTCTTCGCCATTCCGGAAGGTGCAAAGAGGGCGAAAATACTTTTCGGGAAATTTGACAATAAGGTAGGCGTGAGCTTCAAACTTTAGCTAGACGCTGAACTTCAGCTCCATCTTTGGAGCTATCTTCTTCCCAATTACCACCACGAAATTTCTCGCCTTTTCAGGGATTTTGAACTGGAGGTATCCATCGCTTGACTTTCCGGGGTCAAGAGCAGTTTCCAGTTTGTAGTTGTCCAGTTGTATGCTCTCCCCATCCGCCAGGAGGTTGAACTCAGCATTTGGGTCGAAGAAAACAGTGCTGTTGGAAGTGTTTGAAGCGCTGAACCATACCAACAGGAACTCCTTGCCATTGGGGCACTTGTTCATTCCCCTTTCAATTCCCCTCTCTGCCTTGCTGAAGTTGAACCCCACTTCCCTGTACTGCATCGTCTGGTTGATCGCCCCTGTTTTGGTTATTGCAGTCAAGCCCTTCTTGCCTGCTTCAATCAGCTCCAGCTCCTTCCGGTTAAACTCCTCATGCAATTCCTTCTCCTCCTTTGATTTCTTTATATAATCTTCCTGCAAGGCCTTCTGGAGTTCTCCCGGTGCATTCCAGTATTTCTCCCTGTACTGCTTCGCCCTTTCCTTGCCCTCATCCCCAATTTTCCTCATCCTGTTCCAGTACTCCTCCTCGATCTCTTTCATCCCCTTCACCGTTCGTGTTGATTCTCTCTTTACAACGCGGTCCTCTTCACGAATCGGAGAATAGTCTGGCATGGAGAAATCCCCGCCTTCACCGTCTCCCTTGAGAAGCCTGCTCTCATTCATAATGATTCTGAACAGCTCATTGACAAATTTCACACGCTTGTCCGGGTATTCCGCAAGTTTTGTCGCGTACAGCCCGTTCCGAGTCGCAACTATCTTATTCCCTCCTCCGCCGGCCTCCAGGCCAATAGAGCGGTGCACCACTCTGCCCGCCATTCTAAAAACAGTAACAGAGTCGTTGCTCAACTCAATGATTGCTTCAACCTCCTTCCTCTTGCCGAACTCCCCGCTTTCGGGCTTGAACTCAAGCTGTGGAACGTTGGAGGATAGCACAAGCTTTTCACCTACCTCCCTGTTAGTTGATGTCCTAATCCAGAACAATCCCTTAACAAGCTCTATCCGTGTTATAAGGTGCCCGGTTATCTTCCCCGCATCCTCATCATTTTCAAAAATATGAACTGAAATCACCGCTTCGCTGCGCGGGTACATTATCATCCAGGTTTTCTCTGCTGGCTGCTCGTATGAAGTGGCTCCATCCTGGATGTCGTATATATAGCCATCCTCTGTCACCAGCCTGTCGCCGTCCTTCAGCACAACTTCCTTGCCCTTTTTAAGCTCAATCCTAGAGCCCCCGCGCATCACATACGCCCTGCCGTAAACTTTCCAAGTCAACGGGAAGTCTGTCTGCCTCTTTGCTTTTCCAGCATCTCCTCCGCCTCCTCCACTCATAACAACACCTCAGCCAAATCTTATTTCAACCTGCTCCTTCTTCTCAGTCTTCTTTCCGAATTCAAGCGTAAAGCGCTTGCTGTCTTCTGGAACCTTGAAAGAGAGATAGCCCTCGCTTGGCTTCCCCCTATCCAGAGCGGTTTCGTACTTGTAATTATCCAGTGCGATTACCTCTCCGGTGTCGGCAACAAGGTGAATCTCGGAGTCAGGGGAGCTGTACAGCGTGCTGGCGCTTTTCTCATTCTCCACTTTGATGCCTATGACAACATATGCCCTGCCGGGAGGACTCTGAATCATCCGGAATTGCGGGCCCTTTTCTGCTGCGAGAATATTGAATGTTATTTTTTGGTACTCTATCCTGGAATTCACTACCGCCTTGTCGGTAGCTGCATCCATAAGAGGCTTGCCTGCCTTTCCAGCCTCCTGACCCACTTGGAAGGATTTAATCAGCGAATCCTTCAGCCCCCCTTCCAACTCCTCACGCTTCTTGATGTATTCGTGCACACTCTTCACTTGGTCCTCCAGCTTAGTGGTTTTCTTGGATGTTTCAACAATCTTGCGCATATAGTCGTCCACGTTCATTGCCCTTCGCTCGCTTTTGTCCTCCTTAAGGAGCCTCGCCTCAGAAAGCGGCGCTGGCGGGGGAAGTGAAAATGAGGCAAGCTGTGAAAGCGCTTTATCTCCATCAGCTGCTAACTTCTGCGCATACGCTTCATAATCTATTTTGTCTTCCTCCTCTCCAGCAGCCTTAGGCTTCCTCTTCGACTCCTCGTAATCCGCAATGTATTTTTTGTAATCCTCAGCCATCCGTTTGGGAAGATATTTCTCCTCCTTCAGCTGCCGGCGAAATTCATTAATCTGCGCTTCCTTTGCATTCTCCATCTCCTTCTCAAACTGGCCGCTCTTTTGCTTCTCAATTACTTCATTGTACTTCTCAATTATCCCACTGCCCAGCACCGCCTTAGCTCCAAGGCCTCCCGCATATCTTGCTGAAAGCTGTGGAATCTGGTCCAGCACAGCATAGCGCGGCTCCGCCTTGCGGAACTCATAAAGCCCTTCGCGGGTCGCGATAGCCTCCTCGCTCAGCATCCCTGATTTCACCCTGCTTTGCGTGTGCTCAATGTCGATGAACATCTTTCTGAAAAAGGCGATAGAGCCGTCACTGCGCATCTCAATGCCGCAGATGACAGAGTCGCGCAGGTAGTTCAGTTTTATCGGAAGCGAGGTCTTCAGTTCAAGCTTGGAGGCTCCCGCGAAAGTCATCATGCCGCGCAAAAGGTTTATGCGGTTTATTTTTGCATACCCCCCCTCCTTTCCAGCAGGAGAGCCCCTGCTGCACGAAATTTCCAATTCGCTGTTTGGATAGAGCGTCAAGGATGTGCCGGTCCCGTCCACAAGCGGGTGGTCCCATATGCTTAAAACATACGAATTCGGGCTAGTCGAAATCCTGTCGCCATCCTCCAAGGGAAAAGGTTTCGCTCCCGGTTCAACTTTGACCTTAATGCTCCCGCCACGGTGTACTGTCACATTTCCAAACGTTTCAACAATCTCAACGCTGGCAACCTCCTTTTTCTTGGCAGGTGCCCCCCCAAATTCAAACTGCTCTTCCTCGGGAGTCAGTTTCTTTGCCATATGAGAATCACCCCAGTTCAGATATAACGAACAGCGCTGCGAATGCGCCCCTGTACGTATTGAAGGCAATTGTTGCCGCTGCAGCCAGTTTTTCCAGCTCTACGCTCTTTGCGTGGTACGCCTTGGAGCGCAGGTTGCTCAGCTCGCCTTCTTTCGAGCCAGTCAGGCGCAGGATTCTATCCCGCGGATTCTCAGAAGATTTGTTTGGCACTTCAAGCACCAGAGCCTCATGCGAAAGGTCGAAATACCTCATGATTGTGGAGGAGACGTCGGTAATATCCCCATTCCCCAGCTTGCTCGCCACTTGGTCGTATTCCGTCACATACTTTCTGTATTCCTCCTTTGCAGCTTCAACTTCCCTCATGCCTGCATCTTTTGCCGCTTTAACTGCATCTTCCTTGCCCGCCTTCTCAAGCGCAGCCCTCGCTGCACCCAATGCGCCGATAAAACCCCTGTAGAGCGCAAGCCTGTATTTTACCTGACGGAAGTCGTACATCATTCCGGTGAAGAACCCGTCATCGTCCATCTCCTTGCTCTGGTATTCCTTTATGAAAGCGGACTGCATTGAAACCACGTCATCCTCCACCGCCTCTGTGAGAGAACTTGCGCTCTTGCAATCCTTAGCCCTGCTGAAAGCGGCCTGCCTCAGAGACTGGAAATTCGAGTCCGCGGCCTTTGCCATGTTCTCAAACTGCTCCATCTTCCTGTCCTTGAAAACCCTTGCAATTTCGCTGTATGCCTTTGAGAGAAACTCAGCAAATGCCTCCTCGCCCTTCTTCCCTGGACCATCCAAAGGAGAACCGCCCATCACGCCACCTTGTACCTCTCAAGCAGCTTCGGGTACGAGGGAAGAGAATATTCATCCAGAGCTGCCTGTGCCTCCGCCTTCTTCTTCTGCATGGTTTTTTTGATGACGGGGTCACCCGCGGCAGTTTCCATATACCTCTTTGAAAAGTCCATCTGCGCTTTGAGCTGCTCGCCCTTGCCTCCCTTGAATTCTTCCTGCATCTTTTTCATCTGCGGCAGTGCCTGCTTCATCTGCTCCCTCTGCTCAGGGGTTATGCCCGGCATATTCATGAGCTTTTCAAAATCCATGTTCTGAAACATGCCAAGCGCGAAAGCCTGAGGGGATTTTCCGGAAGACTTGTACTGCTCAGCTGTCATCTTGGCGAGCTCAATCTGCTCCGGGGACATCTTGGCCCCCTTCATTTTCTCAACATCTAAATCTTTCAGGTAGTCGTACTGCTCCATCGTTTTCTCGGACTCCTTGGACTTGCGGTTCGAGTACTCCATGCCGCTCTCCTCAAACATGAAATCGGGATTGATGTTCGCGAAAATTCCGGTTGCGGATTGTATGGCAGTCACACGCTTGTCAATCCACTCCATGCTCTTCTCATAAATCCCGCTCTTTGTCACTACCAACTCTGCAAGTCCCATCATCCCCCAAGGAGGGAATGTCTCGTACGATTTTCTTGTCGCCCTGCTCGTCACCTTCAGTTTCACTCCAGGTATCACGACATTGAACTCATCCACTATATCCACTATGAATGTCGGGTCTTTATCGTCGGCGTTCTCAATTTCCGCAAACGGGCAGGTGACTTCGGCACCAGCAGGGGACACAACGAATATACCCTTCACGAGCTCTATCTTGCTTATCTCCTGCCCAATGCGTTTTTCATCCCCCTTCACCTGCTCCCAGTCCTTGCAATGAATAATCAACTCGCTCTCAGGGAACATATTAATCGACTGAAGTTTGTCGTCCTTTGAACGACCCATGAGGATTATCACTGATTTCTTCCCCGTGACTATCCTGTCCCCGTCTTCTATTGTCTGCTTTTCTGTTAGCTTGTAGTACTCGTCATAATTTTTTGCCTTTTCGAATTTGATTGTTTTTCCCTTCCGTATTACTGAGATGTCACCCACATAACCGGAGTAACCCAGCATATTGCGACTTACGACTTGCATATTAAAACCTCAGTTATAAAATAATGTATATCTTAATAAATACTTGCCTAAATAAGTAGAAACGAATCTCTTGAAAGGAGGTATTGATATGGGTATACTCGACAGCGTTGTTGGTAAGGTTAAAAGCGATTTGACGTATAGAGCTGGGAGCGAGATTTCCGGTGGGATAGAGAAGGTGGTTAAAGGGGGAGTAGGGAAGGCGAAGGGTGACCAGCCGCAGAAGAAGATGGATAAGTGCCCCAAATGCAATAAA